>NZ_JBVJMV010000001.1:0-525555 GCF_055584025.1 Streptomyces sp. NPDC104309 | reverse complement strand
CGATCTGACAGCCCGACGCCGTCAACTCCGCGATCTGCTGCAACGTCGCACCCACATCCGACGTACGCGTCGTGGTCATCGACTGCACCGACACCAGCGCGTCCCCGCCCACCGCCACCGACCCGACCTGGACGCGCCGCGAGTGGCGGCGCTTCGCGATCGGCCGGGCCGGCAGCTCGGGGAGACCCAGAGCGACCGGCTCTCCAGCGGTCATGACGTCACCGGTTCCCGGAGACGGTCTCGCGCGCGGCGCGCAGGGATTCCTTCAGCGACCCCATGGTGGCGAGGACGGCGGTGGGCTCGTAGCCGCAGTGCGCCATGCAGTTGGCACAGCGCGGGTCCTTGCCGCGGCCGTACTTGTCCCAGTCGGTCTCCTCGATCAGTTCGCGGTACGTGGGGACGTAGCCGTCGCTCATCAGGTAGCAGGGCCGCTGCCAGCCGAAGAGCGAGTAGTTCGGAATCGCCCACGCGGTGCACGGGAAGTCCGCCTTGCCCTCCAGGAAGTCCAGGAAGAGCGGCGAGTGGTTCAGCCGCCAGCGGCCCCGGTTGCCGCCCGCGAACGACTTCTTGAACAGGTCGCGGGTCTGTTCGACGCCGAGGAAGTGCTCCTGGTCGGGCGCCTTCTCGTACGCGTAGGCGGGCGAGATCATCATCTCGTCGACCTTCAGATCGTCATTGAGGTAGTTGAGGACCTCGATGACGGTCTGCGGGGTGTCGGTGTTGAAGAAGGTGGAGTTCGTGGTGACCCGGAAGCCGCGCCGCTTGGCCTCCTTGATCGCCGCCACCGCCTCGTCGAACACTCCCTCCTTGGCGACCGATTCATCGTGCCGCTCCCGCAGCCCGTCGATGTGCACGGCGAACGCGAAGTACGGCGAGGGCGTGAATTTCTCGATCTTCTTCCGCAGCAGCATCGCGTTGGTGCAGAGGAAGACGTACTTCTTCCGCGCGACCAACTGCCGCACGATTTCATCGATCTGCGGATGCATCAGCGGTTCGCCACCCGCGATGGAGACCATCGGGGCGCCCGATTCGAGCACGGCGCCCACAGCCTGGGCGACCGGCATGCGCTGCTTGAGCACTCCCGCCGGGTGCTGGATCTTTCCACAGCCCTCGCACGCGAGATTGCAGGCGAACAACGGCTCCAGTTCCACGATGAGCGGGAACTTGTCCCGCTTGCGGAGCTTCTGTTCGACGAGATACGTCGCAACCTTGATGGACTGACGGAGCGGCATGGCCATCTGGCTCACCTCCTGGGGAGCAGCAAGGATCGGTGCCATTCATAGAAAGCCGGCAGGACGGCATGGAGAACACGGAAAGCCGATATTCCACCGCGTATCGTGCCGATGCGGACGAGCTCGTGCTCCGGAGCGTCCACGATCACCCGTACGGCCGCAACCGGGCGAGGCCCGGACCGCAGGGCTGCGCGCAGGGTGGCGGCGGACTCCATGTCCACCGCGATCGCTCCGGTGGCCCGCAGGTCGGCCCGCTCATGTCCACGTACGACGTGGGCGGAACCGATCAGCGGACCGGTGTGGACGGTGCGGCCGGGCACCGCCCGGGCAAGGGCCTCGGCGAGCAGGCCCGTGCCGGTGCAGACCGTCGATTCCCCGGCTCCCCGGGTCTCGTCGGCGACCACCAGGTCCCCGGGGTGCATTCCGGGTGACAGCCCGGCGCAGAACCCGGAGGCAAGGACGGCGGTGCCGGGCGCCCGGTCCGGACCGAGCGCCCGTGACACCGCGGCCTCGGCAGCCCTGGGCCCCATGCCGGTACGGAGCACGGTCACCGGGCCCGGGGCGTCACCGGCCCTGCCCCTGCCACTGCGCAGGGCGAATTGCTCGATGCCGAGCGCGCAGGCGATCAGCAACGGCGCTGCGAGGCGGACCGGCCCCGGACCATCGCCCATCAGGCCCCCTTGCGGGTGGCCGCGCGGTCGGCGAACGGTTCTCCGTGCACGTATCGCCCGAGTGCCGTGAGCGGGAAGACCTGCCGGTAGAGGTGGTAGTTGATGGAGAAGTCCCAGGGAAAGCCGGTGCCGGTGAAGTACGGCTCGTCCCAGGAACCGTCGGCCTGCTGGGTCTCGGTGAGCCAGGACACCCCCCGCTCCACGGCCCCGCTGTCCCGTCGGCCCGCGGCGAGCAGCGCGAGCAGGGCCCACGCGGTCTGGGAGGCGGTCGAGGCGCCGCGCCCGATCCACTTGTCCTCCTGGTAGGAGCGCAGGTCCTCGCCCCAGCCGCCGTCGTCGTTCTGCACGGACTCCAGCCAGCCGACCGCCCGGCGGATCGCCGGATGGGTGACGGGCAGTCCGGCGGCCACCAGGGCGGGCACCACAGACCCCGTGCCGTATACGTAGTTGACGCCCCAGCGGCCGAACCAGCCACCCTCCACGTCCTGTTCGGCGAGCAGCCACTCGATACCGCGCCGGGTGGCCGGGTGTCCGGACCGGCCTTCGACGGCGAGCATCTCCACCACGTGCCCGGTGACATCAGCGGACGGCGGATCGATGACCTCACCGAAATCGGAGAACGGAAGGCGGTTGGGAAACGGACTGGTGTTGTCCGCGTCGAACGCGCCCCAGGCCCCGTTGCGGGACTGCATGCCGAGGTTCCAGCGCACCCCGCGCCGGATGGCGGCCTCGACACGTGCCTGGTCGGGGTGGCGGACCCGGCGCAGCGCGAGGACTACCTCCGCAGTGTCGTCGATGTCCGGGTAGTTGTCGTTGTGGAACTCGAACGCCCATCCCCCGGGCGGAAGTTGGGGGCGGCGTACGGACCAGTCGCCGGGGCGGACGACCTCCTCGCCGAGCATCCAGTCCGCGGCTTTCACGAGCGCCGGGTGGTCGGGGCCGACCCCGGCGTCGGCGAGCGCGATGGTCGCGAGGCAGGTGTCCCAGACCGGGGACTGGCAGGCCTCGATCATCCGGGCGCCGTCCTCGCGCCAGACGGCGAACCGGTCGAGCGAGGCGAGTCCGGCCCGCATCACCGGATGGTCCAGGTCGTAGCCCAGCAGATGCAGCGCGATGACGGAGTACACGGCGGGCGGCTGAATGCCACCCCAGCAGCCGTCGTTCTCCTGCCGTTCGATGATCCAGCGGGCCGCGGCGTTCATGGCGGCCCGGCGCAGCTTGCGTGGCGCGACCTTGTGGTACGCGTGCAGTGCCTTGTCGAGGCGCTGGAAGACTCCGTCCCAACTCGCCGCCGGAGCAACACGCCTGGGCGGGTTCGGCAGGCGCGGGTCGGTGTGGAGTTCGTCGAGCGCGAAGGGAGCCGGGCGAACCGGCCGCTTGGCCGAGACGATGGTGAGCGGCACGATGGTCTGGCGGGCCCAGCAGCCGAAGTCATAGATGTTGAGCGGGGCCCACTTGGGAAAGAACATCAACTCGGGCGGCATCTCCGGCAGGTCGTCCCACTTCCACCAGCCGAAGAGGGCGAGCCAGATCCGGGTGAAGACACGACTCGCCGCGATTCCGCCCTGTTCCCTGATCCATCCGGAAGCGCGGGCCATGTGCGGTTCGTCCGGCTGGTCTCCGGCCAGCCGCAGTGCCACGTACGCTTCGATGGTGGCGGAGAGTTCGCCGGGGCCGCCGTGGAAGGTGGCCCAGGTGCCGTCACCGAGCTGCTCGCCGCGGATGAAGCGGCCCGCGGCCTGAACGACGGCCTGGTCCTGGATGCCGAGGAATTGACGGAGCAGCAGGTCTTCGGCGTCCATGGTGACGTTGGTGGCGAGGTCGCCCTTCCACCAGCCCTGCTCGTCCTGTCTGCCGAGGAGGTGCTCCACCGAGCGTTCCGCGGCCCGTCGCGCGGCGGCGAGTACGTCGTCCGCGACGATGGTTGTGTCGGTCGGAATACTGGCCGAGGCTGCGCGGGGGTTCACAGCCCCGGTGCTTCCGTCGGTCGTCGCTGTCATGGCTTCCCCTTCTTGCAGTTTGGTCCTCTGCTGTGCTGGGGTCTCCGTCGGCCGGTGCCCGGAAGGGGCACCGGCCGGCGACTGCGAGTCATATGGAACAGATGGTGATCATCTCTTTCGTACGACGACGAAGTCCGCGAGCGCTGTGAGCTGCGCCCGAACGGTGTGCGGCATGTCGACCCGGTGCAGCGCCTCGATGGCGACGGCATGCTGTCGACGGGCCTCCTGGGCGGTCCATTCGCGGCCGCCCGCCTCCTCGATGAGCGCCGCACGAGCGGCGAACTCCTCTTCGGAGAAGCTGTCGAAATCACTGCTCTTCGCGTCGGCGGCGAGCAGTTCGCCGAGGCGCTCCGAGGCCGGACCGCCCGCGGCGAGCGCGGCGACGACCGGCAGCGACTTCTTGCGCTGGCGCAGATCGCTCCAGGTCTGCTTGCCGGTGGACTCGGGGTCGCCCCAGATGCCGAGCAGATCGTCGACGGCCTGGAAGGCGAGGCCGAGGTGGTAGCCGTACGCCTCCAGGGTGTCGGCGGTACGGTCGTCGGCGCCGCCGAGCACCGCACCGATGGAGCAGGCGCAGGCCAGCAGGGCGCCGGTCTTGTTGCCCTCCATCTCCAGGCACTCCTCGACGGTGACCCGCTCGCGGTGCTCGTAGGAGATGTCCTGGGCCTGCCCGTCGATGAGCTTGCGGGTGGCGACGGTCAGCCGGCGGGCCGCCCGGCCCGCCTCGACGGTGCCGAGCTCCAGCAGGATCTCGTTGGCGAGCGCGAAGAGCGCGTCGCCGACCAGGATCGCCTGGGCGGGGCCGTGCACCTTCCAGACGGTGTCGCGGTGGCGGCGCTGTTCGTCGCCGTCCATCAGGTCGTCGTGCAGCAGCGAGAAGTTGTGCACGAGTTCGACGGCCACGGCGCCGGGGACACCGGCCTCCGCCGCGGCTCCGGCCGCCTCCGCGGACAGCAGGGCGAGCGCCGGACGGACGGCCTTGCCGCCGTCGCCGTCGGAGGGCCGTCCCTGGGCGTCGATCCAGCCGAAATGGTAGGCGGCGACGGTGTCCATGGGCGGTGCGAGCCGGTCAACGGCGGCCCGGAGCACCGGCGCGGAAAGGGCCCGTCCGCGCTCCAGAAGCGCGGTGACGTCCGTGGTGTCGGCCACGGGGTCGTAAGCCGGATTCGC
This sequence comes from Streptomyces sp. NPDC104309, assembly GCF_055584025.1. NCBI lineage: Bacteria > Bacillati > Actinomycetota > Actinomycetes > Kitasatosporales > Streptomycetaceae > Streptomyces > Streptomyces sp. NPDC104309. Next base: position 520,482 of record NZ_JBVJMV010000001.1, on the reverse strand, counting down.
CGGGGTCACTGACTCTCCTCTTGTTCCGGTGGTACTGCTCATGCCGCCTCCTGCAGCGGATGTTCGTGGGAGCGGCCGAGTGCCCGGAGCGCGACGTCCGCCGCGCTGAACCCGCTGCGGACGGCACCCTCCATCGTCGCGGGCCAGCCCGTGGCCGTCCAAGCTCCGGCCAGGCTGAGGCCGGGAACCCGGGTGCGGGCTCCGGGCCGCAGCCGGCCGACGCCGGGGGCGGGGGCGAAGGTCGCCGTGCGCTCCCGAGTGACGAAGAAATCCCTGATCCCGGCGGTGCGGGCGGCCGGAAGGAGCCGCTCCAGCTCCGGCAGGTAACGCTCCCTCAGCTCGGCGACGGGCAGGTCGATCTCCTCGTCGGCGGCGGACTGGGACACCGCGAGGTACTGCCCGGGTCCGGTGAGCCCCGAGGCGTCCGTACGGTCGAAGACCCACTGGACCGGGGAGCCGAGCGCGGCGAAGAACGGGCGACGCAGCACCTTGCGGTCGTAGACGACGTGCACATTGAGGATCGGCGACGTGCCGATGTCGAGCAGCCGCTCCGGCTCGTCGAGCGCGCCCTCGGGCAGCAGGTCGTGGGTCTCGCGCTGGGGGACGGCGAGGACGACGGTGTCCGCCTCGATCCGCTCGCCGCCGGTGTCGACGACCCAGCAGCCGTCCTCCGAACGGGTGAGGGAGGAGGCCTTCGTACGGAGTTCGGTGCGCACTCCGGCGGAGTCGAGGGCCTTGCGGGCCAGCGTGTCGTGCACCTCGCCGAGCGGCACGCTCGCCCAGCCGATGTCTGCGGCGCCGGGCTCGGAGAGGAGTCCGGTCTTGAAGACCTTCGCGGCGAGGGCCAGCGAGGAGTTCGGCGCGGTGGCGTTGAGCGTGGCGACGCCGACCAGGTCCCAGAGGGCCTCGATGGTGCGCGGCGACTGGCCGTGCCGGGCGAGCCAGCTGCCGAAGTCGACGGCGTCGAGCGCGGGGTCGTCCGGGTCCAGGCGACCCAGCGCCAGTGCGGCGCGTCCGACGCCCGCCCGCTCGGCGAGCGAGAGGTGCGGATAGCCGGCGAGGCCCGCGGCGAGGTGGAACGGCACCGGCAGCGCGTTGCGGCGCAGCCGTCCCAGCCGGGGGCGCGAGGGCCGCCCGACATCGAGAACGGGCACGTCCAAACGGTTTTGCAGGGGCGCCAGGCGGGTCCCGTCGACGCGGTCGAGGAACCAGCGGTAGGCGGTGCAGCAACGCAGGTAGACATGCTGTCCGTTGTCGACCGTCAGTTCGCCGCGCCGGAAGGAGAAGGCGAGTCCGCCGAGCCTGGGCCGCCCTTCGAGCAGGGTCACGTCAAGCCCGGCGTCGGCGAGACGCAGGGCCGCGGTGATGCCGGCGAGCCCGCCGCCGATCACCACCGCGCGGGAGGAACGCGGGCCGTCGTCCGTCATGCGTCCTCCTTTCGCCGGGTCACTTCAATCAGGGACGCGTCAGTACACCAGAGGGTTGACCACTGATCGCAACGTGTTTCCGTGATGCACATGGTGCGCGAGATGTCCGTGCGGCGCATCACACACGCCTCCCGGCCGTCCGGCGGGAGATGTATCGGGCGTCCAGACCCGAGAGTCCGCGCACCGCGACATACGCCTTCTCGTGGCCCGGCAGCGAGACCCGGCCGCGCAGCACCGCCTCGGGGTCGCGCTCGATCCGGTCGAGCAGCCGCCGGTAGATCCCCGCCATGGCCGCGACACAGGCGCCGCTGCGCCGGTCCAGCATCGGCAGCAGCCGGTACCCCTCGGCGAACAGCGCGCGGGCACGCCGGACCTCGAAGTGCACCAGGCCCGCGAAGTCGGCGCCGGACGGCGGGGTGGCCCGGTGGAAGCCGGCCGAGCAGCCGAACTTGGCCAGGTCGTCGGCGGGCAGATACGTACGTCCGTTGCCCGCGTCCTCGCGCACGTCACGCAGGATGTTGGTCAGCTGGAGCGCGAGGCCCAGCGTGTCGGCGTACTCCGCGGCCCGGTCGGCACCCGGAGCGCCTGGCTCCGTACCGAAGACGCCCAGGCTGAGGCGGCCGATCGCACCCGCGACGCAACGGCAGTAGACCTTGAGGTCGTCCCAGGTCTCGTACGTCGCACCGCGCACATCCATCAGCACGCCGTCGATGAGTTCGTCGAGCCCGCCGAGCGGGATCGTGAATCGGCGCGCGGCATCGGCGAGCGCGACGGCCACCGGATCGGTGTCGTCCTCGTCGATCGCGCCGCCGCGAATCCGGTCCAGGACCGCGCGGGTGCTCTCCAGGCGAATCCGCTTGGTCTCCGGCTCCAGCGCACCGTCACCGATGTCGTCGACGCGACGGGAGAAGGCGTACAGCGCCGACATGGCCTGTCGCTTCTCGGCCGGCAACAGCCTGATGCCGTACGCGAAGTTACGCGCCTGCTGTCCGGTGACCGCCTCGCAGTACCTGTATGCGGCCTGTACCGGTGCCGACATGTAGGTCGTCTGTCCCTCCACGGTCCGGCTCACCCCTCTCTCCGCGCTCTTCGCAAGACAACTCCCGCCTCGCGCAGCAGGCTGGGCTTGGTGGGCTTGGGCGGTCCGGGCAGTACGTCGAACCCGGCGGCCGCGATCGCGGTGAGGGCGGCGCGCCCCCCGCCCACGAATCCGGCGAGAAGCACCTTGAGCCTGCCGTGGACGCTACCCACCAGGGGGGTGCCTTCATTCAGCAGTTCCCGAGCGCGTTCCGCTTCGTACGCGACCAGTGAACGCACCGACGCGCCCCCCGAAGGGGCGGCCAGGTCGGTTTCACGGACGTGGAATCGCGCCATGTCGTCCGCGGGCAGATAGATCCGGTCGCGGCCGAGGTCCTCGGTGACGTCCTGGAGGTGTTCGACGATCTGCAGGGCCGTGCAGACGGCGTCGGATCGGCGGACACGTTCGGGGCTGGCGGTTCCGCTGATCTGCAGGACCAGTCGGCCCACGGGGTTGGCGGAGAGCTCGCAGTAGGCGACGAGTTCCTCGTAGGTCCCGTAGCGGCGGACCTTCTGATCCTGGCGGTTGGCCTCGATGAGGCCCAGGAAGGGCTCGGGGGTGAGCCCGCGGCGCCGCACGGTGGGGCGCAGTGCGCGCAGCAGGGGGTGGTGCGGGCCGTCGCCCACGCTGTCGAAGACCCGGTGCAGATCGGCCTCGAAGGCATCGAGCATGGCGAGCCGGTCGTCGGTCTGCGCGGGATCGAGGCCGAGGTGGCGGGCGTCCGCGCCGCCGGGGGCGAGATCACCGTCACCGATGTCGTCGACGAGGCGGGCGTAGCCGTAGACGGCCATCAGGTCGTCGCGCCAGGCGCGCGGCAGGAAGAACGGCGCGACGGGGAAATTCTCGTCCGCGGCCTTGTCGAGGGTGCTGGGCACGGCAGCATCGGGGCGTGCCTGCCGGGTACGGGTCACCACCGGCCGCCCGGCGCTGGGACGGCGTGAGCACCTCGGAGCTGGAGATCTTCCGTCATTGCCGTCACATCTCCCGTTCTACACTGCTGACCCAAAACATCCCATTCCGGACACGCCGCCCGCTCTGCCGAGTGCGGAGCACGCCTCCGGGCCGATTGGCCAGGCGGTATCGCCCCACTTGCAACGAATCAGCACCGCTACAGCTTACGTTGTACAACGCTCATCGATACGTCGGGGTGTTACGCGCAGAGGAACAACGCGCCCCACCCCGCCAACCTTCCCCGTGCGCAAGGAAATTGACGTCATCCGACGGGAGGAGATCTTGTGAGGGACGTACCGCCGGGGGTGGTGGACGCCGCGGGGCGTCCACGATCCGGACACCGGCGCGGCCTCCGCCGGAGAGTCCCGGCGGAGGCCGCGTCGGTGCCGGGGAACCGGCGGAGCGTCTATTTGCCGGTCTCGCGCTCGTACGCCTTCAGGACCTCGTCCGTCGGCCCGTCCATCAGCAGCTCGCCCTTTTCCAGCCACAGCACCCGGTCGCAGGTGTCCCTGATGGACTTGTTGCTGTGGCTGACCAGGAAGACAGTGCCCGCTTCCTTCCGGAGCTCCCTGATGCGCTTCTCGGAGCGGATCTGGAACTTCCGGTCACCGGTCGCCAGCGCCTCGTCGATCATGAGGACGTCGTGGTTCTTCGCGGCGGCGATGGAGAACCGCAGCCGGGCGGCCATGCCGGAGGAGTACGTCCGCATCGGCAGGGTGATGAAGTCGCCCTTCTCGTTGATGCCGGAGAAGTCCACGATGCCCTGGTAACGCTCCCGGATCTCCTCGCGCGACATGCCCATCGCGAGGCCGCCGAGCACGACGTTGCGCTCGCCGGTCAGATCGCTCATCAGCGCCGCGTTCACGCCGAGCAGCGACGGCTGGCCGTCGGTGTACACCTTGCCGTGCTCGGTCGGCAGCAGACCGGCGATGGCCCGCAGCAGCGTCGACTTGCCGGAGCCATTGGTCCCGATGAGACCGATGGCCTCACCGCGGTAGGCGGTGAAGGAGACGCCGCGGACGGCGTGCACCTTCCGCACGCCGCGCGACTCGCCCTTGCCGCGGCGCAGTATCCGGCTCAGCGCCGCGGTGGCGCTGCCCTTTCCTCCGCCGCCGCCGTTGACCCGGTACACGATGTGCACATCGTCGGCGATGACGGTGGGGACGCGCCCCGAAGTGTTGTCGTCAGCCACGGCCGTACCGTTCCTCTGCCTTCCAGAAGTACACGAAGCCCACGACGCCGACGAGGACCGCCCAGGCGAGCGCCACGATCCAGACGTGCGCCGGCAGGTTCCCCGCGCCGTAGCCGTCGATCAGCGCGAAGCGGACCAGGTCCATGTAGATGGCCGCCGGGTTGTACTGCAGCACATCGGCGATCCAGTCCGGCTTGTTCTTGAGCATCACCGGGATGGAGAACATGACGCCCGACGCGTACATCCAGGTCCGCATCACGAACGGCATCAGCTGGGCGAGGTCGGGAGTCCTGCTGCCGAGCCTGGCCATGATCAGCGCCAGTCCGGTGTTGAAGAGGAACTGCATGGCCAGCGCCGGGACGATCAGCAGCCAGGAGGGACCGGGATAGCTGCCGAAGGCGACGGCCACGATCCCGAGCACGATCATCGAGAACAGCAGTTGCTGGAGCTGCTGCAACGAGAACGACACGGGCAGCGAGGCCCGCGGGAAGTGCAGGGCCCGGACCAGTCCCAGGTTGCCGGAGATCGCCCGCACGCCCGCCATCACCGAACTCTGGGTGAAGGTGAAGACGAAGACGCCCGTCACCAGGAACGGAATGAAGACGTCCTGCGTCATTCCCTTCCTGGTGCCGAGGATCAGTCCGAAGATCAGGTAGTAGACCAGGGCGTTGAGCAGGGGGGTGGCCACCTGCCACAGCTGGCCCAGCTTGGCCTGGCTGTACTGAGCGGTCAGCTTCGCCCTGGAGAACGCCATGATGAAGTGGCGGCGGCCCCAGAGCTGCCGGATGTACTCGAAGAGCCCTGGCCGGGCGCCGCTCACCGTCAGGCCGTACTTGGCGGCCATCTCGGCCGAGCTCAGGCCGTCGTCCGCGGATGGCGGGGCGCTCAGGGCGACCGCACCATCATGGGTTGTGTCACTCACCAGATGAAACTCTCGTATTCAAGATGCGCGGCCAGTCGCGGGCGCGGCTCGGAGCGGACAGGTCCCGTGGAGAAGAAGTACGTCTCCATGCTCTCAGAGGAGAGCCTCTCAGATCACGGGAGGTCGGCCGAGTCTGGTCAGCCGCCACACCGTGCGCCACCTCATCGGACGGCGGGTTCCGCACGGCGTGGACCAGCCTTCGCGGAAACCGCCGAACCAGGCCTTCAGGGCCGGGCCCGAGGGCTTGCGCAGCAGCGTCAGCAGCAGCCACACGCCGAGGTACACGGGGACCAGCGGCGCGGGCAGATTGCGCCGCGCCAGCCAGACCCGGTTGCGGGCCACCATGCGGTGGTACACCGCGTGCCGGGACGGGGCGGTCGTCGGGTGGTTGAGGACCATGTCCGCGCGGTAGTCGATCATCCAGCCGGCGTCCAGCGCCCGCCAGGCCAGATCGGTCTCCTCGTGCGCGTAGAAGAACTGGCCGGGCAGCGGGCCGACCTCGGCGATGACCTTGGTGCGCACGACGTTGGCGCCGCCGAGGAAGGTCGTCACCCGCGAGGAACGCATCGGGTCGGCGGCGCGCAGCCTCGGCACGTGCCGGCGCTGGGTGACACCGGTGTCCGGGTCGGCGATCCGGAAGCTGATGATGCCCAGCTCCGGGTCGGCGTCGAATGCCCGCCGGCACAGCTCGGCGGTGTCGGTGAGCGGCAGCAGTCCGTCGTCGTCGAGGAAGAGCAGGGCGTCCACATCGGCGCCGGACGGGCCGAAGGCCTCGATCCCGACGTTGCGGCCGCCGGGGATGCCCAGGTTCTCGGGGAGCTCGACGGTGCGCACCCCCGCCGGGACGTCCGGCACGGGGGCGCCGTTGCCGACGACGACCACCTCGATCCGGTCGCCGTCCTGCTTGGCGACCGAATCGAGGAGAGCGCGCAGCTCTTCGGGGCGGTTGCCCATCGTGATGATGACCGCGCCGAGCTTCATGGGTGTGCTCACTTCAGCCTGCTCGACGCCAGGATCGACACCAGGTGCAGGAGCGTCTGCAGCAACGCGATGCCGGCCAGGACCGCGACCATGAGACGGCTGAAGAACAGATCGTCCCTGACCGTGTCGAGGACGGCCGTCACCAGGATCACCAGTGACGCCTCGATACCGAGGATCAGCCGGTGGAACTTGAGCGCACCGGCGGCCCGGCGGGCGAGCGCCATGCCGGACGAGCGCGGCTCGGAGGCGGCCTCCTTGACCGGCGGCAGCCCGCCCTGGTGGCGTGCGACGCCGACGAGGTCGGTCTCGGCCTTGATCAGGATGGCGCCGAGGGCCGCGAGGGTGCCCAGGAAGGCCCACAGCCAGTCGATCCGTCCGGAGCCCCACGGATCGGCGGCGCGCAGGCCGAAGCCGACCAGCACGGCGGCGTCGCAGAGATAGGCGGCGACGCGGTCCATGTAGACCCCGCCCAGTGAGAACTGCTTCTTCCAGCGGGCCACCTCGCCGTCGACACAGTCGAGCAGCAGGTAGAGCTGGACCATGAGGACGCCGAGCAGCGCTCCGGGAATGCCGGGAACGAGCAGGGCCGGCGCGGCAAGCACGCCCGCGACGGTCATCACATAGGTGAGCTGGTTCGGCGTGATCCTGGTGTTCACCAGGTGCCGGTCCACGCGCAGGGAGATCTCGCGCATGTAGAGCCGACCCGCCCAGTGTTCGCCGCTGCGCCGGTCCTTCACGCCCGGAGGGTGCACGACCGGACGGAGTTCAGCTATGGATGGCTTTTGCATAGTCGGCGTACGCGTCCCTGATCTGGTCGGTGGACAGGTTGAGGTGTTCCAGGATCGTGAAGCGTCCCGGACGGGTCTGCGGCGCGTAGTCGACGGCCTGGACGAACTCGTCGGCGGTGAAGCCGATCTCTTCGGGCAGGACGGGCAGACCGTGGCGGCGCAGGGTGACCGCCATGAGCAGCGAATCCTCGTGCGCACCGCGCAGGTGCATGGCGAAGCAGGCGCCGAGGCCGACCTGTTCGCCGTGGCTCGCCGCCCGCTTGGGGTACAGCAGGTCGAAGGCGTGGTTGATCTCGTGGCAGGCGCCCGAGGCCGGCCTGGAGTCACCGGCGACCGACATGGAGATGCCGGTCAGCACCAGGCCCTCGGCCAGCACCTTGAGGAAGGCGTCGTCACCGATCCCGCCGGGGTGACGCAGCACGGCCTCGCCGGCCTGCCTGGCCATGGCCGCGGCCAGTCCGTCGATCTCCTCTCCCCTGACCTCGTGGGCGAGTTCCCAGTCGGCCACGCAGGAGATGTTGGAGACCGCGTCGCCGATGCCGGACCGCACGAAGCGGGCCGGTGCCTCGCGCACGATGTCGAGGTCGATGACGACGGCGATGGGGGTGGGGACACCGTAGGAGCCCCGGCCGTTGTCGTTGTCCAAAGTGGCGACCGGCGAGCAGAGACCGTCGTGGGCGAGGTTCGTCGCCACCGCGACCATGGGCAGGCCGACGCGCGCCGCGGCGTACTTCGCCACGTCGACGATCTTGCCCCCGCCGAGGCCGACCACGGCGTCGTAGCGGTTGCCCTTGATGTCGTCGGCGAGCTTGACGGCCGAGTCGAGGGTGCCGTCGGTGACCGGGTACCAGTGGGCGCCCGGCAGCGCGGGCGCCAGCCGCTCGCGCAGGGCACGTCCCGAACCGTCGCTGATCGCGACCGCCAGCTTGCCGGAGGAGGAGATCCGCTGGTCGGCGAGGAGACCGGCCAGGTCGTCCAGGGCGCCGCGACGGATGTCGACGACGACCGGGGACGGGATGAGCCGGGTCAGTACTGGCACGCGATCTCACGGCCCTTCGCGAGGTCGTCGTGGTTGTCGATCTCGACCCACGTCACTTCGCCGATGGGGGCCACGTCGACGGTGAAGCCCCGGTTCACCAGCTCCTGGTAGCCGTCCTCGTAGTAGAGGTCGGGGTCGCGCTCGAACGTGGCCTTGAGGGCGTCGGCGAGCTCCGCGGCGGCCTCCGGCTCGATGAGGGTGACGCCGATGTACTCACCGGTCGCGGCGGCCGGGTCCATCAGCTTGGTGATGCGTCGCACACCCTTGTCGCCCTCGGTGACGACCTTCATCTCCTCGTCGGCGAGGTGCTTCACCGTGTCGAGGGCGAGGATGATCCTCCGGCCCTCGCCGCGGGCGGCGAGCAGGGTCTTCTCGACGGAGACCGGGTGCACGGTGTCGCCGTTGGCCAGGATGACGCCGCGCGTCAGGACGTCACGGGCGCACCACAGGGAGTAGGCGTTGTTCCACTCCTCGGCCTTGTCGTTGTCGATCAGGGTGAGGGTGAGGCCGTACTTCGCCTCCAGTTCGGCCTTGCGGTCGTACACGGCTTCCTTGCGGTAGCCGACGACGACGGCGACCTCGGTGAGGCCGATCTCCGCGAAGTTGGCCAGCGTCAGGTCCAGGACCGTCTTCGCAGCGCCGTCCTGTTCAGGGCCCACAGGCACGAGCGCCTTCGGAAGCGTGTCGGTGTAGGGGCGCAGACGCCGTCCTGCACCGGCTGCCAGTACGAGGCCGATCATGCGGGTTCTCCTTCGTCGTGAACGGCGGGTGCTCCGGACGACACCCAGAAGCGGATGGACTCCACGAGCACCACCAGTGCCACGGCTGCAGCGAGAGCGGTGAGTGCCACGGTGAATGCTGAATGCCGGGTAAGTACGGCGGCGAGTACGGCCACCACCAGGATGCGGCCCTCGTGCCCACCGATCGTGCGGACCAGCCACTGGGGCGGCGCGCCGGTGCCGCCACGAATGCGGTACACCGTGTCGTAGTGATGGTAGGCGACGGCCGATACCAGCCCGAAAGCCGCGGGAAGGGCTCCCGCGACATCGCTGCGGGCGGCGAGAACGAGGACGGTGCAGTACTCCGCCGCCCTGAATATGGGTGGCACGAGCCAGTCGAGGGTTCCCTTGAGGGGGCGGGAGACGGCCATGCCGGAGAAGATCGCGTAGACGACCGCCGCGAGGATGGTGTGCCAGCTGCCGAAGGGCTGCGAGAGGGCCGAGGCGACCACGGACAGTCCGCCGAGCAAGGCCATGACGGGAGCGGCCCAGGACTCCTTCGTCCGGGATCCGATCGCCGCGACGAGCTGTGCGAGGGGCCCGGAGTCGGCGAGGTCCGCCAGTGCGCGGGCGGCGCGGTCGGTGCGCCGGGCCTTGCGGGTCAGCGAGCGCAGCAGGCGGCCGGCGGTGGTGTAGCAGGCCGCGAAGGCGCAGCCGATGAGCAGGGCGTAGAAGACGATCCGGGGGGTGGTCACCGCGGTGAGCACCGCGATCATCGCCCAGCGCTCGCCGATCGGCAGCACTATCATCCGGCGCGCCCAGACCGTCCAGCCGACGCTGTCGAGCCGGTCGGAGAGGGCCGCCGTGGGGCTCGAATTGGCCACTGCGTCGTGGTTGGCCTCGTTGAACGAGAAGTCGATGACATGGCGGCAGGCCTGGAGCACCATCGCGCCGAGGGCCAGCGCCCATACGTCGTCCCCGCCCCGGGCGGCGCCGAGCGCGAGGCCGGCGTAGTACGCGTACTCCTTGGCCCGGTCGAAGGTGGCGTCCAGCCAGGCGCCCATCGTCGAGTACTGCAGCGAGTAGCGGGCGAGCTGCCCGTCGGTGCAGTCCAGGACGAAGGAGAGGAGCAGCAGCACTCCGGCGGCGATGTAGCCGCCGCGCGTGCCGGTCGCCGCGCTGCCGGCCGCGATCAGCGCGGTGAGCAGGGACGCGGTGGTGACCTGGTTCGGCGTGAGGCCTCGGCGGGCGCACCAGCGGGCGATGTAGCGGGAGTACGGGCTGATGAAGAACGTGGTGAAGAAGCCGTCGTGGGCCTTCACGGCGCTGCGCAGCCGAACCGCCTCGTCGTCGACGGCGGCGACGGCGTTCCGCGCGGCCGTGCGCGCGGACTCGTCGGCCGGCACGTCGGCGACCAGCGAGCCGAGCTCGGGGCGCTGCACGGCGGTGCCCTCGGTGTCCATGGTGGCGGCGAGGCGGCCCGGCACGGTGCGGTCGGTGACCGTCGTCGCGGTCGCGCCCGAGCCTGCGGGGACGCCGGCGCCGACGGCCGCGGCCGTGGTGCTCAGGGCCCGCACGAGCGCGGGGCGCGCCTCGGGCTGCGCGGTGAGCGCGCCGGGCACGGTGGCGGCGGGGAAGCGCGGGTCGGTGAGTCCGAGCCGGAGAGCATGGACATGGCCGACGAAGCGGGGGTCGACCAGTGCGACGCGGCGGTCGGCGGGGACGGCCGAGAGCAGCCGTGCGGCCTCGGTCACATCGGCGGCGACCTGTACGTCGAAGCCCAGTGACCGCAGATCGTCCGCGAGCGACGACCCGGGTACCGGTGCACCGGTGAGGATGGCGGTCGACAGACGAACTCACTCCTTGGTGCTGACGGGATCGGCGCGCGACAGTGCGGCCCGGAAGCGGGCCGGCGGCACGTCGGCAGAGGCTATCGGATGAACGGAAGCGGGAGTTCACTGCCCGTTTGTGCTCCGTTCGGGGTGGACCGGCATCATGCGGCGCCGTCCGCGATCATCATGGTCGATCCCCGCCTCGCCTGACAAAACGCGGCGCCATGGCGTGCGGCCCCCCTCCGGGATCGGGCCGGACCCGCTCCGGGGGCGAGGCTCTAGGCTGACCCGCATGACATGGCTGATCACAGGCGGAGCTGGGTACATCGGTGCACACGTGGTGCGGTCCATGAGGGGCTCCGGTGAGCGGGTGGTCGTCCTCGACGACCTTTCGACCGGTATCGCCGAGCGGCTCCCGGCCGATGTGCCGCTGATCCGGGGATCGATCTTCGACCGTGCGCTGCTCGACCGCGTAATGGCGGGGCACGGCGTGACAGGTGTGGTGCATCTCGCAGCGAAGAAGCAGGTCGGCGAGTCCGTCGAGAAGCCGCTGCTCTACTACCGGGAGAACGTGGCGGGGCTGACCGTCCTCCTGGAGGCCGTCGTCGCCGCCGGTGTGCGGCGCTTCCTGTTCTCGTCCTCGGCCGCGGTGTACGGCGTACCGGATGTGGAACTCATCACCGAGGACACCCCGTGCGTTCCGATCAATCCGTACGGTGAGACCAAGCTCGCCGGGGAGTGGCTGGTCCGGGCGACCGGGAAGGCACACGCCCTGTCCACCGGCTGCCTGCGCTACTTCAACGTGGCCGGAGCGGCGACGCCGGAACTGTCGGACACGGGTGTCTTCAATGTGATTCCGATGTTCTTCGACCGGCTGACCCGGGGCGAGGCCCCCCAGATCTTCGGCGACGACTACCCGACCCCCGACGGCACCTGCCTCCGCGACTACATCCACGTCGCGGATCTCGCCGACGCGCATCTCGCGCTCGCCCGGCGGCTGGCCGGACCGGGCACCGGCGACCTGACCGTGAACATCGGCCGCGGCGAGGGCGTCTCGGTGCGCGAGCTGGCCGACGTGGTGGGCGAGGTCAGTGGCCTGCACCACAAGCCGGAGGTCCACCCACGCCGTCCCGGTGACGCGGCGAAGGCCATCGCGTCCGCGGTCCGGGCGTCCGAGGAGCTGGGCTGGGCGCCCCGGCAGGGGGTACGCGAAATGGTCGAATCCGCCTGGGAGGGCTGGCGCCTGCGCCACCCCGAGGCACATGGCAACTGAGCCGTCGAATGATCGCCCCACAGCCCTGACCTGCAACCATTTCCGCAGGTCAGGGCACATGACAACGGTGTTCAGTACCGTGTTGCCCGATACCCCCCACCCGTAGTTCACTGGCAGTGCTCGGGCCGATCGCGTCCGAGTCCGCGAGACGACCGGGAGGCGTCCCCATGGGGGCAGGGCACGACCACGGCCACACACACGGCGGGCCACCGCCCACCGGCACGGCGGCCGCCGCGTACAAGGGCCGGCTGCGGATCGCGCTGACCATCACGCTCACCGTGATGGTCATGGAGATCGTCGGCGGACTGCTCTCCGACTCCCTCGCGCTGATCGCCGACGCGGCCCACATGGCGACCGACGCCCTGGGCCTGGGCATGGCGCTGCTGGCGATCCACTTCGCCAACCGGCCGGCCGGGCTCAACCGCACCTTCGGTTTCGCCCGCGCCGAGATCCTCGCCGCCCTGGCCAACTGTCTGCTGCTGCTCGGCGTGGGCGGCTTTCTGCTCTTCGAGGCGATCCAGCGCTTCATCACCCCGACCGAGACCAGGGGCGGGCTGACGATCGTCTTCGCCCTGGTCGGCCTGGTCGCCAACATGGTCTCGCTGTCACTGCTGGTCCGCGGGCAGAAGGACAGTCTCAATGTGCGCGGCGCCTATCTGGAGGTGCTCGCGGACACGCTCGGCTCGTTCGCCGTGCTGATCTCGGCAGGAGTCATCCTGGCCACCGGATGGCAGGCCGCCGACCCGATCGCCTCGCTGGTGATCGGCCTGATGATCGTCCCCCGTACGGTGAAACTGCTCAGGGAGACGCTCAACGTACTGCTGGAGGCGGCGCCCAAGGGTGTCGACATGGGGGAGGTACGGGCCCACATCACCGCCCTGCCCGGAGTGCTGGACGTCCACGACCTGCACGCCTGGACGATCACCTCGGGAATGCCGGTCCTCTCCGCCCATGTGGTGGTGCGCCAGGACATGCTCGACTCGATCGGTCACGAGAAGCTCCTCCACGAGCTGCAGGGCTGCCTCGGCGTCCACTTCGATGTGGAGCACTGCACATTCCAGCTGGAGCCGAGCGGCCATGCCGAGCACGAGGCCAGGCTCTGCCACTGAACGTCTGTTCAGGGGGCCGTGTAGGGTGTCCGCCGAGGCATGTCGGCCTCCCCGTGCACGAGAGGAGCTGAGGTTGATGACCGTCGCGACGGCGCCCGCCCGGCGCAGCATCCGGTCCTTCCTCATCTTCCGGGCCCTCGGCTAGCGCCCCGACTCGCACCGGGTCGACATGTTGGCCGGAGCCCTCGTACACAAGGGTTTCCCACGTTGACCGACAACGATCACGCCGTCCGTTCTGAGGCGTTCTTCTCCCTGCACCACCACCTGCCCCGGCAGAGCCCCGGCTCCGACGCCACCACCCGGCGACTGCTGGAGCTCGTCGGCCCGTTGCCGCGCCGTCCGCGCGTCCTGGACCTGGGCTGCGGCCCCGGCCGCGGCGCACTGCTGCTCGCCGCCGAGGCGGGTGCCGAGGTGACCGCCGTCGATCTCCACGAGCCGTTCCTCGACGAACTGCGCGAGGCGGCCGGGGCCCGTGGACTCGGTGACCGCATCCGTACGGTCCGGGCCGACATGGCCGATCTCTCCGGACCCGACTTCCCGGACGGGTCGTTCGACCTCGTCTGGGCCGAGGGGTCCGCGTACATCATCGGTTTCGACACCGCCCTGCGTGACTGGAAGCGGCTGCTCGCCCCGGGCGGCTCCCTCGTCGTCTCCGAGTGCGTCTGGACGACGGACGCGCCGTCGGCCGCGGCTCGCGCCTTCTGGGAACAGGAGGCCTCGCTGCGCCCCGTGGCGGCCAACACCGCGGCGGCGGTGACGGCCGGCTACCACGTCCTCGGGGTACGGGTGCAGCCCGACAGCGACTGGGACGAGTACTACATCCCGCTCGCCGAGCGCGTGGAGACCACGGACGCGTCGGCTCCCGGCATGGAGTGGGCGCTCGCCGCGACCCGCGAGGAGCTGGCCATGCGGCGCGAGCACGCTACGGAGTACGGCTACGCCTGCTATGTGCTGCGCCCCGCCGACCCGCGCTGGACGACACGGCCGGAGACGGCGGCGGACGGGGCCGCGGTGCACGCCGTCAACGCCGCCGCGTTCCCGACGCCGGACGAAGCCCGTCTCGTCGACGAACTGCGCGCCGATCCGGCGGCCTGGCTGCCCGGCCTCGGTCACGTGGCGCTGGACGGTCCGGACGGCGACATCGCCGCGTACGCTCTGCTGACCCGGTGCCGGGTCGGGGACGCGCCCGCTCTGACGCTGGCCCCGGTGGCGACGGCCCCGGGCCGTCAGCGGCAGGGTGCCGGTCAGGCCGTGGTGCGGGCGGCGCTCGACGCGGCCCGGCTGCGCGGCGAGTCCCTCGTCCTGGTGCTCGGTCACCCCGAGTACTACCCGAGGTTCGGCTTCGCACCGGCGTCCCGGTACGGAATCCGGCCGGGCTTCGACGTCCCGGACGAGGCGATGATGGCTCTGGTGCTCGACGACTCCGTGCCGGTGCCCCGGGGCACGATCCGCTACCCGGCGGCTTTCGGAGTCTGACGTGCCGTCCGGTGCCGCCGCGCCCCGTGGCGCGGCGGGACCGGACATGCCAGGACCCGAAGTACGGACAAGCGGCTTTTGTGCGGCAGACTTGAGCGGACTCGACGGGACCGGCGCACGGGGCCGGGACCATAGCGAAGGATGGGTATGCCGACCACACCAGCCACCGCGGCGAACAGCTCGTCGAACGGCACAGCAGAAGCGATCATGCTCGAACTGGTCGATGAAAGCGGCGCCACCATCGGTACGGCGGAAAAGCTCGCCGCCCATCAGCCGCCCGGTCAACTGCACCGGGCCTTCTCGGTGTTCCTCTTCGACGAGCAGGGCAGGCTGCTGCTGCAGCGTCGGGCGCTCGGCAAGTACCACTCCCCCGGCGTCTGGTCGAACACCTGCTGTGGCCACCCCTACCCGGGTGAGGCGCCCTTCGCCGCCGCCGCCCGGCGTACGCACGAGGAGCTGGGGATCTCGCCCTCCCTGCTGGCCGAGGCGGGCACGGTGCGCTACAACCACCCCGACCCGGCCTCCGGCCTGGTGGAGCAGGAGTTCAATCACCTCTTCGTGGGAATGGCGCAGCACGCGCTCCGCCCGGACCCGGAGGAGGTCGGCGAGACCGCCTTCGTGACGGCCGACGAGCTCGCGGAGCGGCATGCGCGGGTGCCGTTCTCCGCCTGGTTCATGACGGTGCTGGATGCCGCCCGGCCGGCGATCAGGGAGCTGACCGGACCGTCCGCCGGCTGGTGACGGGCCGACTGCCGCGGCACACGGGCCCGGTCAGGCCCGAGGTCTCAGGGGCAACGCAGCCCAGATGATCTTGCCGCCGCCTGCGGTGTGTTCCACATCGCAGGCGCCGCCCGCCTCCCGGGTGATCTCCCGGACCAGCAGCAGACCGCGTCCGCCGGTCTGCGCGTAGTCCGTCTCCAGGGCCGTCGGACGGTAGGGGTGGTTGTCCTCGACGGACACCCTGACCCACTCCGCGCCGACGGCCACCTCGACGGCCAGCTCCGGCGAGAGCAGCACCGCGTGCTTCACGGCATTGGTGACCAGCTCGGAGACGATGAGCAGCAGTCCTTCGGCGATGTCCTCGTCCACCGGTACGCCCTGGCGGTTCAGCAGATCGCGCACCGCGTGTCTGGCCTGCGGTACGGAGACGTCCACGGCCGGGGCGGTGAACCGCCAGACACCCTCGTACGACACGGGCCGGGCGGGGACACTCCCGCGGCTCTCCATAGTGCGGTACCCGCTCTCGACTCGGTGGCGACTGCACGTCGAGTACAGAGTGCGGGGCATAGTCGGCCCGGACTGTGCTACTGAACAGAAATCAACTTCTATCGACGGTTTCTGGCCGGATCTGCCCGAAAGAATCAGCCCTTGGATCGGTTCTGATCCTCTCCTGTGGGAGTGCCCGGCAGTTCTCCGGTCGTCCGTTGATCCGAGACCATCGCGACGATACGGCGACCGCCGACCCCGATCGCGATCAGGCCGAGCCCGTCGAAGAGCAGCGCCAGGGAGAAGAAGAGGCCGAGGACGTAGAGGCTGCTGTGCGGCCAGTCGAAGAGCACCAGCAGCCCCAGCGGTAGGCCGAACGCTCCCTGCAGCAGCGTCCAGCCGAACTGCCGACCAGCCGGAACAGCCCGCCGGTCAGGAAGAGCAGCGCGGCGAACATGGTCAACGCCTCGGCCGTGACGTGCGGATGGCGGATGACGACGACCCCGGCGGCGATGTTGAGCGCGGCCACCACGACGCCCAGCCAGAAGTAGTCGGTGCCGCGGGACTCGATCGCGTGGAGCAGCCCGACGAGGCCGCCGAGCAGCAGCCAGCCGAAACTCCGGCTCAGCTTCTTGCCCTCGACTGCGGGATCGGCCACGGGAAGCTCCTCACGGTGCGTGCCTGTTCGGCGACCCCTTCTTGATCATAGGTTCGAACCGTACGGATAGCATCCGGCGCATGGACCGTACGGAATCCCGGCTGGAGCACACCGTCGCGGACGGTGTCGCCACTGTCGTCATCAGCAACCCCGCCAAGCGCAACGCGATGACGGCGGCGATGTGGGGCGCGCTGCCCGGTCTGCTGGAGCGGCTGGCCGCCGACGCCGCGGTCCGGGTGCTGGTGCTGACGGGCGCCGGGGACACCTTCTGCGCCGGTGCGGACATCTCCTCGCTCCGGGATCCGGCGGTCGATCCGCAAACCCTCGCGGTGGCGGCGGAGGAGGCCCTCGCCGTGTTCCCCCGGCCGACGCTCGCGGCGATCCGCGGCTACTGCGTCGGCGGCGGCAGCCAGCTCGCGGCCGCCTGCGATCTGCGGTTCGCCGAAGAGGGTGCCTCGTTCGGGGTCACCCCGGCCAGGCTCGGGATCGTGTATGCCGCGTCGTCGACCCGGCGGCTGGTGGCGCTGACCGGCCCGGCCACGACGAAGCACCTGCTGTTCTCCGGCGAGCTGATCGACACCGCACGGGCGTTGCGGAGCGGTCTGGTGGACGAGGTACTGCCGGCCGGTGAGCTGGACAAGCGGGTCGACGCGTACACGCGGACCCTGGCGACGCGCTCGCAGCTGACGCAGGCGGCGGCCAAGGAGTTCGCCACGGGCCGCGAGGACCGGGACGCGTACTGGGCGGAGCAGGCGCGCCGCAGCGGCGACACCACGGAGGGTGTCGCCGCCTTTCTGGAGCGGCGCGCGCCGCGCTTCACCTGGACGAAAGGGCGGTGACGCGCCTGCGGCTACTGGAGGATGAAGCGGCTGTCGGCGCGGAACTTCTCGACCAGTGCCGCCGGAGCCTTCGCGGGTGAGCCCGCGTCGTACGGCGGCTGCGGGTCGTACTCGCTCAGCAGTTGTACGGACATGGCGTGTTCGTCGCCGGCGATCCGGCCGAGCAGGGTGAGTCCCATGTCGATGCCGGAGGAGACGCCGGCCGCCGTGACGTACTTGCCGTCGACGACGACGCGTTCGCCGGTCGGCTCGGCGCCGAAGTCCTTGAGGGCGTCCAGCGCGAGCCAGTGCGAGGTGGCGCGCCGGCCGGTCAGCAGTCCTGCCGCGGCGAGCAGCAGGGACCCGGTGCAGACGGAGGTGGTCCAGGTGCTGGTGGCGTCGGCGGTGCGCAGCCAGTCGAGCAGTGTCTCGTTCTCCATCTGGTTGGTCTGGCCGGGGCCGCCGGGGACGATCACCACGTCCGGCGCCGGCACGTCGGCGATGGTCCTGTCGGCGACGAGCGCGAGGCTGCCGTTGTCGTTGCGCACGGGTCCGGTCCGTTCGGCGACGAACACGGTCTCCGCGCCGGGGGTGCGGGCGAGCATTTCGTAGGGGCCCGCGGCATCGAGCGAGGTGAAGCGGTCGAAGAGGACGATGGCGATCTGCATGGCGTTGCCTTTCGGTCGGTCGTCGCTGGGTGGCGGGTCGTTCGGTCAGTGGGTGACGGGCTGCGCGCGGAAGCGCCGGCGGTATTCGGCGGGTGCCGTGCCGAGGGTCTTGATGAAGGCGCGGCGCATGGCCTCCGGGGTGCCGTAGCCGCAGGCGCGCGAGATGCCGATGACGCCGTCGGTGGTGTCCTCCAGCAGCCGACGGGCGTGTTCGAGACGTACGCGGTCGACGTAACGGCCCGGTGTGAACCCCGTCTCCGCCTGGAAGGCGCGGGCGAAGTGGCGGGGCGAGAGGCGGGCGCGGGCTGCGAGTGCCTCGACGGTGAGGTCGTCACCGAGGTGCTCGGTGATCCAGTGCTGGACCTCGCGCAGCGGTTCGCTCCGGGCGGTCTGCGCGGTGAGCTGGGCGCTGAACTGGGCCTGGTTGCCCGGCCGGCGCAGAAAGACCACGAGGTGGCGGGCGATCGTGAGCGCGATGTCCCGGCCGTGGTCCTCCTCGACGAGTGCGAGGGCGAGGTCGATACCGGCGGTGACTCCGGCGGAGGTGGCCAGCCTGCCGTCGCGTACGAAGATCGGGTCGGGGTCGACCTGGACGGCGGGGTGGCTGCGGGCGAGGTCGTCGCAGACCGTCCAGTGCGTGGTCACCCGGTGCCCGTCCAGCTGCCCCGCCGCGGCCAGCAGTAGCGCCCCCGTACAGACCGAAACCAGCCTTTCGGCGTGCGGGGCGCGGTCCCGCAGCCAGTCGACGAGTGCGGGGTCGGGGGTACGGGTGCCCTGCCCGCCGGGGACGAGGAGGGTGTGGACCGGTCCGGCGTCGGCGAGAGCGCCGTCCGGGACGAGGGTCAGTCCGCTGCTCGTGCGGACCGGGGCTCCGTCGAGGGAGGCGGTGCGCAGATCGTACACGGCGCCGGGAAAGAGGGAGGCCCCGGCGAACACCTCCACCGGACCCGTCACATCGAGGCTCTGGACGCCGTCGAAGAGGACGACGAGTACGGATCGCTGCGTCATGTCTGCCATCCTGGGCCGCCGACGGCATGGCCGCAATGACGAAAAACCCACCTTTTCGGCCACATGGACCCCGGGAACCGAGCCTCCTCCGGGGGTTACGGGTCGTACCGACCAGTCGGTAACGTGCTCGCATGAGTACTCTCCCGGCGCGCGCCGGACGTCGCTGTCACAACGCCCTCAATCCACTGCACTCGACGGTCTACTTCTCCCCCGACCTCGGCAAGGAGTTCGCAGAGCTCGGCATCGACGACCCGAACGCCGCCTACTTCGCCGCGCGCGGTGCGGCGCTCGGCGCCGTGGGCCCCGGCGCGGTCACCGCGGCCTTCTACAACTTCAACCATGACCTCGTCGCCCGGCACCTCCCCGCCGTGTGGTCCGTCGCCTCGCCGCAGGCGGCCCTGGACGCCCGGCTGCGCGCCGCCGACGCGACGCTGCGCCGGCTGCTCGGCGAGGAGATCATCGCCTCCCCCGAACTGGCCGAGGCGGCCGGGCTGGCGCTGCGCGCCGCCGAGGCGTGCACCCGACACGCCCGGCCGCTCTACGCCGCCCACGCCGATCTTCCGGTGCCCGAGCAGCCGCACCTGGCGTACTGGCACGCGGGCACGCTGTTGCGCGAACACCGCGGCGACGGCCATGTCGCGGCTCTCCTCGCCGCCGGTCTCGATCCGGTGGAGGCCCTGGTCAGCCACACCGCGACCGGCAAGGGGATGAACCCGAGCTGGATCCTCGCCACCCGCGGTTGGCGCCGCACCGACTGGGAGGAGGCGGTCGAGCGGCTGCGGGGGCGCGGACTCCTCGACGGTGAGGGCGAGTTGACGGAGACCGGCGTGGCCCTGCGGTCGGAGCTGGAGGATGTCACGGACCGGATGGATCTGGCCCCGTACGAGCATCTGGGCGAGGAGGGCGTGGCGCGGCTGACCGAGCTGGGGCGCGGATTCCTGTTCACGGCGGCCTCGGCCGGCGCGTTCCCCGCCGATCTCATGGGCAAGGGCTGAGCACGCCGAACCGCGACGACGGGAGTGGCCGGGCGACACGGCGCCCGGCCACCCGGCACAATGCAGGCGAAGGGGTCCGCCCCGGTAAGCACAGCCAGTACAGCCCGTACGAGAAGGCGAGTCGGTAGAACCGTGACGACGTCCATCGAAGGCAGGATCGCCGAGGAACTCGGCGTACGCGAGCGGCAGGTGAAGGCGGCCGTCGAGCTGCTCGACGGCGGGTCGACCGTGCCGTTCATCGCCCGCTACCGCAAGGAAGCGACCGAGATGCTCGACGACGCGCAGCTGCGCACGCTCGAGGAGCGGCTGCGCTATCTGCGGGAGCTGGAGGACCGTCGTACGGCGATCCTCGACTCCGTGCGCGAGCAGGGCAAGCTGGACGAGGCGCTGGAGGCTCAGATCCGGGCCGCCGAGACCAAGGCGCGCCTTGAGGACATCTATCTGCCGTTCAAGCCCAAGCGGCGTACGAAGGCGCAGATCGCCCGGGAGGCCGGGCTCGAACCGCTCGCCGAGGACCTGCTCGGCGACCCCTCGGTGGAGCCGCTCGCCGCCGCTGCCGCCTTCGTCGACGCCGACAAGGGCGTCGCGGACGGTGCCGCCGCGCTGGAGGGGGCCCGTGCCATCCTCGCGGAGCGTTTCTCGGAGGACGCCGATCTGATCGGTGAGCTGCGTGAGCGCATGTGGTCGCGCGGGCGGCTGGCCGCCAAGGTGCGCGACGGCAAGGAGGAGGCGGGGGCGAAGTTCGCCGACTACTTCGACTTCGCGGAGCCGTTCACCGCACTCCCCTCGCACCGGGTGCTCGCGATGCTGCGCGGAGAGAAGGAGGAGGTGCTCGACCTGGCTCTGGAGCCGGAGGAGCCTTCCGAGACGCCCGGCCCCTCGACGTACGAGAACATGGTCGCCCGGCGCTTCGGAGTGAGCGACCGCGATCGCCCCGGCGACAAGTGGCTCGGCGACACTGTGCGCTGGGCCTGGCGGACCCGGATCCTGGTGCACCTCGGCATCGATCTGCGGCTGCGGCTGCGCACGGCGGCGGAGGACGAGGCGGTACGGGTCTTCGCGTCGAACCTGCGCGATCTGCTGCTCGCCGCGCCGGCCGGGACGCGGGCCACGCTGGGGCTCGACCCGGGCTTCCGCACGGGTGTGAAGGTCGCCGTGGTCGACGCGACCGGCAAGGTCGTCGCGACGGACGTCATCCACCCGCATGTCCCGGCGAACAAGTGGGACCAGTCGCTGGCCGCCCTGCAGCGGCTGGCGAAGGCGCACGACGTCGACCTGATCGCGATCGGCAACGGCACGGCGTCCCGCGAGACCGACAAGCTCGCCGGTGAACTCATCGACAAGTACCCCGAGTTGAAGCTCACCAAGGTGATGGTGTCGGAGGCAGGCGCTTCGGTGTACTCGGCCTCGGCCTTCGCCTCCCAGGAACTCCCCGACATGGACGTGTCGTTGCGCGGCGCGGTCTCGATCGCACGCCGCCTTCAGGACCCCCTCGCGGAACTGGTGAAGATCGACCCGAAGTCGATCGGCGTCGGCCAGTACCAGCACGACCTGTCCGAGGTGAAGCTGTCGCGCTCACTGGACGCGGTCGTCGAGGACTGTGTGAACGGTGTCGGTGTCGACGTCAACACCGCATCGGCGCCGCTGCTTTCACGGGTCTCCGGGATCGGCTCGGGGCTCGCGGAGAACATCGTCGCGCACCGCGACGCGAACGGGCCGTTCCATACGCGCAAGGCGCTCAAGGACGTGGCGCGGCTGGGCCCGAAGGCGTACGAGCAGTGTGCGGGCTTCCTGCGCATCCGGGGCGACGACCCGCTGGACGCGTCGAGTGTGCACCCCGAGGCGTACCCGGTGGTGCGGGCGATGGTGAAGCGGACGGGCAGTGACGTCGCCTCGCTGATCGGCAACACGGGTGTGCTGCGCTCGCTGCGGGCCGACGACTTCGTGGACGAGAAGTTCGGTCTGCCGACGGTCACCGACATCCTGAAGGAGCTGGAGAAGCCCGGTCGCGACCCGCGCCCCGCGTTCAAGACGGCCACCTTCAAGGAGGGCGTCGAGAAGATCGGCGATCTGGCGTCCGGGATGGTGCTGGAGGGCGTCGTCACCAATGTCGCGGCCTTCGGCGCGTTCGTGGACATCGGTGTGCACCAGGACGGCCTGGTGCATGTGTCGGCGATGTCCCGCACGTTCGTGAAGGACCCGAGGGATGTCGTGAAGCCGGGCGACATCGTGAAGGTCAAGGTCATGGAGGTCGACATCCCGCGAAAGCGGATCTCGTTGACGCTGCGGCTGGACGACGAGGCGTCGACGGGGAGCCAGGGCGGCGGACCGAGGCGGGAGCGCGGTGGCCAGGGTGGCCGACCGCCGCGGCAGCGCCAGGGTCAGGGCGGTCAGGGCGGTCAGGGCGGTCAGGGCGGTCAGGGCGGTCAGGGCGGTCAGGGCGGTCAGGGCGGTCAGGGCGGTCAGGACCGTGACCGACGCGGTGGTGCCCGCGGTTCCGCTCGTCCGGCGCCTGCTCCGGTGAACAGTGCGATGGCGGACGCGTTGCGGCGGGCCGGGCTCGCGGATCCGAAGCGGAACGGCAAGAAGGGCTGACGTCGCAAGCGGGTGGGGTGGGGTGCGGTCCGCTGCGCGGAGCCTCCCCTCCTCTCCCGCCCCTTGCCGGATCCGGGGCCGTGCCCCGGATGCGGCTCCTCGGACGACGGCCGCCGGTCCTGCGCTCCGCAGTCCCTCAGAGCTCCTTCACCCTGCCGTCCACCACCTCGACGCGGCGCGTCGTCCGCACCGCCTCCAGCATCCGCCGGTCGTGGGTGACCAGCAGCAACGTCCCCGTGTACGACTCCAGCGCGGATTCCAGCTGCTCGATCGCGGGCAGATCGAGGTGGTTCGTCGGTTCGTCGAGGACGAGGAGGTTGACGCCCCTGCCCTGGAGCAGGGCGAGTGCAGCCCGGGTGCGTTCGCCCGGGGAGAGCGTGGTCGCGGGACGCATCACATGGTCCGCGCGCAGACCGAACTTGGCGAGCAGCGTGCGGACTTCGGCCGGTTCGGTGTCGGGGACGGCCGCGCAGAAGGCCTCCAGGAGCGACTCCGAGCCGTGGAACAGCTTGCGCGCCTGATCGACCTCCCCGACCACCACGCCCGAGCCGAGCGACGTGTGCCCGGCATCCAGCGGGAGGCGGCCCAGGAGCGCGGCGAGGAGGGTGGACTTGCCCGCTCCGTTGGCGCCGGTGATGGCGACCCGGTCCGCCCAGTCGATCTGCAGGGACACCGGGCCGAAGCTGAAGTCGCCCCGTACCACCCGCGCTTCGCGCAGCGTCGCGACGACCGAACCCGAGCGGGGTGCGGCGGCGATCTCCATCCGCAGTTCCCATTCCTTGCGCGGCTCGTCGACGACGTCGAGCCGTTCGATCATGCGCTGGGTCTGCCGGGCCTTCGCGGCCTGCTTCTCGCTGGCCTCACTGCGGAGCTTACGGCCGATCTTGTCGTTGTCGGTCGCCTTGCGGCGGGCGTTCTTGACGCCCTTGTCCATCCAGGAGCGCTGCATGTGCGCGCGCCCTTCGAGCAAGGCGCGCTTGTCGGCGTACTCCTCGTACTCCTCGCGGGCATGGCTGCGAGCCCGCTCGCGCTCCTCCAGGTATGCCTCGTACCCGCCGCCGTACAGGTTGATCTGCTGCTGGGCCAGGTCCAGTTCGAGGACCTTGGTGACCGTCCGCATCAGGAATTCGCGGTCGTGGCTGATGACGACGGTGCCGGCGCGCAGCCCGGAGACGTAGCGCTCCAGGCGCTCCAGACCGTCCAGGTCGAGATCGTTGGTGGGCTCGTCGAGCAGGAAGACGTCGTAGCGGGAGAGGAGGAGGGAGGCCAGACCGGCGCGGGCCGCCTGGCCGCCGGAGAGCGCGGCCATCGGCAGGTCGAGGCCGACGGTCAGGCCGAGGTCGGCGGCGACCTCCTCGGCGCGCTCCTCCAGGTCGGCACCGCCGAGCGCCAGCCAGCGTTCGAGCGTCTCGGAGTACGCGTCGTCCGCGCCCGGCGCCCCGTCGACGAGGGCCTGCGTCGCGGCGTCCATCGCGGCCTGGGCTTCGGCGACTCCGGTACGGCGGGCCAGAAACTCCCGCACGGTCTCCCCCGGACGCCGCTCCGGCTCCTGCGGGAGGTGGCCGACGGTGGCGGTGGGCGGGGAGAGCCGCAGCTCGCCCTCCTCCGGCCGGTCGAGTCCGGCGAGCAGCCGGAGCAGGGACGATTTACCGGCCCCGTTGACTCCGACGAGACCGATCACATCACCGGGCGCGACGACGAGGTCGAGCCCGGCGAAGAGTGTGCGGTCGCCGTGTCCGGCGGCGAGGTCCTTGGCGACGAGAGTGGCAGTCATCAGGGTGCCGATCCTAGTCGGCGGCCCGACCGGTCCCGGCCCGGCCGGACCGGCGCGCGCGGGCGGGTGCGGGCGCGCGGGCGGTCGGGCACGGGCGGGCGCGGGCGGAGAAGCCGGGGAGGTCCGCCGTCACCGGCAGATCCCCCGGCCACCCGTTCCCTGTAGGTCCCGCGTCACGCACGGCACTCGTCCCACGTCACGCATGGCGCCTTTCACGGAAGCCGTGATTTCACTCTCCGCGGCCGGCGCCACACGTCGCGCTCACCTCATGGGATCAGCAAGCCGAATCGGCCTGCCCGCTTGTGAGGTGATATGTCGCCCTCTCGTCCAGGAGCAGCGGGATCAGTTTCCGGGCGGACTGCCGCAGCGGTACGTACGCTCCGTCACCGTCGCGCCGGGAGGTGACGCCGTGCAGGGCGAGTTCGTCCTTGACGTCGTCGAACTGGGCCTTCGTGAGCCGGTATCCGCACGGCGGGTTCTGGAGGACTTGTCCCGGTTCGGGTGCCTCGTTGTCGGCGCCGCCGAGGTGGATCGGGCCGCGGTCCTTGAATCCCGCGGCCCGGGATGCGGCGGTGGCGGCGACGATCGCGCCGCGGTGTTCGTCGGTGAAGGCGAACAGGCCGTCAAGTGCGGCGAGTTGGGAGTCGACCCGGCGTCGGCTGTTGAGTGCCGGGTCGGCCTTCTCGGCGGCGGTGAGTGCGTCGACGCGGGATTCGATGAGCAGGCCGACGGCGTGCTTGATGCCGGAGGTGTTGCGCAGGATGCGTTCCTGTCCGTCGCCCGCGGTCTGCTTGATCGGGTCTCCGGTGACGGGGTCGGTCCAGATGCCGTAGAGGCCACTGCTGTAGCCGGCCTCCGCGGCGGTGGGCCGCACATAGCCCTGGGCCAGGGTCTGCGATTCGCCGTGCACCCGGTCGGAGACGTTGAGGTTACGGGGCCACAGGACGAAGAGGTCCTTGTCGTAGTACGGCGGGGTGGCCCCGTACTCGTGCAGGTCGTAGATCACATCGGGCTTCCGGTCGCGGATGACCGCCGCCATGGCGCGGCCCTCGGCGGTCCGCAGCGCGATGTGGTCGCGGTTGATGTCGACGCCGTCGGAGTTGCCGCGGGTGTTGGCGGCGCGTCCGTCGGGGTTGGCGGTGGGCACGACGAGGACGTTCGTACGGGCGAGGAAGGCACGGGTCGAGGGGTCCTGGGCGTAGGCCAGATCGCGAATGGTCGTCAGGCACGCCTCGCGGCCCGACGGTTCGTTGCCGTGCTGACTGCAGATCAGCAGCATCGTGTTCGCGTTGGCGCGTTGGTTTCCGATCCGGACGAGTTGGAGCGGGCGGCCCTGTTTCGTCGTGCCGATCCGGTCGACGGAGACCCGGTCGCTGCCCCGGTCGACGGCGGCCAGGAAGGACTGTTCCTCCGGCTGGCCGGTCCACCGGGCCCCGTTGCTGGTCTCGAAGCCGGTACGGGGCCGGGGCTCGGTGTGCGCGGCCTGGGCGGGCACGGTGACCAGGGGTACGGCCAGGACGGCGGCGGCTGCCGCCAGGACGAGGTTGCGGCGGACCGGCCCGCGGGCGGTCGGGATACGGGGTGTCATGAGCGGCTGCCTCCCGGGATGCGGTGGGCGGGACGCGGTGGCGTCACGCCCTCGGAGTGGACTGCGCGGGGGGTGGCTGTCGCGGGTGCGGAACCCGCGGTGGCGCGTACGAAGGCTCCGACGCCGCCGGCGAACGGCAGCTTCGCGGACGTACGGGCCAGGTCGAGGGTGAGCGTGGGCGTGGTGTCCGGCGGGTCGATGAGGTCCCGGTCGGTGCCGGCGACGATCAGGGCGAGACGGTGGCCGGCCGGGACGACGTGGTCGGTGGCCGCCAGGTCGATGGTGATCGTGTAGGCCCTGCCCGGGGTGAGGGGGCGGCCGTGTGCGGCGGAGGCGTAGGTACCGAGGTCGGCCCAGCCGCGGCTGAGGACGGTTCGGTCGACCGCGGCCGTACGAGCCCGGGTCTCCTTGAAGCAGGAGCTGTCACCGGTCGTGCTCGCGCCCCAGCAGGTGCGGTCGGTGAGGGTGATGATGCCTTCACCGGACGAGCCGTAGTCGCGGATGGTGTCGGGGCCGATGTCCACGAGGACCGCGGAGAGATGGGCGGTCGAGGTGGTCGGGGTGACGGTGACGGTCACCGCGGACGATCCGGCCAGGCGCAGGTCCCGGGTGAGCGGCGCGGTGCGGAATCCGGCCTTGTCGCCCGTGGTGCGGTCCAGGCCGGCGGCCCACTCCGTCTCGCTCTGTGCCGGATCGTCGGTGAACGTCTCAGAGGTGCCGGGGCGGGCGGGCTTCACGGTGAGGGTGCCGACGCCGGGTGCCCCGCCGGGTCCGGGGCGCACGGTGGTGCGGTGCGTGGTGCGGGGCGGCCAGACCTTGTCGGTGGACCACTGGTCGGGGTGGCGTTCGATGTCGGCCATCGGCTCACGGTCGATGCCGTTGTCGTAACCGAGGAGGTAGTGGTCGAACCAGCGGTGCAGCGTGTCCACCCACTCGGCGCGCCGATAGTCGAACGGGTCGACGTGTCCGGTCTGCGAGAGCCAGATCTTGCGCTCCACGCCCCGGTCCGCGAGAGCGTCCCACCACTGGCCGAGGTGCTTGGTGCGGACGTTGAGGTCCTGCATGCCGTGTACGGCGAAGACGCTGGCCTTCACCTTGCCGGCGTTCTTCACGTAGTCGCGCTCGCTCCACAGCTTCGTCAAGTCACCGCTGCGCGGCGCCTGGTCGACGAGCTGCCGCTGGACCGCGGCACAGCGTCCGCGCGCCTCGGGGCTCTCCACGTAGCCGGAGAGCCAGTCGGGGCCGCTGTCGTAGAGCGGCGCGCCCTGGGCGAAGTAGTAGTCGTACCAGGAGGAGATGGCGCCGATCGGCACGATGGTCCGCAGTCCGTCCACTCCGGTGGCCGCGACACCGTTGGCGACGGTGCCGTCGTAGCTCTTGCCGATCATCCCGGTACGGCCGTCGGACCAGCCGGCTGTGGCGCGTTCGCCGCCGGTTCGGGTGGTGTAGCCACGGGCGCGGCCGTTCAGCCAGTCGACGACCGCCTTGGCGGACTGCACGTCGGAGCGCCCTCCGACGTCGACACAGCCGTCGGAGCGATTGGTTCCGGCCAGATCGACGGCGACGAAGGCGTAGCCGCGCGGCACGAAGTAGTTGTCGTAGTAAAGGGGGAACTGGACGGGCCGGCCATGGGCGTCGTACGTCTTGAGCTGACTCTCGTTGCCTCGGCCGCAGCAGGAGTAGTAGGGGCTGGCGTCCATGATCACGGGGATCTTCCGGCCCTGTCGGGCGGGTTCGCGCGGCCGGACGATGTCGACGGCGACCCGGTCGCTCTTCCCGTTGCCGTCGCCGTCCAGTCCGGTGTCGACCCAGACGGATTCGCGGACGGCGTTCTCGTACGAGTAGACGGGCCTGCTCTCCGGGGGCCCGCTCTCGCGAGGACCGGCGCCCTGTGCGCCCGTCGGCGAGAGGAGGACGGCCATCAAGGCGGCCACGGCCGCCACCACCAGCGATCTGTACGTCAAGCGGGTGTCCCGCGCGCGTGTCGGCATGGGCGGAAGGTACCCCGGTCAACTCCCGTGCGACAGGGGGCGATCACCGAAGACTGTGGCGTGGGCATGCCATGGTCATGGATGGTGTGTCATGTCGGCCGAATGGCGATCATGTGACAGCTGTGGCCATGGACACGACTGCCGCGGCAGTCGCTGAATAGTGTCGACGTGACGGTTCGAAAGATCATTCGTCCTACGACTTGGAGCATTCGTGCACCGCAGACTCATCGTCCCGAGCGCACTCGCGGCCTCCCTGCTGCTGGCGATCCCGGCCTCGGCCGCCGAAGGCACCGTGGGCGCCCCGGGCATCGGCGACCCCTACTACCCGGCCAGTGGCAACGGCGGCTACGACGTGTCGCACTACGACCTGCGGCTGAAGTATCAGCCCGCGACCGACCTGCTGGAGGGCACGGCCACGATCCTCGCCACGACCACCCAGCAACTCTCCCGCTTCAACCTCGACTTCGGGCTGGACGTCTCCGAGGTGCTGGTGAACGGCAAGAAGGCCGGCCATGCCAGGACCGGCGAACAGGAACTGGAGATCACCCCGGCGGCGGCGCTGCCGAAGGGCAAGGCCGTCTCCGTGGTCGTGCGGTACGCCGGAAAGCCGTCCGAGGTCGAGATCAACGGCTGGACCTCCTGGGTCCGCACTCCGGACGGCGCGGTGGCCGCGCAGGAGCCGGAGTCGGCCGCGTGGTGGTTCCCCAGCAATGACCACCCGCTGGACAAGGCCACCTACGACATCTCCGTGTCGGTGCCGGACGGCACCCAGGCGATCAGCAACGGCGTGCTCCAGTCGCAGAGTTCGAAGCTCGGCTGGACCCGCTTCAACTGGCGTTCGAGCAAGCCCCAGGCCACGTATCTGACGACGCTGGCGATCGGCAGGTTCGACATCACCACGGACACCACGTCGGACGGGCTGCCGGTCGTCAACGCGTACAGCAAGGACCTCGGCGCCAACGGCGGTGCGGCACGCGCCAGCATCGAGCGGAGCACCGAGGTCGCCGAATGGCTGACGGAGGTCTTCGGACCGTATCCCTTCGACGCGCTCGGCGGTTACTCCCCCAATGTGAAGAGCGGGTTCGCGCTGGAGACGCAGACCAGGCCGTTCTACAGCCCGAAGCAGTTCGCCAACGGCGCGAACGTCTCGGTCGTCGTCCACGAGCTGGCGCACCAGTGGTACGGCGACAGCGTGTCCCTCAAGGGCTGGAAGGACATCTGGATCAACGAAGGCTTCGCCCGCTACAGCCAGTGGCTGTGGTCGGAGAAGGAGGGCGAGGGGACCGCGCGGGAACTGGCGGACTACACCTACGCCCAGCATCCGGCCGACGACGCCTTCTGGACGGTGAAGCCGGGTGACCCGGGCCCCGACAACCAATTCGACGCGGCCGTCTACGACCGGGGCGCGCTGGCCATCCAGGCGCTGCGCGACAAGCTGGGTGACGAGACGTTCTTCGAACTGCTGAAGGGCTGGCCGGCCGAGCACGCGTACGGGAACGCGAGCGTGGCGGACTTCGTGACGTACGCGGAGCGGGTCTCGGGCAAGCCGCTCGCCGCCTTCTTCGACACCTGGCTGTACCAGCCGACGCGGCCCGGGGCCCTCGCGGCCGCCGGGGCACGCTCGCTGCGCGTGCCCGCGCAGCCCGCGTCGTGGAAGCAGATCGCGGCGACGAACACGATTCACGACCGCCACTGACGGGTCCGCGGACCCGTTCGGGGCGCCGTCGCCCCCTCTCCTCGGTGGGGCGACGGTGCCCGGCGGACGGCCGGTGACGCCGGATAGGCTGAGGGCGTCGGTGCTGTCCGGCCGCCCGGCCGATTCCGGCCGATCCCGCGCGTACGAGGAGCGTCCCTTGCCCGGTCCGATCCCCGGCTCCCGACGCGATGCCCGCCCCACGCTGGAAGCGGTGGCGGCTCTCGCCGGGGTCTCACGGGCGACGGCCTCCCGGGTGATGAACGGCGGGGCGGGGGTGCGGCAGCCGCTCGTGGAGCAGGTGCGCCAAGCGGTCGAGGAGCTCGGCTACGTTCCGAACCACGCCGCGCGGACCCTGGTCACCCGGCGCAACGGCGCGGTCGCCGTGCTCATCGACGAGCCGGAGTTCCGGATCTTCTCGGACCCGTTCTTCTCCCAGCAGATCCGCGGCATCAGCCGCGAACTGAACGCGCACGACGCCCAGTTGGTGCTGCTCCTGGTGGAGGGCAGCGGCGACTTCGACCGGGTCGCCCGCTATCTGGCCGGTGGCCATGTGGACGGCGCGCTGGCCTTCTCGCTGCACACGGACGACGAACTCCCCGCGATCATCCGCCGGTTCCAGGTGCCCACGGTCTACGGCGGACGCCCCGGCCGGCTGGGCGCGGCGTCCGAGCCGGCCGTTCCGTACGTCGACTGCGACAACCGGGGCGGCGCGGCCGAGGCGGTACGCCATCTCGTCTCCCTCGGCCGGCGGCGGATCGCGCACATCGCCGGACCGCGCGACCAGACCTCGGCACTCGACCGGATCGACGGCTACCGCGATGTGCTGCCCGACGGGGATCCGGCACTGCTCGTGGAGGGCGACTTCACTGTCGAGGGCGGCGCACGGGCGATGGCCCAGCTCCTTGAGCGCCACCCCGGCCCGGACGCGGTCTTCGCCGCCAACGACCTGATGGCCTCGGGCGCCCTACGGGTGCTGCGCGAGCACGGTCGCAGGGTGCCGGAGGAAGTGGCGCTGGTCGGCTTCGATGACATGGTGTCGATCGCCGAGTCCACCGAACCCCCGTTGACGACGGTCCGTCAGGACGTCGAGGGGATGGGCCGGTTGATGGTGCGGATGCTGATGCGGCAGCTGAACGGCGAGGCCGGGGACGACGAGCCCGAATCGGTGATCACACCGACCGAACTGGTGCGCCGGGCCTCCGCCTGAGCCTCCTCTCGCCCCGGACCGCCTTGCGATGCGCGGCACGGGCCCTGCGCGCGTACGGCAGGTAGCGCAGCCGCTCCGGGAGTACGGGCACGACACGCCGCACCACCCCGCAGAACCTCCGCAGCCTCCGCTCCTGTGTGTCCGTCCACTCCAGTCCGATCGCCGCCCGCGCCTCCGGCGGCATCAGCCCGATGGTGACGAAGCGGCGGAACCTGGCCAGCGGTGGGAACAGCACCGGCCACAACGCCTTCAGCAGTAGCCGCAGTGGCAGCGGCCCCCGGTCGGGCGGCGGGACGGGACGGTCGATGGCTGTCAGATCCTCGACGACGACGTTCAGCTCGACCTCCTCGGCGAGCACCTTTCGGAAGTACGGCCAGAATTCCTCGATCGTCTGCGGCATGTCCCGGTCATGGATGCCGAGTACTCTGCCGACCTGCAGCCACTCCCGGTACAGGGCCCGTTCCTGCGCCCTGGTGAGCGGCCGGACGAGATAGCGCGCGGCGTGTTGGTAGACGGGAAAACCCGTGGCATGCACCCACGCATAGTTCGCGGGTGACAACGCATGGTAGCGATGCCCCCGGACGTCGGTACCCTGGATGGTGCGGTGCAGCTTACGGAGCCTTCGCCCCTCCTCGGCGGCCTCCTCTCCTCCGTACACCCAGAGCTGGAGCGAACGCAGGGACCTCTCGCCGCGCCCCCACGGATCCGTACGGAAGACGGAGTGTTCGTCCACACCCGCGCCGACGGCGGGGTGGGCAACCTGCAGGGTGAGGGCCGCGGGCAGCATCAGCAGGGCGCGGATGTCGCCGGAGAGGCTCCAGAGGACGCCTCCGGGTGGCGGCGGGGCGGGGCTTTCTCCTCTGGCTGCTTGGGTGCTCATGCGGCACTCCCGGCGGTCGGCCGGGCCTGCGGATCGGAGCCCGACCCTGTGTGATCCAGTATGCGATCACTTCCGGCCCGGTGCGCGCGGGCCGCTGCGACGGCTCGCTCCACGCATCCACGTCGACGGTGTTGACGCGACCGATGAAACAACTCGATAGTATTTGTATCTTTGACTCCCTGCATGCGATGAGTCGTCAGATTCATTGACATGCAAGGGAGTTGAAAAAGGGAGTAGACGAAAGGACCAGGACCGGCACGGGCTCGACACATGGACAGGAGGCGCACCATGGGCCGTTACAGCCGCCTGCGCGAGATCCGCCGGATGGATCCCGCGCACGATTACGCCGAGATCCTCCGGCTGATCTCGCAGTACGAGTTCCCCTGGGACTACCGGCAGGGTGTGAGCGTCGCGTTCCTGCGCGACTACGGCGTCCCCCGAATCTCCGTGCTCCTCGACCGCACCCAGGAGTTCGAGCGGTCCGGGCAGAAGCGGTACGACGACACGGTGCTGATCGGCTACGAAATGGCCGCCGACGGCTTCGACTCGGAGCGCGGCCGGGCCGCCGCGCGCCATCTGAACCGGATCCACGGCAAGTACCACATCCCGAACGAGGACTTCCGCTATGTCCTCGCGACCACGGTCGTGGGCCCGAAACGCTGGATCGATCGGTACGGCTGGCGCCCGCTGTGCGCGCAGGAGATCCAGGCTCTGGCGGAGGTCGGCCGGAAGATGGCGGACATGATGGGCATCGAGGGGGCCCCTGAGACATATGAGGGGTTCGAGCGGCTCCTCGACTCCTACGAGGAGCGGATGTTCGCGTACGACCCGGCGAACCGACGAGTCGCGAACGCCACGTTCCGGATCATGGCGAGCTGGTACCCACGGCCGCTGCGGCCCCTCGTCGCGCGGTTCTCGCTCGCCCTGCTGGACGAGCCGCTGCTCGTGGCGCTGGGCTTCCGGCCGCAGCCGCGCTGGGCACGGTCGTCGGCCGCGGGAGCTCTGCGGTTCCGCGCACGGTGCGTACGGTGGCTGCCCGCCCGGCCGCGCCGACTGCCCTCACGTCCGCAGCCTCGTTCGTACCCCTTCGGCTGGCGGCTCGACGACCTCGGCCCGCACTGGGTCCGCAGCCGCCCTCTGGAGCCCCTGCCGGACGAGACGGACCCCGCCCCGGCCGGCGACAGGCGCGATGCTCGCGACGGTCACTGACCGGCGGCGAGCAACGGCACCAGGTAGCGACGGGCGAACGCCCGCACCTGCGCGTCGTCGTCGAGCTCGAAACAGCTGACAGGGTTGAGCAGGAAGGAGACCGTGATCCGCACCATCAGCTCGGCCACCGGTGTCGGATCGCTCTCCGGCCGCCCCTCCGCACGCCGGGCGTGGCGCAGCCGGCCGGCCAGGTAGTCACGGATGACGAGGAGGGCCGGCCCGCTCTCCAGGGTCAGGAAAGGCAGCAGGGTCTCGGGCTCCAGCCTCAGCAGCCCGCCGATCAGCGGATGTGCGCGGATGTGTCCGAGGACGGCGGTGAAACCCTCCACGAGCCGGTCCTCCGTGGTGGGCAGCGCGGCGACCGCGTCGTCCACTTCCACGACGAAGCGCCGGTACTCGCGCAGCAGACATGCCGAGACCAGACTGTCCTTGTTGCCGATCCGCCGGTACACGGTGACCCGCGAGACCTTGGCGCGCTTGGCGACGTCATCGACGGTCGAGCGGCGCAGTCCGAAGGTCATGAACTGCTCACGCGCGGCGTCCAGGATCTGCTCGCTCAGTGCGTCGGAGGGCGGCGATTCACCGAGCGTCCGGGCCAGCGGTGTCTCGTTCGTGCCCCGTGCCGCCATGGCCCCTCCCCGTTCCTCCGGTTCCATCCCACCACAGAAGTCGGTACAGGGCGACCTGGACAGGCCTCCTGCAGGAAGCGTTCGGTCGATCAACTCACGCAATCCCAGGAAGCATTGACGGCCCGCGGTAGAGGGCGTCCGCAGGGCCCGCCGTCACGTCCCAGAGGTCCTAGTAGTCGTACACCGTCACCGCTGTCCCCCGGCTCAGCAGCCGCTTCTCTATCAGCGGCTCGATCCGGGACCATGTGCCGCCCGCCAGCCCGCAGCCGATCCGCGGCATGTGGACCGAGGCCCCCAGCTCGACGGCCCGGTCGGCCACGGCTCCCAGGGCCGTGTCGATTGCCTCGTAGCGCACGGGCACCCCTTTGCTGCCCGTGCGTGTCCCCCGCTGGCCCACCATGTTCGCCACCCAGACGTAGGGACTCACCTGGACGAACTGCGCGGCGCCCAGGCCGAAGTCGTTGCCCGCGCGCTCGCGGTGCCACTGGCGGTAGGCAGCCTCTGGTTCGGGCCAGCGGCGCGAGATGGCGAGGACGAAGCCCTTGCCCCAGCCGCCCAGGTCGTTGCAGACGTGCGCGATCAGTTTGACGCCCTTGCCCTGCGGGGCGGTGGCGTCCCCCCGAACGTAAGTGATCTCCGGCATGACACCAGCGTAGGAGCCACCACTGACAACGCGCCGGGACCGGTCGGTCCCCGGCCGTCCTCGCCGTACAGTGCGTCGATCGGGCCCCTGCTCCGCCGGAAGGGCGCCATCGGCAGGACGGTGCGGTTCCGTTCCGGAGCGGGACCGGGTCCGGGTGCCGCCGGGCGCTTTCACACCAGCCGGCCACTTTCACAACAGTGGTGAGACAGCAATACTGTTGAACCTGATTGGTGCAGACGCAGCAGTTCACCGCTGCGTCGGAACGCGAGGAGCAGACATGGCGACCGGGACCCAGGACCCGACGCTCACCGTCGACGAACTGGCGGCACGCGCCGGTGTCACCGTACGCACCGTGCGTTTCTACAGCACCAGGGGTCTGCTGCCGCCGCCGGCGATCGGGCCGCGTCGCGTCGGGCACTACGGACATGAGCATCTGTCCCGGCTCGCGCTCATCGAGGAGCTCCAGCACCAGGGCATGACGCTCGCCGCGATCGAACGCTATCTGGAGCAGTTGCCGCCGGATCTTAGCGCGCACGATCTGGCGATGCACCGGGCCCTGGTGGCCACCTGGGCACCCGACTCGCCGGAGGACGCGACGCGGGCGGAGCTGGAGCGGCGCGCGGGCCGGGCGCTGACCGAACAGGACATGGCGCGGCTGGCCGCGATGGGCGTGCTGGAACACGCCGAGCCGACCGACGGCAGCTACCGGGTGGACCCGGGACTGCTCCGGCTCGGGGTCGAACTGCTCGACGTACCGATCGCGCACGAGACGATTCTGGCCGCCCGCACGGTTCTGGTGGAGCACTCCCGGTCCGCCGCGCAGGAGCTGACCCGGCTGTTCCGGGACGAGGTCTGGGGTCCGTACCGGGAGCGGGAGTCGGACCCGGAGCACGTGGCGGCGATGAAGTCGCTGTCGGCCCATATGCAGCCGATGGTGCTCCAGGCGCTGGTGACCGCGTTCCAGCGGTCGTTGAAGGAAGAGCTGCGGGCCGCGTTCACTGCGGAGTGAACGCGGCCCGCGGAGCCGCGGTCAGTCGTGGAAGGTCTCGCCCTTCTCGGCCTTCTCCACCAGCAGGGCGGGCGGCAGGAAGCGGTCGCCGTACGTCTCAGCGAGTTCTCGGGCGCGGGCCACGAAGCCGGGCAGGCCGCCCTCGTACCCGTTGATGTACTGGAGGACGCCGCCGGTCCACGGCGGGAAGCCGATGCCCATGACGGAGCCGATGTTGGCGTCGGCGACGGAGACGAGAACGTTCTCCTCCAGGCAGCGGACGCTGTCCAGCGCCTCGGAGAACAGCATCCGCTCCTTCATGTCGGTGAAGGGGATGTCGGTGTCCGGCTTCGTGCTGTGCCCACCCGGGGGACGACCCCCAGAACCCCCGAAATGCTCCCGCAGGCCGGGCCAGAGGCGGGTGCGCCTGCCGGCCTCGTCGTACTCGTAGAAGCCCGCGCCGCCGCTGCGTCCCGGGCGGCCGAACTCGTCGACCATCCGGTCGATGACCGCGTCCGCCGGGTGTCCGGCCCAGTCGCCGCCGGCCTCCTCGACGGCCCGCCTGGTCTCGTTGCGGATCTTGCGGGGCAGGGTGAGGGTCAGCTCGTCCATCAGGGAGAGCACCTTGGCCGGGTAGCCGGACTGAGCCGCGGCCTGCTCGACCGACGCGGGCTCGACGCCCTCGCCGACCATGGCGACGCCCTCGTTGATGAACTGGCCGATGACGCGCGAGGTGAAGAAGCCGCGGGAGTCGTTGACGACGATCGGCGTCTTCTTGATCCGGCGGACCAGGTCGAAGGCGCGGGCCAGTGCCTCGTCGCCGGTCTTCTCGCCCTTGATGATCTCGACCAGCGGCATCTTGTCCACGGGCGAGAAGAAGTGCAGCCCGATGAAGTCGGCAGGGCGCGAGACGCCTTCGGCGAGGACGGTGATGGGCAGGGTCGAGGTGTTGGAGCAGAGCAGGGCGTCCGGCTCGATGATGTCCTGGATCTCCTGGAACACCTTGTGCTTGAGCGCGGTGTCCTCGAAGACGGCCTCGATGACGGCGTCGCAGCCCGCCAGATCGGCCGGGTCTCCGGTCGGGGTGATGCGGGCCAGCAGCGCGTCACGCTCGGCCTCGGTGGTACGGCCCCGGGAGAGCGCCTTGTCCAGGAGCTTCTCGCTGTACGCCTTGCCCTTGGCGGCGGCCTCCACGGAGATGTCCTTCAGGACCACATCGATGCCCGCGCGGGCGCAGGAGTAGGCGATGCCCGCGCCCATCATCCCGGCGCCGAGGACGGCGACCTTGCGGACCCGGCGCTCCTCGATGCCCTTGGGGCGGCCGGCGCCGGAGTTGACGGCCTGGAGGTCGAAGAAGAACGCCTGGATCATGTTCTTCGCGACCTGGCCGGTGACCAGCTCGGTGAAGTACCGGGCCTCAATGGTCAGCGCGGTCTCGAAGTCGACCTGCGAGCCCTCGACCGCGGCGGCGAGGATGTTGCGCGGCGCGGGCATCGGGGCGCCCGCGATCTGCTTCTTCAGATTGGCCGGGAAGGCGGGCAGATTGGCGGCGAACTTCGGGTGGGACGGGGTGCCGCCGGGGATCTTGTATCCCTCGACGTCCCAGGGCTGCCGGGACTCGGGGTTCGCGTCGATGAAGAGGCGGGCCTTTTCGAGCATCTCCTCCCGGGTGGCGGCGACCTCGTGGACGAGGCCGTTCTCCTGGGCGCGCCGCGGGGTGTACTGGGTGCCCTGGAGGAGGACCTTCAGCAGGGCGTCGGTGATGCCCATGAGGCGTACGGTGCGGGTGACGCCGCCGCCCGCGGGCAGCAGGCCGAGGGTGACCTCGGGCAGACCGATCCGGGAGCCGGGGGCGTCGAGGGCGATGCGGTGGTGGGAGGCGAGCGCGATCTCGTAGCCGCCGCCGAGCGCGGCGCCGTTGATGGCGGCGACGACGGGCTTGCCGAGGGTCTCGATGCGGCGCAGCGAGTTCTTGATGGCGGTGCCGGTGTCGAAGGCCTGCTGGGCGTTCTCGGGACCGACCTTGATCATGTCCTTGAGGTCGCCGCCCGCGAAGAAGGTCTTCTTGGCGGAGGTGTAGATGATGCCGCGGATGGAGTCCTTCTCGGCCTC
Source organism: Streptomyces sp. NPDC104309 (assembly GCF_055584025.1). Lineage (NCBI taxonomy): Bacteria > Bacillati > Actinomycetota > Actinomycetes > Kitasatosporales > Streptomycetaceae > Streptomyces > Streptomyces sp. NPDC104309. The sequence continues at coordinate 483,030 of NZ_JBVJMV010000001.1, read as the reverse complement.
GGCGCGGTCGGCGATGGCCGCGATGGAGTCCTTGAAGGCCTGGTTCATCGTGTTGGCGGACTGGTCGGGGTCGTCGAGTACGAGGGTGACAACGCCGGTCTCGTCCTGTTCCCAGCGGATGGTCGTGCTCTCGGTCATTGCTGTTCTTCTCCGTAAGAGAGGGGCCGGCAGGGGGTGGCGTGGGTGAAGGAGCGGGGTCGGGGTGCGTGGATCGCGAGGCGGAGGACCGATCCATGGCGAAGGGGGCCTCCCCTGCTCGAGCGAAGCCGAGAGCTCGGGGAACATGGTGAGGGACGACAACGCCGCGAGGCGCGTGCCCCGACCCCGCCGACGCCACGCCACGGTGGCCGGGAGACGGTCAGAGACGCTCGACTACGGTGGCGATGCCCATGCCGCCGCCGACACAGAGGGTGACGAGACCGCAGCGCTGGTCGCGGCGTTCCAGTTCGTCGATGAGGGTGCCGAGGATCATCGCGCCGGTGGCGCCGAGCGGGTGGCCGAGCGCGATGGCGCCGCCGTTGACGTTGATCTTGTCGAGGGAGAGTCCCATGTCCCTGGCGAAGCGGAGCACGACTCCGGCGAACGCCTCGTTGATCTCGACGAGGTCGATGTCGTCGATGGTGAGTCCGGCCTTGGCGAGGGCCTTGCGGGTGGCGGGCGCCGGGCCGGTGAGCATGATGGTGGGCTCGGAGCCGGAGACTGCGGCGGAGACGATCCGGGCGCGCGGCGTGAGCCCGTACCGCTCGCCGATCTCCTGGTTGCCGATCGCTACGAGCGCGGCGCCGTCGACGATGCCGGAGGAGTTGCCCGCGTGGTGGACGTGATCGATCTTCTCGACCCAGTGGTACTTCTGCAGGACCACCGCATCGAAGCCGCCCATCTCACCGATCGCCGCGAAGGAGGGCTTGAGCGCCGCGAGCGAGTCGGCGGTCGTGCCGGGCCGCATGTGCTCGTCGCGGTCGAGGACGACGAGGCCGTTGCGGTCCTTGACGGGGACGACGGAGCGAGCGAACCGGCCGTCCTTCCATGCCTCGGCGGCGCGCTCCTGGGAGAGCGCGGCGAACTGGTCCACGTCGCGACGGGTGAAGCCCTCGATGGTGGCGATGAGGTCGGCACCGACACCCTGCGGCGCGAAGCCGGTGTCGAAGTTGGTCATCGGGTCCATCGCCCAGGCGCCGCCGTCGGATCCCATCGGGACACGGGACATCGACTCGACACCTCCCGCGAGGACGAGATCCTCCCAGCCCGAACGGACTTTGGCCGCCGCCAGGTTGACGGCCTCCAGGCCCGAGGCACAGAAGCGGTTCTCCTGGACGCCCGCGACGGTGTCCGGGAGGCCCGCCGCGACGGCGGCGATCCGGGCGATGTCGGAGCCCTGGTCACCGAGCGGACTGACCACGCCGAGCACGATGTCGTCGATGGCCGCCGGGTCCAGGCCGGGGAAGCGGCCGCGGATCTCGTGGATGAGGCCGACGACGAGGTCGATCGGCTTGGTGCCGTGCAGGGCGCCATTGGCCTTGCCACGGCCGCGCGGGGTGCGGATCGCCTCGTAGACAAACGCTTCGGTACTCAAGTCAGCAGCCTTTCAGAGGTGGTTGCGCGAACGATGTCAGGCGAGCAGCGAGCGTCCGATGATCTCCTTCATGATCTCGGTCGTGCCGCCGTAGATGGTCTGGATACGGCCGTCGGTGAAGGCCTTCGCGACCGGATACTCCGTCATATAGCCGTAGCCGCCATGGAGTTGGAGACAGCGATCAGCGACGCGCTTCTGCAGCTCGGTGGCCCACCACTTGGCCATCGAGGCATGGACGGCATCGAGCCCGCCGTCGGAGTGCTCGACGATGCAGCGGTCGATGAAGGTGCGGGTGACCGTGCACTCGGTGGCCATCTCGGCGATCTCGAACCGGATGTGCTGGAGCTTGGAGAGCGGCCGTCCGAAGGCCTCGCGCTCCTTCACGTACCGCGTGGTGATCTCCAGCAGGTGTTCCGCGGCGGCGATCCCGGCGACCGCTATGCCCATCCGTTCCTGCGCCAGATTGGTCATCAGATGGATGAAGGCGCCGTCCCGCTCGCCGAGCAGATTCTCCTTGGGGACGCGGACGTCGTGGAAGAACAGCTCGGCGGTGTCCTGGGACTTCTGGCCGATCTTGTCGAGGTTGCGGCCCCGCTCGAAGCCCTCCGCGCCGCGTTCGACGACGATCAGCGAGAGCCCCTTCGCACCGCCCTCGGGGGTGGTCCTGGCGACCACGACCACCAGGTCGGCGAGGATGCCGTTGGAGATGAACGTCTTGGAGCCGTTGAGCAGCCAGTGGTCGCCCTTGTCCTCGGCGGTGGTGCGGATGGCCTGGAGGTCGGAGCCCGCGCCGGGCTCGGTCATCGCGATGGCGGTGATGGTCCGGCCGCCACAGAAGCCGGGCAGCCAGCGCCGCTTCTGCTCCTCGGTGCCGAGACCGGTGAGGTAGGGGCCGATGATGTCGTTGTGCAGCCCGAGCGCGAGTCCGGGGGCACCGGCCCGGGTGAACTCCTCGGCGAGGACGGCGCTGTAGCGGTAGTCGGTGTTGCCGCCGCCCCCGTACTCCTCGGGAACGGCGAGGCCGAGCAGTCCCTGCCGGCCGGCCGCGAGCCACGCCTCGCGCGAGACGATGCCGTCGTTCTCCCACTGCTCGTAGTGCGGGAGGACCTCCTTGGTGAGGAAGGTGCGGACGGTCTCGCGGAACGCTTCGTGCTCTTCGGTGAAGATCTGCCGCTGCACTGCGGGCCTCCTGGAGTCAGTTCCTGACGTCGGGCCCCGCGCCGGTCCGGGCGACGAGGGCGGGGGTGCGGGAGTACGGGTCGCGGACGGCCGCCCCGGTCGCGTCCCGGTCACAGGCCTCGCGCGGGCAGCCCGCGGGGTTCGGCGGCGGGGTGGCTTCCATCAGCCGGTGGGCTCCTTCCGGGGCTCCGCGATGCTGGGTACGTCCCAGTCGGCGGCGACGGTTCCGGTGTCCGCGCCGGGCCGCGCGGGCCCGCCGCGCACGGAGACAGGGGTGGCGGAGAAACGGGGCGCGGGCGCGGGCTGGGTGAGCCCGTCGTGCTCGACGAAGGTGGCACGGGCCGCGATGTGCGGATGACGGGGCGCCTCACGGAGCGAGAGGACGGGGGCCACGCAGGCGTCCGTGCCCTCGAACACCTCGGTCCACTCGGCGCGCGTACGGGTCCTGAAGCGGTCGGCGACGAGCGTGCGCAGTTCGTCCCAGCGGGCGATGTCCCCCCGGTCCGGGGCCTCCTCGATCCCGAGGAGCCTGCTGAACTCCTCGTAGAACCGCTGCTCCAGCGGGCCGACCGCCATGTACTGCCCGTCGGCGGTCTCGTACGCACCGTAGAACGGGCAGCCGCCGTCCAGGAGGTTGGAGCCTCGCCGGTCCTGCCAGCCCCCGGCCGCCAGCATTCCGTGGATCATCGTGGCGAGATGGGCGGCGCCGTCGACGATCGCCGCGTCCACGACCTGGCCCCGGCCGCCCGGGGTGCGGGCGTGCTGGAGAGCGGCCAGGACACCGACGACGAGATAGAGCGAACCGCCCGCGTAGTCGCCGACCAGATTGGCCGGGACGGTGGGTGGCTCCCCGGGCCTGCCGATCACGGAGAGGGTGCCGGTGAGGGCGATGTAGGCGATGTCGTGCCCGGCCCGTTCGGCGAGCGGTCCGTCCTGCCCCCAGCCGGTCATCCGTCCGTAGACGAGCTGAGGATTGCGGGCCAGCGCGGCGCTCGGCCCGACGCCGAGGCGCTCGGCGACGCCCGGCCGGTATCCCTCGATCAGGATGTCGGCGCGCTCGACCAGATCGAGCACCTTGGCCGGACCGTCCGCGGCCTTGAGGTCGACCAGCACGGAGCGTTTGTTGCGGTTGGTGAGGTCGTACGCGGGGTCGATGCCGAGCCCCGGGCCGCCGGGCCGGTCGACCCTGACGACATCGGCGCCGAGGTCGGCCAGGAGCATCGCGGCGAACGGGCCGGGTCCGATGCCTGCCAGCTCGACCACGCGCACGCCTGCGAGCGGGCCGTGCTCTGTCGTTGCCATCTAGCCCCCAGCGGTATGACACAACTGATGTAACAGCGATGATGCTAAGAACGCGTCACGCTCCGCACAACCCCTTTGGCCGAGCAAGCGCTTAGACCGACCGGCGGATGGGGCGGGACAGGGAACGGGACCGGTACTCGTGGTTGCAGGGCACAGCGGGAAGGCACCGCGGAGCGTTGCCGACCGACGACAAGGCATGAAGGGGACCCGTGGCCCTTCATGCCTGGGGAGAGTGCGTGATCAGCCCCGCGACACCGCCTCCCTGTGCCGGTCGGTCCTGGTTCCTTCCCCGCGATCCTCCCCCACGATCGCCGCCCGGCCGCACACCGCCACGAACGCCTCCGCTACCCTCTGCCTGCCACATCGGCTCCGGGCCCTGCGGAGGCACTCATGAACAGACAGAACGGGGCACAACGCCCCTACGACGTCGTCCTCTTCGGTGCCACCGGCTTCGTGGGCGCCCTCACCGCCGAATATCTCGCCGCCCACGCGCCCGCCGGCTGCCGCTGGGCCGTGGCCGGACGCGACCGGGCCAAGCTGGAACGGCTGCGCGAACGCCTCACCGCCGTCGACCCGCGCTGCGCGGACCTCCCGCTGCTGCACGCCGACGCGGACGACGAGCACTCACTGCGCGAACTGGCCGAATCCACCCATGTGGTGGCCACGACCGTGGGCCCCTACGTCTGGTACGGCGAGCAGCTGGTCGCGGCCTGCGCCGAGGCCGGAACGGACTACGCGGACCTCACCGGCGAGGCGGAGTTTGTGGACCGGATGTATCTGCGGCACGACGCGCGGGCCCGCGAGACCGGGGCCCGGATCGTGCACGCCTGCGGCTTCGACTCCGTACCGCACGACCTCGGGGTGTACTTCACCGTCCAGCAGTTGCCGCGGGACGTTCCATTGGCGATCGACGGATTCGTCCGCGGCAACGCCGTCTTCTCCGGCGGTACGTTCGCCTCCGCGCTCACGGCGATGGGCCGCGGCCCCAGGATGCTGCGCGCCGCGCGGGAACGCGGATTGCACGAACCCCGCCTGGTGGCCCGCCGCGCCCGCACCCCGCTCGGCACCCCGCACTTCAGTCCGGAGACCGGCACGTGGGCGCTGCCGCTGCCGACGCTGGACGCGCAGGTCGTCAGGCGTTCGGCGCGGGTGCTCGCCCGGTACGGCCCCGATTTCCGCTACCGCCACTTCGCCTCCGTGAAGCATCTGCCCGTGGCGCTGGGCGGTACGGCCGCGCTCACCGCGCTCCTGGGTGCGGCGCAGATTCCAGCAGCACGGTCCTGGCTGATGAACCGTTACGAGCCGGGGCAGGGCCCGGACACGGAGCGCAGGCGGCGCAGCTGGTTCACCGTGCGCTTCGTCGGCGAAGGCGGCGGGCACCGGGTGTTCACCGAGGTGTCGGGCGGCGACCCCGGTTACGACGAGACGGCGAAGATGCTCGCGCAGTCCGCGCTCTGCCTCGCCCTGGACGAGCTCCCGTCGACATCGGGGCAGGTCACGACTGCCGTCGCGATGGGTGACGCGCTGCTGGGACGGCTGCGCGCGGCCGGGCTGCGTTTCCGGGTCGCGGCGGCCCGCTGAGCGGAACGGGTCGGTCGGGGCGCGGCAGTGCCCAGGGGCGGGTCAGAGCGCCCAGGCCACCAGCGTGCAGATCATCGACACGGCCCAGACCGCTCCCGCGAGCATGCCAAGAGTCATTCCCACCGCTACCCGGCGCTGGGCGAGATAGACGGTTCCTGGTCGAGTGGACGTTCGATGTTCGGTCATGTGTACCAGTCTGCCCGTCATGATCGGCGGGCGTTATCCGTACACATACTCAGATACTCAGGCGGTCGCTTCCCGCAGGGCCCGTCGGCAGAGGGCGTCGGCCCTGCGGGTGGTCTCCGGCTGGCGGAAGTCGCGGGCCAGGAGCAGGGTGTGGGCGCAGGCGTTGTCGAGGCCGGTCCGGTGTCCGACGGAGACGAAGACCGGCTTGACGCCGTTCTGGGTGCGCAGCGCCCGGCCCACCTCCTCCTCGCCGTCGAGCAGCGGCGACCAGTCGCCCCGGCGGCTGCCCGGCGGCTCGTACGAGAAGGTGAACGGGTTCTTGGCGACGCCGATCACCGGAAGTCCGGTGAGCACCCCGAGATGGCTGGCGAGTCCGAGGCGGCGCGGGTGCGCCTGCCCGTAGCCGTCGCAGATCACGAGTCCGGGGTCGACGGGAAGCGATTCCAGCACGTCCAGCACGGTCGGGATCTCGCGGAAGGCGAGGAGTCCGGGAATGTACGGGAAGGTGATCCGGCCGACCGCGGTGGCCTCGGCCACCACGTCGAGCGTCGCCGCGTCGAGCACGACCGCTGCCGCGACGACGACATCGCGCTCGTCGTCGTAGGCGACATCGACCCCGGTGACCCTGCCGGTGCCGGGCGGCGGTCCCGTTTCGTCGAGCACCACCCGGGGGCGCAGGGAGTCCTGGATCGCGCGGGCCTCGGCCTCGTCGGCGGGCGTCGGGAGGGTTGCCATAGTGCCATCGAGTCTAAGACCGACCGGCAAATGGGGGGCGGCGTCGCGGGGCTGGGCACGCGCATCTGCCGCGTTGTCGTCAATCACCATGGCTCCCGCCGCCGCCTCGCGATCCACGGCACCGGGCCGCGCTCGCCGATCCGGCCTGATCCGGACGAAGGGCCCTGGGCCGTGTCGTCCAACTGCCGTCGTCCGGCCGGAGGCCGGGCCGTGCGGCGTCCGGTGCGTGCGCTCGCAGGACGGAGCATCGCCCCCGTATCCGGACGTACATGGACGCGGCCGGGTCGGCCTCGCACCCGTGCCGTAGCCTGACGATCATGTTCGTACTGGAGCTGACCTACACCGCACCCGTCGAGCGCGTCGACGCGCTGATGCGGGACCATGTCGCGTGGCTGGACGCGCAGTACGCGGACGGGGTGTTCATCGCGTCGGGCCGCAAGAACCCGCGCGACGGCGGGGTGATTCTGGCGGTCGGGGGTGATCGCGCGCGGATCGAGCGGATCGTGGCGCAGGACCCGTTCACCAAGCAGGGCGTGTGCGCCTACCGGATCACGGAGTTCATCGCGACGAAGACCTCGGACGAACTCGCCCCGTACCGTGAGCAGTTGCCCGGGTAGCGGATCCCCTGGGCCCCGCCCTCCTCGATCACCGGTCGGATCGCGGCCGCGATCCGACCGGCCCCGATCAGTCGCCGGCGCCCCTGATCCCCCCGCGCGCCACTCGTCCGCTTTCGCCGGCGGCCCAGCAGCCGCCGTCCGGTGTGCAGTCGACCGTGTCGTACGACCCCGTGTCGACCGTGCGCCAGGTGCGGCCGCCGTCCGTGGTGAGGTCCGTGCCGGTCGGACCGACCGCCAGCGCGCCCGATCTGCTGTGCGGCAGCCAGGCGACGCCCGAGCGATAGGCGGCCGGCGGGTTGGCGGACCGCTGCCAGTTGCGGCCGCCGTCGCCCGTCACCGCCGAGGCGTGCGGGGACGGCAGGCCGGCCCGGTAGTCGCCGCCGACCGCGATGCCGTGGTGGCGGTCGCGGAAGGCCAGCCCGAAGACACCGCGTGCCGGATCGCCGGCCGGGATCGTCGATTCGGCCGCGGTCCAGGTCACCCCGCGGTCGGCGGAGTGCAGCACCCGTGCGGTGGCGGCGCCCCCGGTCGCCAGCCAGACGTCCTTGGGACCCGATGCGACCAGGCACTGACCGCTGGCGGCGAACCCCGCCTCGCCCACCCGGGCGTCCGGCATGCCCGCACTGGGCAGCATCCGCCAGCTCCGGCCGCCGTCCGCGGTCGACAGGATGCGGTACTTGCCGTCCACGGGATCGCTCATCGCGAGTCCGTGCCGGCTGTCGAAGAAGGTGAGGCAGTCGTAGAAGGCGCGGGCGTCGGTGTTACGGAACGACTCCGTCCAAGTCGCTCCGCCGTCGTCGGTACGGAACACCCTGGAGGCCTCGCCCTCCCCGATGGCCAGCGCCACCGCGCGACGGGCGTCGAAGGCCTCGATGTCGCGGAACTCCAGCGCCTCCTGAGACGCGCCGGGTGGTGACACATCGCGCCAGTGGTGGCCGCCGTCGGTGGTGCGCAGCACCGTCCCCTTGGAGCCGGCGACCCAGGCGGTACCACGGCTGACGGCGGCGAGGCCGCGGAAGCGGGCGTCGGTCCCTGTCACGGTGAGCTTCCAGGCCGCCGGTCCGCCGGGCCGGTGCCACTCCCCCGGTGTCGCCGCGGCCGCCGGCGTGGCCAGTGCTGTGGCCAGCGCCGCAGCACTGAGCCCCCATGACATCAGTCGTCTCGTCTTCCCCTTGGCCCTCATGGCGCTGGAAGCTAGCCCACGAGCCGCACGCCGTCCAGCGTACGTCGGCCGGATTCGGGCACGCGATCGGTGCGACGGCATGCGGTGATGCAATTCACGCCGCCCTCCGGTGCACGGATGACACGATTTCGTCGTCTCCATCTGTGCCGGGAGCCGTTCGTCCGGCCGAGAAAGGGAGCAGGTCTTGTCCACCGTCATCGAGCAGTCCGTGCAGGCCCGCATGGTCGCATCCGCACCGCGGATGGAGACCCTTCCCGCCACACTGCAGTACGACCGGAGGGATCCGTTCGCCGTGCGCATGGCGTTCCCCGCGACGGCGACCCTGGAAGGCACCGAGGTGTCGTGGGAGTTCTCCCGCGAACTGCTCGCGGCCGGAGTGGACGCGGCCGCCGGTGTCGGGGACGTGCGCATCAGGCCGTTCGGATACGACCGCACGGTCCTGGAGTTCCATGCCACCGAGGGAATCGCGATGGTGCACGTCCGCACCGCGGAGCTGCGTCGTTTCCTCGAGCGGGCGCAGGAACTGGTGCCGGCCGGCGACGAGCACCGGTTCCTGGACCTCGACCGGAGCCTGACCCAGCTGCTCGGCGGGCCCTGCTGACCGGGCGTCGGGCGGGGAGACGATGTCACGCGGCGCCGGTGGCACTGTCGCCCGGCGGCGGTTGCGGTGACCTCGCGGCCGAGGGGCGGCGGGGCATGCGCGGTGAGGAACGGCGGCGGTGGGGTCAGCGGTGGAGTAAGGCCCAGGCCTTGCAGCCGCCGGACGAGGTCAGCGCCGGGGTCAGCCCCCAGTCCCCGCCGTACGCATCGACCGCGGCCGCCAGCAGCCACATGCTTTCGCTGCGGCGTTCGCGGCAGGTCTCGGACTTCTCGGCCGAGCCGTGGGATGGATGCTGGTCGTAGAGGATGACGCGCAGTGCGTCGAACTGCCAGTGCACCCGCAGCAGCATTTCCCGGTCCGGGGTGAACCGATAGGCCGCCGCGACCAGTTCGGAAGCGGCGAGGACGGCCGTTTCGCGGAGTTCCGCGAGGCCGTGCCGGGTGAGGAGCTCACCCACGGCACTGCGCGCGAGACCGGCGCAGAACGCGCCGCCCGGCAGTGCGAACGAATAGCTGAGGTTGTCCGCCACCGGAGGGTGGGGGCCGGCCGGTGCGAGGGCCGGAAGACAACGCAGTGCGCCCTTCATCAAGATGCTCACATTTCCGGTGATTATGTTAACGATCACACATAGGCATGGTCGCCCCGTGTGAGACTTGCGCTACCGACCGTAGCGCACACTGGAGCACAGTGCTACTACTTGTGTCGTTCCGGTCGTTCTGGTCGTTCCGGTCGTTTCGTTCAACCTCCATCCTCGGAAGGACATTTGTCGTGCCGCCCAGAAGCACCCCGACCGCCCGGCAGCAGCGCCTCGGGCACGAACTGCGCAAGCTGCGCGAGCAGTCGGGAATGTCGGTGCAGCAGGCCGCCGGCCTGCTGGGCGTCGACCGCACCCGCATCCCGAACATCGAATCCGGCCGCTTCGGCATCAGCGCCGAGCGGGTCCGCACCCTCGCCTTCAACTACGGCTGCCCGGACACCGGTCTGGTCGACCTGCTCGCCGAGATGGCCCAGGAGCGGGCCAGGGGATGGTGGGAGGAGCATCGCGGACTGCTGCTCCCCGGACTGCTCGACATCGCTGAACTCGAATATCACGCCGTGGAGTTGACCACCTCGACCACCACGCACATCCCCGGCCTGCTGCAGACCGAGGAACACGCCCGAGCGGTGTTCGACACGGCCGATCCGCAACTGCCCGGCCCCGACCTGATGGCCCGGCTGTCCCTGCGGCTACGCCGCCGGGAGGTGCTGAGGCTGGACCGGCCGCCGCTGTACGAGTCGATCGTCCACGAGGCCGCGCTGCGCATGCAGTTCGGCGGGCCCAAGGTGGCCAGGGCGCAGCTCGACCACATCGTCGACCAGTCCGAGCGGGACCGGATCACGGTCCGGGTGATCCCGTTCACCGCCGGCGGTTTCCCGGGCGCCGGACAGTCGTTCACCTATGTGGGCGCCGCGGTGCCCCAGCTCGACACCGTGCAGCTCGACTCCTCGCACGGTTCGATGCTGCTGGACTCCGACATGCAACTGCGCCGGTACCGGGGCCTGTTGGAGCGCCTTCGTACGCTCGCGCTGCCGGTCGGGGAATCGCGCGACTTCATCCGATCCATAGCTCAGGACCTCTGAGGAGAGAACATGACCGACATCTGCTGGGACGAAGCCTTCTGCAGTGAAGGCGCCAATTGCTTCCGGTTCGGACTCGACGACCAGGGCAAGGCGTACATCGGCTCCACCACGGACACCGGAGCCTACGTCAGCGACTCCATGGAGGCACTGCGGGCGCTGATCTCCGCCGTGAAGTCCGGCGCGGCGGACCATCTGCTCTGACCGTCCCGCCCCACCGTCCCCCTGTCCCCGCACGCGTTCGCTCCGAGTACGCCGACGGCTCCGAGCGCCCCGCCGGCGGGGCCGGTGCGTCCGGTCCTGGAGAAGGTCCCACCCACCCGGCAAATCCAGACACAAGCTGTCCGGTATCGCCGTTAGCTTCGGCCGCATGGATCGGAAACAGGACCGGAGCATCGTCATCACCGGAGCACGCGCGAACAATCTGCGCGATGTCTCCCTCACCGTCCCCAAGGAGCGGATCACCGTCTTCACCGGAGTCTCCGGGTCGGGCAAGTCGTCGATCGTCTTCGACACGATCGCCGTGGAGTCGCAGCGGCAGCTGAACGAGACCTTCACCTGGTTCATCCGCAACAGGCTGCCGAAGTACGAGCGGCCCCATGCCGATTCCATCGACGACCTCTCCGTGGCGGTCGTCGTCGACCAGAAGCCGGTCGGCGGCAACGCCCGCTCCACCGTCGGCACGATGACCGACATCTGGTCGGTGATCCGGGTGCTGTTCTCGCGATACGGGACACCGAGTGCGGGCCCGGCGACCGCGTACTCCTTCAACGACCCCGCGGGAATGTGCCCGGAGTGCGACGGCGTGGGGCGCACGGTCCGCCTCGACGTCGACCGGGCGATCGACCTCACGAAGTCGCTCAACGAGGGCGCGCTGCTGCTGCCGGGGCTCTCGGTGGGCAGCTGGGAGTGGCAGTTGTACGCGGGCTCGGGGCGCTTCGACAACGACAAGCCGCTCGCGGACTTCACCGCGGAGGAACTCCGGCTCCTGCTGTACGGAGGAGGGTTCACCGTACGGCTGCAACTGAAGTCGGCATCGGCCGACATGCGGTTCGAGGGGATCGTCGAGCGGTTCACCCGGCTCTATCTGAAGCGGGACACCGAGGCGCTCTCCGAGCGGCGGCGCGAGGCCGCCCGGCGTTTCACCACGGAGTCGGTGTGTGCGTCCTGCGGTGGCGCACGGCTGAACGCGGCGGCACTCGCCACCCGTATCGACGGGCTCACCGTGGCCGACTACGGACGGATGGAGGTGGCCGATCTGGTGCAGGTACTGGCCGGGATCGACGATCCGGTGGCCGGTCCGATCGCCTCGGCCGCACGCGAACGGCTGGAGCGTCTGGTGGGCATCGGCCTCGGCTATCTCAGCCTGGACCGGGAGACCACCACCCTGTCGGGCGGGGAGGGACAGCGGCTCAAGATGGTGCGACACCTGGGCAGTTCGCTGACCGGGCTGACGTTCGTCTTCGACGAGCCGAGCGTGGGCCTGCATCCGCGCGATGTCGGCAGGCTGAACGATCTCCTGGTGCGGCTGCGCGACCGGGGCAACACCGTCGTCGTCGTCGAGCACGACCCGGACGTGATGGCCGTCGCGGATCACATCGTCGACATGGGGCCGGGAGCGGGCAGCGACGGCGGACACGTCGTGTTCGAAGGCCCGGTGGACCGGTTGCGCGAGGCGGACACCCTCACCGGCCGGTGCCTGCGCCGTCGGATGCCGCTGAAGGAGACCGTCCGCACTCCCACCGGGCGGCTGCCGGTGACGGGCGCCGCACTGCACAACCTCAAAGGGGTGGACGTGGCGTTCCCCGAGGGTGTGCTGACGGTCGTGACGGGGGTCGCCGGATCCGGCAAGTCGACGCTGGTCTCCCGGGTGTTCACGGCGGCGTACCCGGACACGGTGGTCATCGACCAGGGTGCGATCACCGCGTCGTCCCGCTCCACCCCGGCCTCGTACCTCGGCGCGCTGGACTCCATCCGCAAGATCTTCGCCAGGGAGAACGGAGTCGATCCGGGTCTGTTCAGCTTCAACTCCTCCGGGGCGTGCGAGCATTGCTCGGGGCGCGGCATCATCTGCACGGATCTCGCCTTCATGGACCCGGTGACCACCACCTGCCAGGTGTGCGAGGGTCGGCGCTTCCATGACGACGTGCTGAAGCACCGGGTCGGTGGCGCGTCCATCGTCGACGTGCTGGAGATGACGGCCGCGCGGGCGGCCGAGCTCTTCGACGACCGGGCGCTGCTGCGGAAGCTGCGCACGCTCGACGACGTCGGCCTGACCTATCTGACGCTGGGGCAGCCGCTCAGCACGCTCTCCGGCGGTGAGCGCCAGCGCATCAAGCTCGCCACCCGGCTCCACCGCACGGGCAGTGTCTACGTCCTGGACGAGCCGACGACCGGACTGCACATGGCGGACACCGGCACGCTCGTCGAACTGCTGGACCGGCTGGTCGACGTCGGCAACAGCGTGATCTGTGTGGAGCACAACCTCGATGTGCTCAAACGCGCGGACTGGGTGATCGACCTCGGCCCGGACGGCGGCAGGAACGGCGGCGAGCTGGTCTTCGAGGGGACCCCGGCGGCGCTGCTCGCTCATCGCACCTCGTTCACGGCCGAATATCTGCGCCGGGACCTGGGGCTGGAGCGCCCGGACGACGGCAGATGAGAGCGCCCTCCCGGGTCCACCGGCCCCGACACGACCCACCATCGGTGCATCCGGGGGAGGTGCGGAACACCCCAGAGCCGGGCGGAGTGATGGCTTCCGCCGCTCACGACCTGCGTACATAACGTTACGTAATCGGGCATCGCGGGGGCGGGCTTGGCGGTGGCCTTACCCCCGCTTTAACCTACGGTCTCGTAACCTACGTTCCCGTAGGTACTTCTCCCGTCCCCAGGAGTCCCCGTGACGATCACCGCTCCCCACCTCGGCAGCCCCCGGGCGTGGACCGACGCCCAGCTGCTCCACGCCCTGGAAGAGGTGGTGGAGAAGGAGCTCAACCGCCATCTCAAGGTCGCCAAGGACTGGATGCCCCACGAGTACGTGCCGTTCTCCGACGGGCGGAACTTCCCGGGCGTCTTCGAGGACGGTGAGGCCTGGCGGGCCGACCAGTCCAAGGTCACCGACATCGGCAAGGTCGCGCTGGTCGTGAATCTGCTGACCGAGGACAACCTCCCGAGTTACCACCACGAGATCGCCTCCCTCTTCGGCCGTGACGGCGCCTGGGGCACCTGGGTGCACCGCTGGACCGCGGAAGAGGGCCGGCACGGCATCGTGATGCGCGACTATCTGCTCACCTCGCGCGCCGTCGACCCGGACAAGCTGGAGCAGTTCCGGATGGCGCACATGGCGGAGGGCTTCGAGTCCGACAACCGTCACTCGATGCTGCACTCCGTGGCGTACGTCGCCTTCCAGGAGCTGGCCACCCGCGTCTCGCACCGCAACACCGGCCATCAGTCGGGCGACCCGGTCTGCGACCGCATGCTGGCGCGGATCGCGACCGACGAGAACCTGCACATGATCTTCTACCGCAACCTCCTCGGCGCGGCCTTCGAACTCGCCCCGGATCTGACCATGCAGGCCGTGCGTGACGTCGTCGTCAACTTCCGGATGCCCGGTCACGGCATGCCGGGCTTCGAGCGGGCCGCGGCGCAGATGGCGATCGGCGAGATCTACAACATGCGCATCCATCACGACGACGTGATCCAGCCGGTGCTCCGCTACCTGAAGGTCCTCAGCATCGACGGCCTGGGCCCCGAGGGGCTGCAGGCGCAGGAGGAGCTGGGCCTGTACATGGGCGGTCTGGACAGCGAAGCGGCGAAGTTCGACGAGAAGCTCGCTGCCCGCAAGGCACGGATGGCCGCGCGCGCCGGGGCCTGACGCCCCGTTCGGCGCTCCTGGGCCGCTGGACGGGCCACGGGTCGGCCACCCTGTCCAGCGGCCGTGGCCGGGCTTCCGCGCCCGGCTCATATCGTCGCGTGCAGGTCCTGCGCGTAATGCTCGATAGCGCGTCGGTACTGGCGCACGCGCGGGTCCTCGCTGGTGGCGGCGAGCAGTTCCAGCAGCAGTCGGCTGGATTCGAGATGCTCGCCCGTGTTGAAGAGGGCCATGGCGAGGAACGTCCGCAACGCCCCGTCGTCGGGGAACTCCTCGACACCGCCGCGCAGCACCTCGACGGCTCTCTCATGGTGTCCGAGCACCCGATGCGTACTCCCGAGACCGAGCAGCGCGCCCCGGCGGTCCTCCTCCGAAAGCCCGGTGCCGTCCAGAGAGCGTTCGTAGAACGGCACGGCCTCCGCTTCCAGACCGAGCACATCGTGGACCCAGGCGGTCTGGTAGGCCACTTCGGCATCCGTGGGGAAGGCGGCGCAGAGGGCGAGCAGTCGCTGTCGGGCTTCCTCGGCATGTCCTTCGGTGCGCAGGCGCACGGCCGTCGCGAGCAGTGCGTCCCTGTCGTGATCGTTCATGCGGGCATCTTCCCAGGCCGGCGCGGCCTGTCCGGCTGCGGGGACCGGCGGCCCGCACGCGTGGGTGCGGCCGGTGCCCCGGTCGGGGCGGGCTCAGGCCCGGTCGCGACCCGTTCTGCGCAGCCGCTCCCGCTCCTTCTCGGAGAGGCCGCCCCAGACGCCGAAGCGCTCGTCGTTGGCGAGGGCGTACTCCAGGCACGCCTCGCGCCCCTCGCAGGCATTGCAGAGTTGCTTGGCCTCACGTGTGGAGCTGCCGGGAGCAGGAAAGAAGAACTCGGGCCCCGCCTGCGCGCACAGCGCCGTCTCCTGCCAGGCGAGCGCGGGGTCGGCCGCGGTGTTGATCAGCATGGAACCTACCGTGCCCGGTAGCGATAAACGACTGATCAACGCTTCATCAATGCGGCGCGCCGGTGGCTTCCGGTCAGCCTT
This sequence comes from Streptomyces sp. NPDC104309, assembly GCF_055584025.1. Taxonomy (NCBI): domain Bacteria; kingdom Bacillati; phylum Actinomycetota; class Actinomycetes; order Kitasatosporales; family Streptomycetaceae; genus Streptomyces; species Streptomyces sp. NPDC104309. The sequence goes on along the minus strand of NZ_JBVJMV010000001.1, from coordinate 467,566 downwards.
CCGGCGTCGGCGCACTCTTGATCAGGGCGAATTCCGCGCCGTCCGCATCGGCGACGTCGGCGAACGTGCCCACGCCTTCCATCTCCAGCGGCTCCAGCGTCACTTTGCCGCCCAGCCGCTCCACGTCCGCGACGGCGGCGTCGCAGTCGTCGACCTCGAAGTACGGCAGCCAGTGCGGTCCGGCGACCGCTCGTGTCGCAACGGCGTTGAGCGGCACCAGGCCGCCGAAACTCGCCCCCTGCCCGCCGCCCTCGGTCCGGATCACCGTATAGGACCCGCCGCCTCCCGGAAACGGTGTCAGCCCGGTCTGCCATCCGAACACGGCGCCGTAGAACGCGGCGGCCGCCGGGACGTCCGGGGTGTACAGCTCGGCCCAGCACAAGGAACCCGCGATCCCCACGGCACCGAGGCCCGGATTCTCCCTCGGCTGCCAGACACCGAAGAACGCCCCCGCCCGGTCCTTGAAACCGGCCGTCCTGCCGAAGTCCAGCACATCTCTCGGGGCGAACGGAACGCTGCCGCCGGCCTGCTCGACCGCCCGCGCCGTGGCATCGGCGTCCGGTGACCGGAAGTACACCGACCAGGACGGCTTCGCCTGCTTCTCGGTGACCTCCATCGCGCCGCCGACCGTCCTCCCGCCCAGTGTGAACATGCCGTAACCGCCGGTCTCCGGGCCCCCGGCCACGAACTCCCAGCCGAACAGACCGGTGTAGAACGCGATGGCCCCGTCGAGGTCGGGCGTGCCCAGATCGATCCAGTTGGGCGCTCCGGTGACAAAACGGGTGGTGAGCATGGCGAGCTCCTTCGATGAGGCCCGTTCTCGCGGTGCAGGCGCGTCATTCCCGACGTTCCGAGTCTCGCACCGGGCACTGACGACCGCAGCCCGCGCCTGTCGGGCACCCGGTGCCTTACGCCGTACGGTGGCCCCCCGGCCACCGTACGGAGCATCGGCCGCCGTGTCTCAGACCTTCACCCCCAGCGCCGGGAGCACGGTCTCCGCCACCCGGTAGGCCTCCTCCAGCAGCGGGTTGCCGGAGAGGATGAAGGTGTCGACGCCCAGGTCCTCGAACTCCTTGAGCCGCTCGACCACCTGGGCCGTCGAGCCGACGACCGCGGTGCCGGGGCCCGGTCGGAAGAGGCTCATGCCCGGCCACATGTTGGGGTACGCCTCCAGTTCCCGGGCGTGGGCGGGGACCTTGCCGCCGTGCTGGCGGAACTGGCGCTGCCAGCCCACGCCGTCCTCTCCCGCCCGGTCGGCCACCTGGCGCGCGTACGTCGCGTCGCTCGTCACGTCGAGGAGACGGTCGGCCGCCGCCCATGCCTCGTCCTCCGTGTCGCGGACGATGAGGTGGAGACGCAGTCCGATCCTGAGCGTGCGGCCGTGGGCGGCGGCGCGCCCTCTGACCCTCTCCAGCTTCTCCTTGAGCAGGTGAGGGGGCTCGCCCCACGTCAGGAAGACGTCGACGTGCTCGGCCGCCATCTCGATACCGGGGTCGGAGGAGCCGCCGAACCACAGCGGGATATGCGATTCCTGGACCGGCTTCAGCTCTCTGAAGGACGCGCCGGCGTTCTTCAGGTCGTAGAAGCGGCCCTTGTGGTCGAACACCTCGCCGGCGGTCAGCCGCTTCACGATCGACCAGTACTCGGCGCTCAGCTCGTACCGCTCGTCGTGCTCCACGTGGAGGCCGTACTCCTGGAGCGACGTGGTCGAGCCGTTGACGACGTTGAAGCGGAGCCGACCGCCGAAGAGGGTGTCGAAGCTGAGGGCCATCTTGGCGAGCAGGGTGGGCGAGATCAGGCCGGGGTGGACGGCCAGCAGGGGCTTGAACCTGGTGCTGGTGGAGGCGGCGAGCGCGCTGCCGAGTGGCCAGACGTCGTACAGGTCGGTGGCGAGCAGCGCACCGCTGTAGCCGAGGCGTTCGACCGTACCGGCCAGCTGGGCGAGGTAGCCGAGATCCACCGGCCGCCGTCCTGCGGGCTCCCAGGGGTAGGCGCCCTCGCGCGGGATGATGTACCAGAGCACTTCGGTCGCCATGTCGTCACGCCGCCTTGTCGGCGAGGGCACCGGCCCGTGCGTGGGCGACGGTGACCGGCCGGTCGATGAAGCCGGTGCGGTGGAAGATGTCGGCCGCCTCCTGCTGCTCGGCGATGAAGGCGTCGGTGACGGGCTCGATCTTCCAGGGCAGGGTGCGCAGCGCGGTCTCCCAGTCGTCGGCGGATCCGCCGAGGTCGGCGGCGGCGATCTCGGCGGCCCGGCGGGGATGGGCCGCCGCCCAGTCGTCGGCGCGCCGCAGAGCGCGGGTGAGCGCCTCGATGATCTCGTGGCGGTTCTCGGCCAGGTCCCGGCGGGCGAAGAAGACGGAACGGTCGCTGATGACGTCGCCGGTACGGATCAGGGTGCGCAGCCCGCCGGTGCGGCGGGCCGCGGCGAGCTGGGCGCCCTGCGCGACCCAGCCCGCGATGGCACCGGTGCGCAGCAGTTCCTCGCTGTCGTCGCCGCTGCGGACGGCCGTGATGTCGTCGGCGTACGAGAGCCCGGCGTCGTCGAGCGCCTTGGCGATCAGATGGGTCTGCCAGGAGCCGATCGCGAGGTGGACGGTGGTGCCCTTGAGGTCGGCGACGCTCCGCACGGGGCTGTCCTCGGGGACGAGGAGCGCGCCGTGTTCGGGGCGCGGGGCGGAGACGGCGGTGTACACGATGTCGTGGCCCGCCGCCTGGGCGGTGACCGGCGGGGTGGAGCCGGTGCCGCCGAAGTCGATGACGCCCTGGCTGAGGAGTTCGCCGGTGCGGACCCCGTTGGTGTACGGGTGGAAGACCACGCTCTCGCCGAACGGGGCCAGTTCCTCCTGGGCCAGGCCCAGCCGGGAGAGGTGGTACAGGTGGTAGAGGGACGGGTTGCTGCTGTGCACTCCGATGGTGATGGTCATTCAGATCACTCCGACTTCAGCGCGTTCGGGGGAGGTTGAGGGTCGCGAGGGGAGCGGGGCCGTCTCGACCCCGAGGTCGTCGAGGAGTCGTCGGCGCAGGGCCGCGAACGCGGGGTCGCCGGGGTCGCGCGGCCGGTCGACGGCGACGGCCTCGTCGGTGACGAGCCGTCCGTCGCGCAGGACCGCGACCCGGTCGGCGAGCCGTACCGCTTCGTCGACGTCATGGGTGACGAGGAGGACGGCGGGCCGGTGGTTGCGGCACAGCTCCCCCACCAGGTCCTGCATCCTGAGCCGGGTCAGGGCGTCGAGCGCGGCGAACGGCTCGTCCAGCAGCAGCAGTTCGGGCTCACGGACCAGGGCGCGGGCGAGCGCGACCCGCTGGGCCTCGCCGCCGGAGAGGGTGGCGGGCCAGGCGTCGGCGTGCCGTTCCAAGCCGACTTCGGCCAGGGCCCGCAGCCCGTGCCCGGAACGGCCGCGCGGCAGCGCGACCGTCACGTTGGCGAGGACCTTCTTCGACGGTACGAGGCGGGGCTCCTGGAAGACGACGGTGCGTGCCCGGGAGACGAGGACCTCTCCCTCGTCGGCGCCGTCGAGTGCGCCCAGAATGCGCAGCAGCGTCGTCTTGCCGCTTCCACTGGCGCCGAGCAGGGCGACGAACTCGCCCCGCGCGATGTCCAGTCCAAGGCCGTCGAGCACGGCACGGTCGCCGAACACGCGGCGCAGCCCGCGCACCCGTACCGCGGCCTGTGGGGTCTGCTCGGTCATCGGGTGGCTCCCCTCGGGGCGCGCCACGGCATCAGCACGCGCTCCAGCAGCCGTACGACGATGTCGGCGGTGAGGCCGAGCAGCCCGTAGACGAGGATGCAGACGGCGAGGATGTCGGTGCGGGCGTAGCTCTGCGCCTGGGACATCAGATAGCCGATGCCGGCCGTCGCGTTGATCTCCTCGGCGGCGATCAACGCGATCACGCTGAGCGTCATGGAGAGCCGCAGTCCGGCGAGCAGGGACGGCAGCGCTCCGGGCAGGACGACCTCGCGCACGAGAGCGAACCGTCCCATGCCGAAGCTGCGCATGGCTTCGACGAGTTTGGGATCGGTGTCGCGCACCCCGCTCGATGTCGACACATACATCGGGAAGGTGGTGGCGACGGCGATGAGCAGGATCTTCGCGGTCTCGTTGATCCCGAACCAGACCATGAACAGGGGCACCAGGGAGAGGAACGGGATGGTGCGCAGGGTCTGCAGGGAGGAGTCGAGGAGTTCGTCGCCGAGGCGGGTGAATCCGGTGGTGATCCCGAGGGTCAGCCCGGCGGCGAGCCCGATGACGAGGCCGAGACCGGAGCGGGTGAGGGAGGTGGTGAGCGCGTCGGGCAGTTGCCCGTTGCCCCACAGCTCCCCCACGGCACGCAGCACCTCGGCGGGCGAGGCGAGCACGTCGGGGGTGAGGAGTCCGGTGGCGGACGCCGCCCACCACAGCGCGAGAAGGGCGACGGGGCCGAGGGCGCGGACGGTGGCGGAGCAGGCGCGGCCGCGGGCCCTGCGCCGCCGGGGGCGTGGCCGGACGAGCCCCGGAGTCAGGGTGGTGTCGCTCACTTCAGCTTCTCGATGTCGAGGAGGTGGGCGGCGACGTCGACCTTGGTCGTGGTGACCTTCTGTTCGGCGTAGAAGGCGGCGACGGCCTCGAAGCGCTTGATGTCCTCGGGCCCGATGGGTCCGACCGTGCCGCCCTTGCGGGTGAAGTCGGTCTGGACCTGCTTCGCCTTGCCGGTGACGGCGGTCGGTCCCACGTCGGTGAAGACGTTGAGATACGCGGCCGGGTCCTGCTTCTCCTTGGCGCTGGCGTCGTGGAGGTACTGGTAGAGCGCCTTCACGACCTTCGGGTGCTGCTCCGCGAAGCCTGTGCGCACGGCGTTGAGGCTGTAGTTGTCGGAGCCGATCGCGGCGCCACCGGCGACGAAGTGCGCCTTGCCGGTACCGATTTCGGCGACGGCATAGGTCGCCCAGACGGACCAGGCGTCGACCTTGCCGGCGTTGAAGACGGCAGCCGTCTGGTCGGGGCGCAGATAGACCCGCTTGACCTTGTCGGCGGGGACACCGGCCTCGGCGAGCGCCTTCAGCAGCAGGTACTCGCCGGTGCCCCCCTGGTTGACGGCGACCTTCCTGCCGACCAGGTCGGCGACCGAGTCGATGCCGGAGCCGTTCTTGACGAGGATGCCCTCGCCAGCCGCGTCCGGGGCGACGGCGGTGAAGAACGTGAATCCGGGGCGCTGGGCGAGCGAGGTGATGCCGGAGGTGATGGAGCCGGTGGCGATGTCGAGCTGGTCGGCGTTCATCGCCTGGGCGGCCGGGGCGAAGGGCCCGGCGCTGCCGGTCCACCGCACCTTGGCACCGACCTCGGCGAGCGCCTTGTCGAGGCTGCCGTCCTTCTTGCCGAGGGCGAGCACACCGGAGTTGCCGGGGTCGGGGATGCGGATGTCCACCGTGCTCCCGGCACCGGAACCGCCGCTGCCGTTGTCGGCCCCGGAGGCTCCGCACGCGGTCAGGGCGAGGAGTGCGGTGGCGGTGAGCAGCGCGGGGGCGACGGCCGTACGCAGTGGTCGGGGAAGCTTCATGGCGTTGGGGGTCCTCGTGGCTCAGGGGGCGGGCAGTGCGGAGACGGAGGGGCGCCGGCGGGCGAGTGCGGTGGCGCGGCGCAGCGGTTCGGGGTCGGCCCAGTCCGTGACGTCGACGGGTTCGGGCAGGAAGCCGTGGGCGCGCAGCCCGGCCTCCTGTTCGGCGAGGAGGGCGAGGCGTTGCGGGGAGAGATCGGGATGGAGGGTGAGGTGGGTGCCCGGCCGGTAGGCCCCGGCGACGCCCTCGGCGCCCGCCCCGGTCTCGGCGCCGAGGATCCGGGCGACCTCGCCGGGCTGTCCGGCGGCCCAGTCGGCGGCCCGGAGCAGTACGGCGAGGAAGCGGTCGACGAGGTCGGGGTGGTCGTCGAGGAGCTGCTGATGGACGGTGATGGGGCGCGGGGTGCCGTTGTTGATCCGGAACCGGCGGTCGGGCAGTTCGTCGAGTTCGACGGCGATCTCGGCGCCCGCCCGCCGTGCCGCCTCCACGGCCAGTGCGCCCTTCACGTACACGGCGTCGACGTCACCGCGTCGCAGCGCCGCCAGCTCGGCCGCCCACTGGCCCTGGTGTTCCGCCGCGGGTACGTCGACGAGTGCGGCGTCGTCCAGTGCGAGGCCGGCACCGGCGAGCGCGCCCTCGAAGCCGCGCAGGGCCATGGCCCGCCAGAAGTCGATGGCGATGTCGTGCTCGGGAACGGCGAGCCGTAGCCCACGCAGGGCCTCGACGCCCCTGATGCCGGAGCCCGGCCCGACCAGTACGGTCTGCCGTTCCTCGATCCAGGTGAGACCGATCAGCCGTGTCCGCTCGCCGCGCGAACGGGCCCACAGGGCGGGGACGTTGCCGCCCTCGCGGAAGAGGCCCGGCAGGGCGTGGGTGAAATGGGCGGCCCGGTCGGCGTCGGGCGCGGTGTCCTGGAGCGAGCGCACCGTGATGCCGTCGGGGGCGAACTCTTCGGTGAGCCACTGCCGGTCGGCGGCGATGCCGGTCGCGGTGGGGACGGGACAGCGGGTGAACCAGAGCGTCCTGGGCAGGACGGCATGCGTCATGAAGTCTTCCCGAGAGGTCGGCGAAGGGATGGAGTCAGGGCATGCGGCACGTACGTCGGGGATGGGGGCACCGCGCACGGCGACAGGACCCGGACCGCGTCGAGAACGCGGCGGGCGAGAGGGAGAAAAAGTGCGGGGAATGAAGGAGGGTCAGCGACAGACGGCGCTGGAGACCCGCGCCAGGTCTATGTGACGGCGCAGCGTGAGGGCGAGCAGGACCGGAGCAGCGGGTGCGGAGGTCGCGGTGCGGCGGCCGGTCATGACACTGCTCCCTTCTGCTCGTCGATGGTGACGGGCAGCAGCCTGCCACGGACGCGCGTCGACCTACAACTCGCTTCCCATGATGTGGGATTGAGTATGAACGGAGTGTTTCACCGCAGCATTGTGCGGGCTCTCAACTCCCGTAATGTGGCAACCCTGTGCCCCACCATCCCCCTCACGAGCGGAGAGTGACCCGATATGACCGAGGCCGACGTGACGGCGCGTGCTCCCGGCGGAGCACAGGCGGTCCGGCGCGCTCTGGACGTGCTGCACTGTTTCCACGACAACGGCCCCGACCTCAGCGCGTCCGACCTCGCCCGCCGCCTCGGACTCTCGGTCTCCACGGCGCACCGGCTGGCCCGGACACTGCTCGGCGCGGGCTTCCTGGAGCAGGACGCCCGTACGTCCCGCTACCGGCTCGGCCCCGCCGTGACCGAACTGGGCCGGCTCTCGTACCACCGGCGCGGTCTGCATCTGGCCGCTCCGGAGCTGGCGGATCTGGCCGAGCGCACGGGGGCCACCGCGGACCTGGCACTGCGCAGCGGGCCCCATGCGGTGATCGTCGCGGGTGGTTCGGTCACCCCGAAGGTGGGGCTGCGCAGGCCACTGCACTCCACGGCGCTCGGCAAGGTGCTGCTGGCCTGGGCGCGGCCGGGCGAGGGCGGACCCTCCTCCCTTCCTCCGCTCCCCGCGTTCACCGACCGCACGATCGTCGAACGTGTCGCACTGGAGGCCGAGTTGGCGAAGGTCAGATCCGACTCCTACGCGCTCAACGACGGCGAGTCGGCGTACGGGGTGCGGACCCTGGCGGTCCCGGTGCTGGACGGCTCGGGGTATGTGCGCTTCGCCCTCGCGGTCCGGGCCACGCCGTCCGTGATCACGAACGCGCGCACCGGGTGGTTCCTGTCGCAGGCCCGCTCCTGTGCGCGGGCCCTGGAGATCCTGCTGCTGTCCCCGGCGGAACGCCGTCCTCCGGCGCCCTGAGCCAAAGGCGCTGTCGGCGCCGCGTGGCACGATATGAATCGCCCGGGGCAGGCGCCGGGCAGGACGGCAGCCGGCTGCGCGGACAGAGGAACGTACATGACAGAGGCCGGACCGACGGAGGCCGGGGCACCCACGGGAAAGGCCGCCCGGGCGCTGCTGGCGCAGGCCGAGCGTCTGCTGGACACGGCGCGCGCGGTGCGGGCCGATCACGCCCGCGCCGTCGAAGCCGTGCGCACGGCGCTGGCTCCGCTGCTCGACTCCCTCATCCGTCGCGAACTGTCGGCGATCCCCGTCTCCCGGCTCAAGGACGTCACCGAGGGCAGGTTGCGGCTCGGCGCGGTCGAGCAGGCCGGCTTCACGAACGTCGGCCAGGTCCACGAGGCCAATCGCTACGAGCTCCGCCAGATCCCGGGAGTCGGCGTGCAGACCGCCGACCAGGCGCTGGCCGCGGCCGGGCAGATCGCCCACGCAGTGCGGGACACCGTCGCGGTCCGGATAGACGTGGACACCCCGGACGACTCCACGACCGCGCTGGTCACCGCGTTGCACCGGCTGGTCGAGGCCGGTCCCGACGTCCGCCGGGCGGTGGACGCGGCGGTCCGGCTCGTCGCGAGTCTTGAGCCACTGCTGACCGCGGCGGGGCCGGCCCGTGGGCGGCTGCGCATGCTGTTCGCCCGTCGCCCGGCCCGCGCCGAGGCACTGGCGGCCGTCGCCTCGGTGCGGGCCGTCGTCGCCGAAGCGACGGCGCGCGAGCTTCTCCTGCTGTTCGGGCAGGTGTCCGTCGATCTGCTGCGGGAAGCGGAGTCGGACCTCACGGCATGGGTCGACTTCGAACTGCGGTCCGCCGAGTACTACAGCCTGCTCGCCGAGTTGTCGGGCACCGGCCCCGACCAGGACGCGGCCGAGGGGTTCCTCCCGACCGGGATCGCGGACCGGGTGCGCGGCCTACGGCTCGACGACGCCCATCTGCGCGTCTCCCTGCGCGGCTACCAGTCGTTCGGCGCACGGTTCGCGCTCGCGCAGAAGCGCGTGATCCTCGGTGACGAGATGGGGCTCGGCAAGACCGTCCAGGCCATCGCCGCGCTCGCGCATCTCTCCGCACGGGGCGAGACCCACTTCCTGGTGGTCTGCCCGGCGAGTGTACTGATCAACTGGGCGCGCGAGGTCCGTGCCCGGTCCACCCTGCGCGCGCTGCCGGTGCACGGCCCCGAGCGGCAGGGCGCGTTCGCCGAGTGGCGGGAGTCCGGCGGGGTCGCCCTCACTACGTTCGACGCTCTGCACACCCTGCCGGCCGCCCGAGACTGCGAGATGAGACCCGGCATGCTCGTGGTCGACGAGGCCCATTATGTGAAGAACCCCGCCACCCGCCGGTCCCGGGCGGTGTCCGGCTGGACGCAACGCACGGAACGGGTGCTGTTCCTGACGGGTACACCGATGGAGAACCGGGTCGAGGAGTTCCGCAGCCTGGTCCGCCACCTCCAGCCCGAACTGGCGCCCTCGATCCACACCACCCATGGAGCCGCGGGTTCGCACGCCTTCCGCAAGGCCGTCGCCCCGGCGTATCTGCGGCGCAATCAGGAGGATGTGCTGACGGAGCTCCCGGCACTGGTGCAGGTCGACGAGTGGGAGGAGTTCAGCGAGGGCGATCTCGACGCCTACCGCGAGGCTGTGGGCGCAGGGCACTTCATGCGGATGCGCCGGGCCGCGTACGCGCGGCCCGCCACGTCCGCCAAGCTGCACCGGCTGCGCGAACTGGTCGCGGAGGCCGCGGACAACGGCCTCAAGGTCGTCGTGTTCTCGTACTTCCGCGAGGTGCTCCTGACCGTCGGACAGGCCCTGGGAGCAAGCGTGTTCGGACCTCTCACGGGGAGTCTCCCGGCTGCCCGGCGCCAGGAGATCATCGACGACTTCGCCGCCGTGCAGGGCCATGCCGTCCTGCTGAGTCAGATCCAGGCCGGCGGGGTCGGGCTGAACATGCAGGCCGCCTCGGTCGTCATCCTCTGCGAACCGCAGATCAAGCCGACGATGGAGCACCAGGCGGTGGCCCGCGCCCATCGGATGGGACAGATACGGACCGTCCAGGTGCACCGGCTCCTCGCGGCCGACAGCGTCGACGAACGGATGCTGAACATCCTGGCCCGCAAGGAGCGGTTGTTCGACCTGTACGCACGGCGCAGCGCCGTCGCCGAGACGACGCCGGACGCCGTGGACGTGTCGGACGGGGCTCTGGCCCGACGCATCGTCGAGGAGGAACAACTGCGCCTCGCCACCGGAGCGGCCGGAACGGCCGCGGCGGCGCCGGAGAACTGACCAGTCGAAAGCCGTGCACCGCCGGATCACGGGCGGCCGCGCCTCGCCCGTCGTCCCCGTCCGGCAGTCCCGGCCCGGGCACCGGAGAGCACGTGGAGCACGCCGCTGCCTTGGCGGGCCCTCGCCGGGCTCGATCGCGGCGCTCCAATGGGGGTGGGCCGGGTCGAGGTCGTCGGCCTCGTGGATGCCGGGGAGGCCGACGGTGTTGAATTTGCCGTGCTCGCTGGTGTGCAGCCGCACCGGCGGGTGGGGCGCGTCAGCAGCGTTCACCGTCCGCGTGGGTCCGGCGCTGGACCCGCACGCGATCGACGGTTCTGGTGGCCGGCAGCGCGAGCGGCGGACCAATGAGGTACTGCCATACGCACCACCGGCTCCTCGTGGATCCTGGACGGACCGCCACCGACCCGGCGGTGATGCTCGCCGACGGTGGCGAGGCCATAGCGGACCTGGCCGTCCTACGGGACCAGGCCGAAGTGGTCGGCTCGGTCGCCTCGACACCGACGGCCTGGCGGCTGCTCGCCGACGTTGACGAGCGGGCACTGGCTCTTCTGCGCTCGGCCCGCGCTTCGGCTCGGGAGGTCGCCTGGATGCAGGCCGCCGAGACCACTGACGGCATACCCGCTGCCCAGGCCGACGGACGCGAACTTCCCGCCCTCGTCCTGGACCTCGACGCCACGCTGATCACCTGCCACTCGGCGAACAGCAGCGCCTCATCACCCCAACCGAAACGGCGAGGCTAAGAGGCTAAGATCCGTCCAACCGTTGACGTTCTCGCCAATCGGCGAGGCGGGTCCGGGTGATGAGGGTGCTCGAGTGGTCATGGCCCAAGACGCGTTCCTGGTCGGCGAGTACCTCTTCGAGCGCGGCAATGGCACTCGTGGTGTCCCCTGCTATGCCCCTCATGTTGGCAAGCTGGCTTCGGGCCAAAAGGGTGTGAGGATGGTCAGGGCCTAGCACACGCCGATGGTGAGTGACCGACTGACTCAGGGCGACTACCGCTCCTGCGGCGTCTCCTGCCGACCCGCGGTACAGGGCAAGTTCGTACCCTGTCATCAAGGCCAGCTGATGATCTGGTCCCAGGGCGCGTTCCATTTGGGGAAGCAGCGCTGCGCACGTATCTGCCGCGCTGGCATGGTCACCCGATAATCCCTGTAGCCGGGACAGGGAGTGCCGGGCTTCAAGGGTGTCCTCGTGGTCCGGCCCCAGGACCCTGTTCAGGTCAACGAGCAGTTCGACACATACGGCGAGGGCTCCGCCGAGATCCCCGGCGTCTGCGCGCACGCGAATGAACTTTACCCGGGCTTTGAGTACCCGGGGATCCTGGAAGGCCTCGGGATTTTGTTGCACTACGTCCAACAGTTCGGCGTAACGTGCCGCCTGGGCTACAGCCTCGGCAGTCTGCTCATCCTGCGGATTCTCATCCGTAGTCCAGCTCGCGGAGCTGGCCTGGCGTTTGTGCTGCTGTCCCTGGAATGGCCCCTGTTGGGGGTGCGTGTTGTTTCCGGCCGCGCTCCCTCTGAGCTTGAGCAAGCTCCTGGCGGTGGCGATGGTGTCGGGGTGGTCGGGGCCCAGTCTGCTCACCTGGTCGGCGAGGAGTTCCTGGCGGGTGGCGATGGTGTCGGGGTGGTCGGGGCCCAGTCTGCTTACCTGGTCGGCGAGGACCGACTCCAAAATGCCCGTAGCGATGCTCGTGCCCAGGTCTTCTAAGAATCCCTTGACGGCGTCGGGGCGGTCGGAGTCCAACGTGCCTGACAGGCCGGCGAGTAGCTCTTCCAAGTCCCGCCAAGAGCGTGCGGGGCCGATGTCGGGGAATTCACTGGGCATTTGGAGGCCCAGGTCGCCCCACGTCTGCGGGATGACGTCCTTGCAGAAGTGCAAACGCCAGGCATCGTGGGCCTTCCTGTACTCGACATCCCGGTCGGTCCACATGAACGGTCCGAACCCCTGAGTCATCCGCTCTTGGCGCTCCCTCATGATGTGCGCCTGGACGAGTGGGGCGCGCAGCGCGGCGCTCAGCAGGCGGTGTGCCTTGTCGTCTTCGCCGCGTCGCCACGCGACCATCCCAAGGACACACAGTGCGCTGTGGAACGCCTGGCACGCCTCGGTCGCGCGATGGGCGCTGTGCAGGGCGCGAAGCCGGAATTCCTCCCTGTGCTTGCGCTCCGCACGGCGTCCCTTGGGTCGCGGGGTGGTGTACACCCAGGTGCCGAGGATGAGGTTATAGCAGGTGACGAAGGTCGCGGCGTCCGCCGCGAGTTCTTCATTCATCTCCTCGGAGATCTCAAGCAGAGATGCCCAATTCGACGGAAGCAGTCGGCTTTCCAGGGGCATCGCTTCGGGAAGCAGGTGCCCGTGCTGGATGTGGGCAAGTTCGTGCGCGATAACGAACGACATCGCCGCTGCCTTGTAATCACCCGGACCCTGGCCACTCGCCCACGGCAGCCCCATCTGATGTGCCGTCTCAAGCGGACTCTCCGGCAAGGGCCCAGCACCAGGAGCCTCCAGCGACTTCACGTACTCGATTACGGCAGAATCGAGCAGTTCCTGCGGCTGCCTGGCATCCCAGCCCGCAGTGAACGCCTCCTGGAAGCGGGGGTGGATCATGTTCACACCCCAGGCGATCTCCGCGGCCATCTGGACGGGCAGCAATGCGACGCCGATGAGATAGCCCGTGGCCTCCCCTGGATTCTTCCAGACCTGCGACTCCACCGCGTTGGACGGAAGACAGAACACCTCCACGGATCCTGCCAGTTCCCTGGCCTGGTCCCGTTCGTCCGGAGGGAACGTCCCGAGCAGCCTGTCCAGGACCAGCCGGGCCTGGGGCTGGGTATCGGTGAAATACTTCTCCCACGCCCGCCAACGATCCTTCTCGCCGGTAACCCGCCGCAGGTAGTCGAAGTCGGCGAACGCCAGGCTCATCTCCCGCGCCTCGGTCACAAGCGCCTGGTTCTGAAGTCCTGGGAACAGGGAACTGCGCGTCACATCAGGCATTTCCCCGCTCTCCGGTCCCCGTAGAGTCACTTCCGCGTGGAGGGAGCGCACCCGCGATGATGTCCGCCAACCCGACCCCGTCCCGGACCGCGACCTCCCCCGACACGGACCGCACGACCACAACACCGCGGGGTAGAGACGGGTCCTGGCGAACAGTCAGTCGCAACCCCATTGCGTCGACCACTACGCCCTTGCTCCAGGACTTCCGCAGCGTATTGATCATGTAGGCGAGAGCGTGCGTTGCCACCGACCCGATCAACAGTATCTCCGCCAGGGAAACAGACCCTCGGGCCTCTACCTCCCTCTCGACACTTTCCACTGCGGCGAAAGCCGCATGTGCGGCGGCCCGCTCTTGCGGATCAGCGGGGGAGAGCACATTCACCCTGATCCGCTCGGTCTCGGCCTCGTCCATCAAGCCTCCATCGCATGGTTCGCAACTCCGCTAAAGCCAAGTTTGGCACCAAACAGATGCTGTAACAGCGAGATCGGAGATTAGCTAACCTCGCCGTTTCGGTTGAGATGAGGCCGGAAGCGGGGAAGAAATACGAAAGTGCCTCCTGAGCTGGGACGATGGACCTTATCGAGGGGTTCTTTCGGTCCAAGCGGAAGGCACTCTCTGCGTGCAGGGTATCGAGAACACGAGCTGCGCGATCGGCTCGATCTTCCGGCGGGCTCAGGGTGCGGCCGCGCGGGCACCCTCGCATAGGCTGGCCGTCTCATCCGACGCACTGCGACGAGGATCAGCCCATGCGCAGCAGCACCAGGATCCGCCTGATCGAGCCCAACGACGCCGCCTCGATCGCCGCGCATCGGGTGCGGGACTTCGAGGCTTTCCGGCCGTGGGAACCGGCCCAGCGGGCCGACTTCTTCACCCCGGAGGGCCAGGCGGAGCGGATCGACAGCCTGCTGGCCGGATACCGGGCCGGCTCGGTCTGGCCGGGCGTGGTGCTCGCCGACGACCAGGTGATCGGGCAGGTCACCGTCGGAGGCATCCTGCCGCAGCCGCACCTGCGCCGCGGCTCCGTCGGATACTGGATCGCCAGCGTCGCCCAGAATCAAGGGCACGCCGGGCACGCCGTCGGGCTTGTACTCCGGGTGATGACGGACACACTCGGGTTGCACCGCGCCGAGGCGTCCACCAATCTGGAGAATCTGCCGTCGCAGCGGGTGCTGCGCCGCAACGGGTTCAGCCCGTACGGCGTCGCGCACTCCTCGATCTTTCTCGACGGGAGCTGGCGGGACGGGCTGCTGTGGGAGCGGATCCTCGGCGACTGACCTCGCCGCTTCGGCTGCGATGAGGCCGGAGGCGGGGAGGACATACGAAAGTGCCTTCTGAGCTGGGACGATGAACCTTGTCGAGGGGTTCTGTCGGTCCAAGCGGAAGGCAATTTCTGCGTGCAGGGTATCGGTTCTCGTCCCAAGCTCCACGTCTCCGCTGACGGTTGGGGGGTGGTCGGGCACGCGGGCGCACGTTTGCTGGCGGATCTTGCCGGTGCCACCCGTCTGACCACCGCCTACTCCACTGCGCTCAGGCCGCTGCGACCGCGTGGCACCGGGCACGATCCAGGTCGGACCGCCACCGATCTCGCGGTGATGCTCGCCGACGGCGGTGAGGCGATAGCGGATCTGGCCGTACTGCGGGACCAGGGCGAGGTATTCGGACCGGTCGCCTCCACGCCCACGGCCTGGCGGTTGCTCGCCGACACCGACGGGGCAGTACTCGCTTCGCTGCGAGCGGCCCGCTCCTCGGGCCCGGGAAGTCGCCTGGATGCAGGCCGCCGAGACCGGCTAGGGCATACCCGCGGTCCAGGCCGGCGGACGAGAACTTCCCGGCGTGGTCCTGGACCTCGACGCCACGCCGATCACCTCCCACTCGGAACCTCGCTACCGGCTGCTGCACGTTGCCGCCCGCCTCACCCGCGGTGGACGCCGCCTCCGCCTGCGGATCTCGGCGACCTGTCCCTGGAGACACGAACTGGCCACGGCTTTCCACCGCCTTGCCGCACTGCCCCGACCGGTTGACTGACCTGCGGCCCTTCGCCCACCGACGATCCGAAGGACCCGGAGAACCCGACCATTGCGCCGGGACTCCACCATGCCCAGGCAACAGAATCGCCTCGGACACCCGACAGCTGATGACCAACGCAGCCGCCTCAGCCCGACCGAAGCGGCGAGGCCAATGTAGGTTTCCGGTTACACATCGACGCCGGGACACGCGTTCCCGATCTCCCCCTACGTCGAATTACGCAACCCTACAACAGCCCCTACAACACAGGGGTTGTGTCCGTTCGGCACGGCCCGGCAGGCTGGTGCGTGAATCCCGCTCGCCGTGCGGGCAGGCGCGACCGCCCTCCTCGACCGGCAGCACGCGAAAGGACTTCGGGTGACCGCGAACCTCACCGACACCAGCCTGTGGATCCGTCGATTCCACCCGGCCCAGGACGCGCCGGCGAGACTCCTGTGCCTGCCGCACGCCGGAGGCTCCGCGCCGTTCTACTTCCCCGTGTCGAAGGCGCTTTCGCCCGACGTCGACGTGCTCGCCGTGCAGTACCCGGGCCGTCAGGACCGCCGCACCGAGCCGTGCATCGAGTCCCTCCCCGAACTGGCCGACGTACTGGTCGAGCAGGTCCTGCCGTGGACCGACCGGCCGCTCGCGCTGTTCGGGCACAGCATGGGCGCCTCGCTCGCGTTCGAGCTCGCCCTGCGTCTGGAGGAGCGGGGGACGGTGCCGCTGGTGGTGTTCGCCTCCGGGCGGCGCGCGCCGTCCCGGCACCGGGACGAGACCGTCCACCTGCGTGACGACGACGGCATGGTCGCCGAGCTGCGTGCGCTCAGCGGCACCGACGCCCAGGTGTTCGGCGACGAGGAGCTGCTGCGCATGGTGCTGCCCGCGATCCGCAGCGACTACAAGGCCGCCGAGACCTACCGGCACACGCCCGGCGCCCGCCTCGCCGCCCCCATCCATGTGCACGTGGGCACCGAAGACCCGAAGGCTACTCTGGACGAGGCCCGCGCCTGGGGCGAGCACACGAAGAGCGACTTCGAGATGCACACCTATCCGGGCGGACATTTCTACCTGAACAACCACGCACCGCGTGTCATATCCACGATTTCCGAGAAGATTTCCGCACTGCTTCCGTAAGCGGAATATTCGCTGCTGCCGCGACCGGGGTAATCCTCTATAGGGGTACTGGGTCCGGAGGGGTTGTTGGGGGCGGGGTCACGCCCCAACAGTGGACGGCATGACCATCCATCCCCAAGGGCCGGTCCCTTTCGTCTCCAGCTCGGCCCGCGGCCATTTGAAAACTGACCATGGCCGGTGAACTCGCCGCCCGCGGCGGGCTCGATGTGTGTTTCGCCGCGGACGACGACGTCCGCGGCGACCTGGAGGCACTGGGGAGCGGCTCCGTCACGTACGTACCGCTGGGCCCGCAGGTCCGGGGGCTGCACCCGACCTCTGGGACGACAAGGCGCACCGGGCGGCCACGACGCAATCGAAGTGGAAGAACTGCGTCGCCGTCATCCGCTAGGCCCTGGACGTGACGGTGCTCACCGAGTAGTACCTCGCGCTGGACGCCGAGGCCGAGCGCATCAGGCCCGCGCTCATGGTGGTCGACGCCGAGACGGTGTACGCCGTCGACGTGGCGATGACGCGCGGCATCCCGTTCGTCCTCAGCGTGCCCTACCCGGCTTCTTTCAGCCGCTGCTTCCCAAGGACTACCCGACCCAGCTGTCCGGGCTGCCGCAGCGCATGACGCGCGCCCAGCGGGTGGCCAACCGCCTGCTCCGTCTGCGGTTCCTGACGCTGCCGCTGCACACAGGCATGCCCAAGAAGCCGGCGGCGGTGGCGGTGGCGGCAACAGCGTCGGCGAGTGCCTGCACTTCGGCAGGCCGCTGGTGGTGGCGCCGCTCCGGCTGGACTGTCACGATCTGGCGGTGCGCGTCGTCGACTGCGGCGCGGGCCTCGCCGTGGACGACACCAGGACGTTCGACGCCGCCGAGGTCATCGCCGAGCCGAACCGGGTGCTGACCGAGAACTCGTTCTCCGAGCGCGCACGCCACTGGGCGGGGCGTCAGCACGAGGCCGGCGGGGTCGCCAGGGCGACCGACCTGTTCGTCGAGTACGGGGAGGGGCCTGCGCGCCCGGTGAACGGCCGGGGGCCGGAACGGGTTCGGGCGCACCGCCACACGACGGTGCGCCCGACCCCGTTCCGGCCCCGAGGATCCGTCGGCGGCGAACCGTGTCACTCGGCGAGCTTGGTGCCCCCCACCCAGACGAACACCCGCAGCTGCATGCCGTCGTGGGTCTCGCTCTCGGCGGTCGGCTCGAAGTGTTCGTAGCAATTGCCCCGCAGTAGCTTCAGCTTGTCGTCGGTGTCCTCCACATAACGAATGCGCTGATCATCCGTCAGATATGGCGAGACGCCACCCCGGAGAATCACATTCGGTTCGACGGCGTTCATACGGTTTCCTCTCCTCAAAGGCCGCTGTCAACAGACGAGCCGCTCGCAACCGACAACGCGATCGCTGTCACCACGAGACCGTTTCCGGTAATCCACCGCCCTGCGATCCCCCGGGGGAAATCCTGAGCACTCCGCACATGAGAGAGCAGCCGCACGGAGAACGTGCCGTCCGTCGGATCGAAGTCGATCACCGCGTCCTCGAATTCCAGCGGGCGGCGCGTGAGCGGATACCAGGTCTTGTAGACGCTCTCCTTGGCGCTGAAGAGCAGCCTGTCCCAGTGCACTTCGGGCACATCGGTGATCAGTTCCTTGACCATGACCTGCTCTTCGGGGAGCGCCACCGCCTCCAGCACACCGTCCGGCAGCGGCAGGTTGGGCTCCGCGTCGATGCCCACCGAGGCCAGCTCGGAGACCTTGCCGACGGCCGCCGCACGGTAGCCGCTGCAGTGTGTGATGCTGCCCCTGACTGAGCGCGGCCAGACAGGAGCCCCTCTGACTCCTTGGAGCACCGGCTGCGGAACGGAGTATCCGAGGCGCGCGAGTGCCTGGCGCGCACAGTACCGTCCGGAGGTGAATTCACGACGTCGCGATTCCACCGAGTCACATATCAGAGCCTCTTCCTCAGGGAAAAGCGTGGCCTCCGCCGGATCCTCGAACGTTTCGTACGAGGCGACCTGAGTCGGCAGTATCTTCTCAAGCATTGACTTTCCTTGGGGAGCGATTTCGAGCAGCGTATTTGTCGCCCCATCGGGGCGGTACCCCTATGCCACCCCTGGTTTCCCCGATACATAATCTGTCGTACTCGCCCATGCTGCATGCTCGGTGCAGGCGATCCGCCGACGCGGCCGACCACGAGGAGTTTTCAAGTGCCCATGACCCACAGGCGGATCGAGGTCGCGCTCGGCGAACGCTCGTACGCCGTACGCATCGGCCCGGGGATACGCCACACGCTTCCCGAGGTCGTCGCCGAACTGGGCGCCAGGCGGGTCGCCGTGGTGTCCGCGCGGCCGGCGGACTGGGTGCCGGATCCCGGGGTGCCCGCCCTGATGCTCGCGGCCAGGGACGGCGAGGAGGACAAGACGCTGGCGACGGTGGAGGAACTGTGCCGCCGCTTCGCCGAGTTCGGCCTGACCCGGTCGGACGCCGTCGTCTCCTGCGGCGGCGGCACGACCACCGACTCGGTCGGTCTCGCCGCCGCGCTCTACCACCGCGGCGTACCGGTGATCCATCTGCCGACGTCGCTGCTGGCGCAGGTGGACGCGAGCGTCGGCGGGAAGACCGCGGTGAACCTGCCCGAGGGCAAGAACCTGGTCGGCGCGTACTGGCAGCCGAAGGCCGTGCTGTGCGACACCGACTATCTGGAGACGCTGCCGGAGCGGGAGTGGGTCAACGGCTACGGCGAGATCGCCCGCTGTCACTTCATCGGCGCGGGCGATCTGCGGTCGCTGCCGCTGCACGAACAGATCGCCGCGAGCGTGGCCCTCAAGGCGTCGGTCGTGACCGCCGACGAGCGGGACGCGGGCCGCCGTCATATCCTCAACTACGGCCACACGCTGGGTCATGCACTGGAGCGGGCGACGGACTACGCGCTGCGGCACGGCGAGGGCGTCGCCATCGGCACGGTCTTCGCGGGCCGGCTCGCGGGGGCGCTCGGCCGGATCGACGCGGCGCGCGCCGCCGAGCATCTGGATGTCGTACGCGGCTACTCGCTGCCCACCGAGATTCCCGCCGGACTCGACCCGGACCGGCTCATCTCCCTGATGCGGCTCGACAAGAAGGCCACGAGCGGTCTGTCGTTCGTCCTGGACGGCGCCCGCGGCCCGGAGCTTGTGCACGACGTCCCGGAGGCCACCGTCGCCGAGACCCTGGCCTCGGTGGCCCCCTAAGTGCCCCCTGAACACCCCACACTTGGCGGCGCGCGGACCGGTGCGGGACTTCGGCAGGGCACGGTGTGACCACTAGGGAACACTGCCGGGCCCTGCGGGGCGCCGGTCCGAGCACGCGGGGTGCATCGTGAGCAGACTGCTTCTCCTCAACGGGCCCAACCTGGGGATCCTCGGCCATCGCGAGCCCGAGGTGTACGGGAAAGCGACGCTGGCCGACATCGAAGCGGCCGTGGCGGAGGAGGTGAAGGGCAACGGCTGGGACGTGGTGTCCGTCCAGCGCGAGTCCGAGGGCGAGCTGATCCAGGCCATCCAGAGCAACTACGACACCGTCGGCGCGATCGTGAACCCCGGCGCCCTGATGATCGCCGGCTGGAGCCTGCGGGACGCGCTCGCCAACTACCCGCGCCCCTGGATCGAGGTCCATCTGTCCAATGTGTGGGCGCGGGAGCAGTTCCGGCACGAGTCGGTGATCGCCCCACTGGCCAGCGGCATCGTCGTGGGGCTCGGGGCGTACGGGTACGAACTGGCGGCCCGCGCCCTGCTGAACCTGACAAGGGATTGACCCGTCCGGGCGGCACCACATGAGTGCGGGGGTGGACTCACGTGGTGAAGGGGACGCCCGGACGGGAGTGTTGGGGATGCTCCGCGAGGTCCGCGGGAGCTCAGACGGAGCTCGGCCTGCCGAGCCGTGCGGCGAGCCGCTTGGCGTACGCCTTGCTGAACTGCACGACCGCGATCAGCATCACGACCAGGACTCCCGCGCCGAGGAGCGGCACGCTGTCGACCGGCAGCGTGTACGCCATCACCACTCGGGCCACGGCGTCGATCAGGAAGGCGGCCCCCCATGCGGCGGTCATCAGGCGCATGGCCTTGCGGAACTCCGGCGAGTTCTCCCAGTCCTCCCGCCAGGAACGCGCGGTGGCCTCCGGGAGGATCTGGATGGTCGCCGCGTAGAGGAAGGGCCGCTTGGCCAGCAGGGTGCTGAGCATCCAGAGGCCGACGAGCGCGGTGAAGTAACTCTCCCTGGCCAGGACCAGTCTGGGGTCTCCGGTGAGCAGCGACACCAGTGTGCTGGTGACGATGATGCTCAGGGAGAAGAGCGTCGTCCGCTCCACCTTGCGCTCTCTGACCACCTGGTAGGCTAGACGGGCCAGCGGCAGGGCACCGCTGATCACGAGGGCCAGCCACTGGTTCGTGCCCAGCATCCGCAAGCCGTAGTAGAGAAGGAGCGGCAGCGCGATGTCGAGGGCGGTGACCTTGATCAGCATGGTGCGCGGGTTGCGTTGCTCGCCCTGCGGTGCAGCTGCGGCCTCTGCCTCCTCCGTCCGTGGCTCCGTGTCGGCCGGCGTCGCGCCGTTCGTCCGCCGTGGCCATTGCGGCGGTTGTGTCGCCACCGTGGCCTCCTTCCTGTCGTGCCGCCGTTCCGTGCTTGCTTCGTTCCTCAGGCTATGTTCCGGGCGTGGCCGTCCGGAATGCAGTCACGAGCACGGTGGGGGTGCAGAAAACTGCACCCCCACCGGCGCTTCCCCGGCCGTGCCGGACTGGAGATCCATTCGGACTGCGGAGGTGCGGTGACCGGCGACGTCAGGCCTGCCGTCGGCTCCTGGCCCCACCGGCACGGGCCCGCGCCGGCCCGCGGGGCGGCCCTGGCCGCCCTCTCCGTCATGGGGCTGCTGTGTTTCGTGCCGATGGCCGTGGCGGCCGTGCTCGGCGCCGGCGGCACGGTGCTGCGTCTGCGCCGGCTGCCACTGCTGCGCCGCCGCCTGGCCGGCACCTGGTCCGGGGTGGACATCCCCGCGCCGTACGCACCGCCGGTATCGGCCCCGCAGCCCCGCGAGGGCGGCTGGTATCGCCAGGGCCGACGGCTGTACGCGTCTGACAAGGCCGCCCTGCGCAAGCGGCGGGCCCGGCAGGTCTCCCGGGACCGGGCGACGCTCCGGGATCTGGTGTGGCTGCTGGTCGACCCCTTGCTGTGCGCGCCCGTGGCGCTGCTGCCTGCCGCTCTGGTGGGCTGCGGGCTTGCGGGACTCACGGCCTTGCTGTGGTGGCAGGTGTCCTGGCCGGCGCTCGGGGCGGCGGTGCTCGGTGTGCCTCTGGTGCTCCTGGGCTTCACCGCGGGCCCCCGGGCGCTGCGGGCGCACGGCCGTCTGACGAAGCGCCTGCTGTCGCCCGGCGGTCTGCCGGGCGGTCGGGGGGCGGGTTGGTGGACGTGGCCGCGGCAAGCCGCTCAGGGCCTGGGCGCGGCCGTCCTGCTGTGTCTGCTCGCGCTGTGCGGATTCCTGCTGGCCCTGCTCCAGCTGGTGGCGCTGGCCCTCTCGGTGCCTCTGGGGCTGGTGCCCGTCTTCGCGTGGGCGGTCGAGCCGAGCCGGCGGCTGACCGGGCTGTGGCGGGGGCTGCTGCGCGAGTGGGCCGGGGTGGACATTCCCCCGCCGTACCGGCCGAGGCCCGAGCCGCCGGCCCAACGGGCGGACGGCCATTACGCGTACGGCACGCATCTGCACAGCAATCCGGTCCTGCCCAGGTGGCTGACCGCGCGGCGTCGGCTGCTCGGGGACCCCGCGACCTGGCGGGACCTGCTGTGGCTGCTCCTCAATCCGTTCGTCTGTGCGGTGCTGCTGCTCGGCCCGGCGGCCGTGGTCGCGCTGGTGGTGCGGTGGGGTGCCGGCGGGCCGGGCCTCGCGCTCGCCGTGCCGCCCGCGGTGCTCGCCCTGTGGGTGACGCCGTACGCCCTGCGCGGCCTGGCCGCGTGGAGTGCGCTGCTGCTCGCGCCGACCAGGAAGTCCCAGCTCGCCCTGCGCGTCGAACAGTTGACCGCGACGCGGGCGGAGGCCTCCGGCGTCCAGGCCGCCGAGCTGCGCAGGATCGAGCGGGATCTGCACGACGGGGCGCAGACGCGACTGGTCGCCATCGGCATGACGCTGCGGGCCATCGAGCGGCGCCTGGACGGGCAGTCGACCGAGCTGCTTGAGATGGTGGCCGAGGCCCGTGAGAACTCGGCCGCGGCCCTCGTCGATCTGCGCGCGCTGGTGCGCGGGGTGCATCCGCCGGTGCTGGCCGAGCGGGGGCTGGCGGACGCCGTGCGTGCGCTGGCGCTCGCCCATCCGCTGGCGGTGGACGTGAGCGTCGATCTGCCCGGCAGGCCGGCGCCGCCCGTGGCGGCGTGCGCGTACTTCTCGGTGAGCGAGGCGCTGTCGAACGCCGCCAAGCACTCGGGCGCCGAACGGGTACGCGTCGTCCTGCGCCATGCGGCGGGCGCGCTGTGGATCACCGTGACCGACGACGGCCGCGGTGGCGCGGATCCGACGCTGGGCAGTGGGCTGCGGGGGATCCAGCGGCGGCTCGCCACCTTTGACGGTCTGCTAGACGTGGCCTCCCCTCCCGGCGGCCCCACCACCTTGACCATGGAGTTGCCGTGCGTGTTGTCCTCGGCGAGGACCAGTACCTCCTCAGGAAAGGACTGACCCATCTACTGGAGGATCACGGTTTCGAGATGACCGCCGTGGTCGACAACGGCCCTGATCTGTTGACGGCGTTGCTCGAACACCGGCCCGATGTGGCGCTCGTCGATGTGCGGCTGCCGCCGACGTTCACCGACGAAGGACTGCGGGCGGCGCTCGCGGCCCGCAAGGAGCTGCCAGGACTGCCGGTCCTGGTGCTTTCGCAGTATGTGGAGCAGCTGTACGCGCGCGAGCTGCTCGCGGACGGCCGGGGCGGGATCGGCTATCTGCTCAAGGACCGTGTCTTCGACGACGACGAGTTCATCGGCTCGGTGCGCCGGGTGGCGGCCGGCGGCACGGCCATGGATCCGGAGGTGGTGGCCCAGCTGGTCCGTTCCGGCGGGCCGCGCAGTCCGCTGTCGGCGCTGACGGAGCGGGAGCGGGAAGTGCTCGCGCTCATGGCGGAGGGCCGGTCCAACGGGGCCATCTCGGAACGGCTGTTCCTCAGCGACAGCGCGGTGAGCAAGCACACGGCCAGCATCTTCGCCAAGTTGGACCTGCCGCAGTCCAACCATGACAACCGGCGAGTGCTGGCCGTGATCGCTTATCTCAAGAACGCCCACGAAATGCAGGAGTAGAGCGCGGTGACACGGACCTGAGGGCAGACGGGGCGATCTGTCCGTACACCATCAAGCCGATGATGCGGCGTGGAATTCCAGCTCGACGGGCAGGTCGGTCCTGCGCTTGACCTTCAACTTCCGGAATATCTTGGTGAGATGCTGCTCCACCGTACTGACGGTGATGTGCAGCTTTCCGGATATCTCGCGGTTGGTGTAGCCGAGCGAGGCCAGCGCGGCGACCTTGCGCTCGGAGAGCGTGAGCATGTCGGCCGCCTGCCGTGCCGTGGTGTCGGGCTGCTTCCAGGTGTCGTCCTCGTCCGGCACGAGCATCAGCGGCTGCTCGTGACTCGGGGCGATTTGCTCCTGCATCCGCTGGACCCGGCACTCCTTCGCGAGGCGCCCGGCCCTGCGCGAGATCATCCGCGCCTTGCCGAACTCGCCGAGCACCTGGTGCACCCTGCTGAGGTCGTACAGCGCCTGGGTGAGCGTCAGCCGGTCCCCGCTCGCCTGGAGGACCTCGACGGACTCCTTCAGGAGCCGCAGCCGCCCCCGGTGGCCGATGGTCGCGGCAAGCACCCGCAGTGAGGCGCCGTGGGTACGCGACTTGGGCGAGCCGGAAAGGGACATCTGTTCCTGGGCGAGCTGTTGGGCCCGCTCATGGTCGCCGAGCCTGAGGTGGACCTCCGCGGAGTCGCTGCGCCACGGGACGAGCGCGGGGGCGTCCAGGCCCCAGGCGGTCATCAGCTCTCCGCAGTAGCGGAAGTCGGCGAGCGCGGCCTGCAGCCGGTCGGTGGCCAGATAGTAGCGGCCTCTGGCCCGCTGGTAGGACAGTCCGTACCGGGTCTGGAACATGGCCGAAGGGACTGGTTCCTTCAGGTACTTGCGGGCGTTCTCGAAGTCCCCCATGGCGGTGGCCGTGTAGAGGAGGGCACCGAGCGGCACGCCGATCGCGACCCCCCAGCCGTGGGGGCCGATCAGGTCCAGGGCGCGCGCCGCGTGTCTCTCGGCGTCGACCAGCTCGCCGTTGCGGATGGCTATCTCGGCCCGGCAGCCGGAGAAGACCGCCTGCCACCAGGTGACGCCGCGGGCCTCCGCCTCGGCGAGCAGCATGTCGCACCAGCGCGCCGCCATGGGCAGCCGCTCGCCGTAGACGAGCGTCTGGATGGCCGAGGTGATGGCTTCCAGGGAGTTGTCGGTGAGGGGGGTGCCCTGCAGTATCTGCTCGGCCACGCGGGTGCACCGCCCGTCGCCGTCGCCCTGTCTGAGGACCGCGCTGAGCACGGCGGCGGCCTGGTCCTGCTGGGCCGGCGGCGCGGCGGCGCTGTCGGCCTGCGGCACGGGGGCGCCGTCGGTGTCGGCGGGCAGGAACTGCGGGTAGGCGTGGCTGAGCCAGTCCCCGGTGCTGGTCAGGAGGGAGCCGATGGGTTCGTTCAGCGTCGGGCGCAGCCGCACCAGTTGGTCCAGTGCCTCGGTGGTCTCCTCGGTCCGCCCGTGCCACATGCCGTAGCGCACGAGCATCGCCGTCTGGTCGGCGTCGAGGTGTCCGTCCCGCTGCTCCTGGAAGAGGGCCGTCAGGTGGCGGGCCGCCGCCCCGGGGTCCTTGCGCCACTCGACGCGGATCAACAGCATCCTCAGCTGGGCGCGTTGGCGTGCCTCGGTGCAGACCGAGAGCGCGAACTCGACGTACTTGATGGCGGCCGCGTCGTCGTCGACGGCCAGCGCCTCCTCGGCCGCCCGCCGCAGGTCGCCGATGGCCCAGTCGGCCCGCACGCTCTTGGCCGCCACGAGGTGCTCGGCGACCTCGATGGCGTCTCCCGCGCCCTGGCGCAGCAACTGCGCTGCTCCCGTGTGCAGTTGAACCAGCTCGGTTCCTGACAGGTCCTCGTACACGGCGGCGCGGCCGAGCGGGTGCCGGAAGCAGTCGCCGTCCAGCAGACCTAAGGCGTGCAGGGCGTGCAGCAGGCGGGTGACCACATCGGGGTCACGGCCGATCAGTTTCGCGACCCGGTCCGCCGATGCGGCGGTGTCGAGGACGGCGAGTGCCCTGGCCACGGCGAGCGCCTCCGGGCCGCTGCGCTGCAGGCAGGTGAGCACGGCCTGGCGGAAGCTTTCGCCGGCCACGCGCTCGAAGGACTCCACCGCGTCACCGTGGTCCTCGATGAGGGCGCGAACAAGCAGTTGGTTACCGCCCGTTGCCTCATGGACCTCGAAGGCGAGGCCGCACGCCGCCTCTCGTCCGAGGTGCTGCGTGAGCATTTCGGAGACCCCGGTCACGGACAGGGGGGCGAGGCGGATCCTGCGGAAGTGGGTCTGCCGGACGAGTTCGATCCGGTACGAGGGGTGCATCGACCAGTCGTACGCCGACTCCGCGAGCATGAGCATGGTGCGGGTCGAGCGACTGCGGTTGGTCATGCGCAACAGGCAGTCCATCGAGGGCTCGTCGGTGTGGTGCACGTCGTCGACCATGACGACCAGCGGTGCCGTCTTGGACACTTCGAGCAGTGCGGCGGTGGCTCGGCGGACCGTTTCCAGTTCACGCTCGGGGCTGATCAGCTCCTCGATGCGATCGGCGGAGAGGGGCATGCAGTCGAGCAGTTGACGCAGAACACCGAAGGGAATTTCACGGTCGGCGGCCGTCGCGGTGGCCGACAGGAAAAGGGCTTCGCCGGCGATGTTCCGGTCGGCAAAGGTTCGGAGGAGTTCTGTTTTTCCGTTCGCGACGGCTCCGCTGACCAGCACGATCCTGCCCCGCCCGGTGGCGGTTTCCGTAAAGAGTCCATCCAATATTTCGAGCTCACGCTCGCGTTCGACCAGCACTATCTATACGCCTTTCCCCCGCGTACCATTCCATGACATCAGGAACGAAAGTGGATTACCGTCATCGAAGGCGTGAAAATGATGACTTAATCCCGGAATTGCATGACTCTCATCTGATGTCACATCAATTACCGCCGGGCCCGCCCCATATCGGTAGACCCGTTCTCACTTCACACACTAACCCCCTCCGCACCCCCCTGTAAACCCTTACTGGAAGCTACCGACCAGTCGAACAGCCAGCTCTCCAGGCATTCGCCTTGCGTACATCTTCGGCCTCTCGACCTCAACTCACCGTCACCTCGAAGGCCTGAACCTCAATTCAAGCTCAAATCCAAAGCGGCCCCTCACGACGGGGCAACCCCGGACTCTCTGGTGCAACCTTAGGGGACAGGTCGACACATCTAGGGGGTTGACAGGAGGCGCAGCAGGTCACAAGGGTTGCGGGCGACAAGGTGCTGGGCACACTCAAGCAGCCTTGACATGGGGCGATCGAGGATCAAGTTCTCGGAACGAGAGAAACCTACAAATCAGCCGCGAAGCGACTCGGCGATAAGAAATGCCAGTTCCACGGCTACATTTCCATCAGCGAGGTCGAGCCGTATCCCGCCCGGGTCCGTGCCAAGGCTTCTGTGGACTTCGAAGAAGCCGCGCACCTCGTCGGAAAATTGAAAAAGGGACGACGCCCTGCGACCGTCCGACGACTCAAGGGAATTCTCCCGCACCGGATCGCACTGCCACACAACCTGATGCCCTGACGCGGTCACCTTCTCGACGATGGGCGGCAGTATGTCCCGCACCCTGTCGCTGCCCATTGCACTCATCAAGGTGACCCGGCCAGGCACGAAATGCGGATCCAGTCGCCGAACGCATTCGACGGCTTCTTCGGGAAGAGTCCCGGGGCCGATCTCAAGGCCGACCGGGTGGGCGAGGGACTCCACGAACGCGATGTGCGGTCCTTCCTTTTCCCGGCTTCGCTCCCCCAGCCAGACAAAATGGGCCGGCAAATCCCACGGGACAGGGCCTGCGGCCTTCTCGGGGCACGGCGGCGGCCGCTCGTGGTCGCGGGGCAGCACCTCATGGCCCGCGAAGATCCGTGTGGTCCGCAGCGGGGTGTCGTCGACGGGCCAGGCGGCCATGAAGCGCATCACGCGGTCGATCCGCCGGGCGAGCGCCGCGTACCGAGCGCCGACCTCCGTGGTCCGAACGAACTCCTGGTTCCACCGATGCACTTGGCGCATATCGGCGACGCCGGCCGCGCGGGTCATCGCCCGCACCATGTTCAGCGCCGTCACCGAGTACGCGTCGAGGGCTTCGTCGTGGCGGGCGGGCAGCCGGCAGATCTTGATCACCGGTACCTGAATGCCGTACGTCAGCACGAGCGCCGCCTGCAGGAGCGTGCGGACACCGGCCACGACGTTCGCCTCGACGTCCCCCGCGGACTGTGCCACGCAGTCGCCCATCTGCAGCACGAATGCCTCGCCGCGCGCGGCGGCCGCCATCTGCTCGGAGAGCCGATGGACCTCGGCCGGCAGGACGAGGGGCGGTCTGCCCGTCACTGCGGGGGGTTGCCGTGCTTGCGCGAGGGCAGGTCGGCGTGCTTGTTGCGGAGCATCGCGAGGGAGCTGATGAGGACCTCGCGGGTCTCGGCCGGGTCGATGACGTCGTCGACCAGCCCGCGCTCTGCGGCGTAGTAGGGGTGCATCAGCTCGGCCTTGTACTCCTTGACCATGCGCGCGCGCATCGCCTCGGGGTCCTCGGCGCCCGCGATCTGCCGGCGGAAGATCACGTTGGCGGCGCCCTCCGCGCCCATGACCGCGATCTCGTTCGTCGGCCAGGCGTAGGTCAGGTCCGCACCGATGGACTGGCTGTCCATCACTATGTACGCGCCTCCGTAGGCCTTGCGCAGGATCACCGAGATCCGCGGCACGGTGGCGTTGCAGTACGCGTACAGCAGCTTGGCGCCGTGCCGGATGATCCCACCGTGCTCCTGGTCGACGCCGGGCAGGAAGCCAGGGACGTCCAGCAGGGTGACGATCGGGATGCTGAACGCGTCGCAGAACTGCACGAAGCGCGCGGCCTTCTCGGAGGCCTCGATGTCCAGCACACCCGCCAGCGACTGCGGCTGGTTGGCGACGATGCCGACCGTGTGTCCGTCGAGCCGGGCCAGTGCGCAGACGATGTTCCGCGCCCAGCGCTCGTGGACCTCCAGGTAGTCGCCGTCGTCGACGATCTCCTCGATGACCTTCGTCATGTCGTAGGGGCGGTTGCCGTCGACGGGCACGAGGTCGAGCAGTGCGTCGCCGCTCCCGCCGACGGCGTCCGGGCCCGTGGCGGCCGGGGGCATCTCGCGGTTGTTGGACGGCAGCAGGGACAGCAGGTAGCGGACCTCGGACAGGCAGGTCTCTTCGTCGTCGTACGCGAAGTGGCACACGCCCGACGTCTCGGCGTGCACATCCGCGCCGCCCAGGCCGTTCTGCGTGATCTCCTCGCCCGTCACCGCGCGGACCACGTCCGGCCCCGTGATGAACATCTGCGAGGTGTCACGCACCATGAACACGAAGTCCGTCAGGGCCGGCGAGTAGGCTGCACCACCCGCACACGGGCCCAGCATCACGCTGACCTGCGGGATGACACCCGAGGCCTTGGTGTTGCGCTGGAAGATGCCGCCGTAGCCGGCCAGCGCCGAGACGCCCTCCTGGATACGGGCACCCGCACCGTCGTTCAGCGACACCAGCGGCGCACCGGCCGCGATGGCCATGTCCATGATCTTGTGAATCTTCGTGGCATGCGCCTCACCCAGCGCACCGCCGAAGATCCGGAAGTCGTGCGCGTACACGAAGACCGTCCGGCCCTCCACCGTGCCCCAACCGGTGATCACACCGTCCGTGTACGGCTTCTTCGTCTCCAGACCGAAACCCGTGGCCCGGTGCCGACGCAACTGCTCGACCTCGTTGAACGACCCCGGGTCGAGCAGCAACTCGATCCGCTCACGCGCCGTCAGCTTCCCCTTGGCATGCTGCGCCTCGGTCGCCTTCGCACCGGGGCCGGCGATGGCCTGCTCCCGCATCCCCATCAGTTCGGCGACACGGCCGCGGGCGTCGGACGCCGGCAGCCCGGCCGGGCGCTCGTGCAGGACAGTCATCTCACACCACTCCAACTTTGCGGGAATTCGCTGAGCAGCCTCAAGTCATGCGGGGTGTCACACGGGAACGGCCGCCGGCAGGACCGGCACCGGACGGCCGGGCTTGCCCGGACGGCGACGCCACTCCCGGGGATAGCCGAGGGAGACCTCCTGGTGCGGTACGCCGTCGCACGTGATCACCCGCGGGATGTGCAGATGTCCGTAGACCACGGCCCTGGCACGGAAGCGCCGGTGCCAGTCGTGCGTGGCCGTCGTCCCGCACCACAACGCGAACTCCTGGCGCCACAGCACCCGGGTGGGCTCACGCACCAGCGGGAAGTGGTTGACGAGGACCGTGGGCAGTTCCGCGGGCAGCTCCGTAAGCCGGGCCTCGGTCGCCCGTACCCGGGCGCGGCACCACGCCTCCCTGCTGGGGTAGGGGTCGGGGTGCAGCAGGAACTCGTCGCTGCAGACCACCCCGGCCCGCTCTGCCAGTTCCAGCGCCGCCGTCTTGGAGTACGTCCCCGCGGGCCGGAAGGTGTAGTCGTACAGCAGGAACAGCGGGGCGACCGCCACCGGGCCGCCCTCTCCCTCCCAGATCGGATAGGGGTCCTCGGGGGTGGCCACACCGAGGCCGCGGCAGAGGTCGACCAGGTTCAGATAGCGCTGCTCCCCGCGGAGTTGGACGGGGTCGTCGGGGGCCGTCCACAGTTCGTGGTTGCCCGGGGCCCACACCACCTTGGCGAACCGGTCGCGCAGGGTCCGCAGCGCCCACTCGACGTCCGACACGCGCTCCCCGATGTCGCCCGCGACGATCAGCCAGTCCTGGTCGGAGCCGGGCCGCAGGGCGTCGACGATCGCTCTGTTCTCGTCGTACCGGATGTGGAGGTCGCTGATCGCGACCAGTCTGCCCGGTCGTGGGTCAGGCACCGCCCACCCCGCTGCCCACGCGCGCGTGTTCGGCCAGTTCCGCCACCCTGGCCAGGGTGGGGCCTGCGATGATCTCCGGCAGCCTGGCCATGAAGTCCTTCTCCCGCTCGATGCCCACGACGTCCGCACTGACCGCGGCCAGCATCGCGAGGAGCGTGGCGGAGTCGCCGCCGAGCCGGTGGAAGTCCGCGTCCGCGCCGAGCCGGTCGACGTCCACCGCGAGGACCCGGGCCCAGATCTTGGCCACCGCGTCCTCGGCCTCGCTGCGCGTCGCGGCACCCGCCGTCGCGGAGTCGGCCGCCGGTCCCTCGAAGGGCACGGGCAGCGCCGAGACGTCGACCTTCTCGTTGACGGTGCGGGGCAGGTCGGGGACGACGAAGGTCGCGGTCGGCACCATGTAGCGCGGCAGTCGTTCCTTGACGTGTGCGGTGAGCTCCTCGACGGTCGCATCGCCGCCCAGCACGACGTAGGCGCACAGGACCTTGTCCCGCGTGCCCGGCTTGACCAGGCCGGTGGCGAATGCCGTGGCCACGGCAGGGTGTTCCTCCAGGGTCCGGGCGATCTCGGCGGGTTCGATGCGGTAGCCGAGCACCTTCACCTGCTCGTCGTTGCGACCGACGGACTCCAGTTCGCCCGAGGGGAGCATGCGGGCCAGGTCGCCGCTGCGGTAGACGCGGGTCCCGTCGGCCAGGGCGGTAAAACGCTCGCGATCGAGGTCGGGGCGGCTGCGGTAGCCGCGCGCCAGCTGGTCGCCCGCCAGGTGCATCTCCCCCACCTCGCCCGGGGCAACGAAGCGGCCGTTGCCGTCGAGCAGGTGGATCCGGGTGTTGTCGGTGGGCACGCCGATGGGCACGGAGGGCCGTCCGGCGTCGCGCTCCGCGTCGTAGCGCCGCGTCATGCAGCCGATGGTCGTCTCGGTGGGCCCGTACTCGTTGAAGATCCCGCAGTCCGGGCCGAAGAGCCGCTGGGCGCGGTCCGCGACCGAGGTCCGCAGCAGCTCGCCGCCCGCGATGACGGAGCGGAATCCGCTCGGTGCGAGATCGAAGCGGCTGATGAGGTCGAGGTGAGTGGGCGTGAGCTTGAGCGCGTTGGCACCCGAGTTCTCCAGCATGTCCCGCAGGACCACGTGGTTGGGCTCGTCCGGCACCAGCGCGATCGAACCGCCCGCGAGGAGCGGCACGAAGAGCGCCGTGTTGGACAGGTCGAAGGCGAGCGAGGTGAACAGCGGGAAGCGGGAGGTGGCGTCCACGCCGTAGACCCGCGTCGCCCAGCTGACGAAGGTGGTCAGCTGGCGGTGCTCGATCTCGACGCCCTTGGGGCGGCCCGTCGACCCCGATGTGTAGATCACGTACGCGAGGTCCCCGGGCCGCACATCGACGCCGGCCGGCCTGCGCGTGGACTCCGCGAGGTCCTCCAGGAGCACCGTCTGCGCCCCGGCCCGGGCGGCGAACTTTCGGTCCGCGTAGGCGCGTTCGGTCAGGCAGATGGTCACCCCGGCGTCCGCCACCAGGTCGGCGAGCCGGTGGTCGGGCTGCTGCGGGTCGAGCGGCAGATACGCGGCGCCTGCCTTGAGCACGCCCCAGATGGCGGCCATGCCCGCGACCGTGCGGCCCGCGAGGAGCCCCACGAGGGTGTCGCGGCCGGCGCCACGATGGAGCAGCTCGGCCGCGACAGCGTCCGCCCGACCGCTTAGTTGACGGAACGTCACATCCCCTTCGGAGCCGGTCAGCGCGATGGCTTCGGGGTTCCTGTCGGCCTGCTCCTGGAACTGCTGGACCACCGTGCCGGGGTGGGCGAGGGGACGCGCGGTGTCGTTGGCCTCCCACTCGCGGTGGGCG
The DNA here is from genome assembly GCF_055584025.1 of Streptomyces sp. NPDC104309. NCBI lineage: Bacteria > Bacillati > Actinomycetota > Actinomycetes > Kitasatosporales > Streptomycetaceae > Streptomyces > Streptomyces sp. NPDC104309. The sequence goes on along the minus strand of NZ_JBVJMV010000001.1, from coordinate 435,326 downwards.
TGCGGGGAGAGCGCTTCCTCGATCCGGTCGAGCAGCGCCTCGGCCCGCTCGGGGGTCTGCGGGCCGTCGTACCAGCCGATGGTGATCTCCGTGCGTCCGCCGCACTCCACCGCGTTGATCTCGGGCGGGCCGAGCGGACCCGCGTTGGGCAGCGAGTACACCGTCGTGGCGTGGAAGGTGTCCGTGCTGAAGTCGGCCAGGTCCACCTTGCCGACGTGCGACAGCGTCGCCAGGCTGCTGTAGCGGTCGTGCTGTGCGGAGAACGCGTCGAGCCCCATGATCTGCCGGCTCAGCACGGTCAGGTCCTGGGTGGGCAGCGTGGGGTCGACGCGGGCCGCGAGGTCCTGCCGGCCGGTGAGGATCGACAGGAGCTGCTCGTGCGCCTGCTCCCAACGGGAGCCCGCGCGCACCTCGTACAGCGGGTTGTTGGTGAGGTTGCCGGTCGAGCGGACACCGGGCAGATACCTGCGCAGGTCGACCGGGACGAGGAAGCGTCCGGTGCTCAGCCCGCAGGCGTGGGTGACCGCCAGCGCGACCTTCGCCACGAGCGCCGGGTGCGTGCCGTCGACGGTGCGCCGCCGCCAGAAGAACGCGTGCTGACCCTGCGGGCGGGAGCCGAGCGACGAGGGCCAGTCGAGATCGGGCTCGATGTCGCGGCTCTCGGGGGCGCCCGCCTGCTCGATCAGCTCGCACTCCGTGATGCGCGAGGGCGCGCCGAGCGGCTCCTCGCCGCGCAGCACGCGGAAGATGTCGTTAGCCCAGGCGCGCACGCCCTGGCCGTCCATGACCGCGTGGAAGGCCCTCAGGATCAGCGTGTCCGACGCTTCGCCGGGCTGCAGCAGGATCTCGCAGGTGGGGCCGCCGTCGCGGCCCATGAGGGGGCTGTGCAGCCGCTCGGTACCCGCGAAGGTGCGCGGGTCGAAGGAGTCGGCGGGCAGCACCCGCACGGCCGGGGCCGTGCCACTGTCCACCCAGGTCATGCCCTGCCGGGTCAACCGCGCCCCGGGACAGGCCCGGGAAGCGGTCTCCACCGCGCGGGTCAGCTCGTCGGGGTCGATGTGCCCCGCACCCTCGACCACGATCTGGATGACGCCGGGAACCGAGTCGGGGTAGACCAGGAACCATGTCTCCGTGGGTGAGACAGGTCGGCTGTAGGTGCTGTCGTCCTCACCCGCGGACATGGGGGTACCTCAATTCGGTTCGATCGGTGTCGGTGCGTTCGCGCGCGGCCGGCGCGGCGGTCAGACGGCTCCGAGGACCTGGCCGTCCCGTCCCCGCATGGCGCGGGACCTGCGGAAGTCCAGGTGTACGAAGACGCGTTGCAGCCAGCGGTCCCGGCCGTCGTACCGCGGCTGGAAGGCGTTGCGTCCGTGCAGGGCGAGTCGGTTGTCGACGAACGCCAGGTCACCGGGGCGCAGGATCAGCGTGTGGGCGATCTGCTCGATGACCGACTCGAGCTGCGCCATCGCTTCGCCGGCCTCGTCGTCGACCGGGAGCGTGCTGCTGAAGTCGACCTTCAGGTCGGGGTCGTCGACGCTCCCGCTGAGGATGCCGTGCGGCTCCTGCATGCCGTCCTCCAGTTCGAAGGAGGCCGGCGCGACCGTGACGAAGCGGGGCTGGTGGAGGATCTCCCTGGTGCGGTCGGACAGCAGCGGGAGGGCGTTGCGTACGGAGGCCACCCGCAGTCCCGCGATGTCCTCGTGGTCGTTGCGCAGGCACATCAGGCCGACCAGATCGGGCTTGTGCTCGTGAAACGCGTTCTCCGTATGCATGTTGAGCTTGATGGAGCCCGCGTTTCCCTGGAACTCCTCCATGCCGGGCACCGGCACCACGTCCTGTACGAGCGCGCCCGACTTCTCCTTGTCGAAGGCGATCACCTCGCCCATCGCCATGGCGATGAGGACCAGCGAGGCCGCCGACGTGCTGCTCTCGCGCTGCACCGAGCCGCGGACCGCCGGGGTGTCGGGCACCGTCTCTGGATCCACCGGCAGATTGCGGACCAGCAGCATGGCCTCGCGGCCGGAGTTCCAGGTGAACTGGCGCAGCACCTGGCGCAGGCGCGGTGGCAGCAGGCAGGAGAGTTCCCTGGCCTGGGCTATCCAGCGTGGGTCGTCGACCAGTTGGGGTGCGGCGTCTTTCAACTGGCCTGCCAGTGACGCCAGTTCGGCCCTTTCCCGACCGTCGAGGGAGATCTGGGCATCATCGCCGATTTTCGGCCTTGCTTCGACAGGCATAACCAACCATTCGTTTGCAGAGTTGATGCGAACTACGGGTCCGCCAAGTCGACTCCAGTCCGGAGACTATGAATCGAGCCAAACTCGCGGCAACCCCTAACCGCCGCCGCCGACCCCTGTACGGGGTGCGGCGGCGGGCCCTCTCAGCAGCCCTCGCTCCTGAGCCATTCCTGCATCTGACGGGCGACGTCCGCCGCGTGGCCGCCGATCAGGGTGAAGTGGTCACCCGGTGCGTCGACGGCCGTGTGTGGCAGGGGCCAGGACGCGCGCCAGTCGCCCTCCCCCGTCCACTCGCTCAGGGGGTTACTCGCCCGCATCAGGAGCGTGGGCACATCGACCGGCTGCGGCGTCACGCCGTGCAGGAGCGGCAGATACGCGGCCCACGCGGTGGTGCGGAAGTCGTCCATCGGCGTGTAGGCGCTGTCCCGCTCCAGCATCCCGTCCAGGAGCTCGGGGACCCACTGCGCCATCACGTCGCTGTCCATGGGGTAGCTGTCCAGGAGCACGACGGCGGCGGGCGGGCGGCCCTGCCCGGCCAGCTCGTGCGCGAGGGAGTTGGCCAGCTGCGCGCCGCCGGAGTGGCCGGTCAGCACGAACGGCCCGTCCCCCGCGGTGCGCAGGACCGAGTCCGCGTGCGTACGCATCAGGACGTCGTAGGAAGCCGGCAGCGCCTCGTCGTCGGCGAAGCCCGGGTGCGGCAGCGCGTACACACTGCGCGACCCGCGGAACCCGGCCGCGAGCCTCGCGTACTCGTGCGCTCCGGAGAGCATCGACATCGTGCAGCAGCAGAAGACCGGGGGCAGCTCCCCGCCGGACCCGGCCCGCCGGCCGCCGGCCGTGTCCTGTCCCCTGCTCGACGCGAGACGCACGACGGTGGCGGGACGCGGCAGGTCGGCCGGGTCCGTGTAGACCGGGCGGAACTCGGCGAGCCGCAGCAGGACCTTCGCGTACTCGGTGGACTCCCCCTGGGCACGCGTGTGCCGGAACAGCTGGCCGAGGATGCCGCCGTTGCCCGCGGCGGGACCCCTGTTGGCCGCGGGCGCGGTGGCCGCGCCCGCGGCGGCGCCCTCGCCCTCCTCCACGCCGGTGTTGCCGTCGGCGAGCACGGCCGACAGGTGCCGGGCCAGCTCGGACGGCGTGGGGTGGTCGAACAGGAGCGTGACGGAGAGGCCGTCGAGGCCGGTCGCCGCCTGCAGGGCGTCGCGCAGCTCCAGCGCCGTCAGGGAGTCGAAGCCCTGCTCCAGGAAGTCCCGGTCGACATCTACGTGGCCGGCCGACGCATGGCCGAGCACCGCCGCCGCACGGCTGCGGACCAGTTCGAGCAGCAGCTGATAGCGGTCGAGCGGCGAGCAGCTCTCCAGCTGGGCGGCGAGCACCGCCGGGGACTCGTCCGGCTGCGCCTCCGTCACCGGTGCGGCGAGCACCGCCCGCGCCTCGGGGATCCCGGTGAGCAGCGCACTGGGCCGGGCGACGGTGAACGCGGGCGTGAACCGCGCCCAGTCGATGTCGGCGATGGCCACGCAGGTGTCGTCGTGGTCCAGCGCCTGCTGGAGCGCGATCACGGCCGGGCCGGGGCGCAGCGGCCGCACCCCGCGCCTGCGCAGCTGCTCGTCGCCGGCCCCGGGGGACGAGCCGGCCCACGGCACCCAGGCGATGGAGGTGCCGGGCAGGCCGCGCTCCCTGCGCGCCTCCACGAGGGCGTCCATGGCGGCGCCGACCGCCGCGCGGACGGCGAAGCCACCGCTGCCCCAGGTGGCCGCGGTGGAGGAGAACACCACGAACGCCTCAAGTTCGGGAGCGGTGAGCGCCCCGTCGAGAAGCCGGGCGAGTCCGGTCTCCACGCGCACGGCCCGCGCCAGCTCGGCGGGCTCGGTCTCGGCCAGCGGGACGCCCACGGCGGTCGGCAGCGCGATGTGCACGACGGCGGTGACACGACTCAGGCGTGCGAGCTGCCTGATCCGGGCGCCCAGGTCGGGGCAGTCCTCCACATGGTCGGGCAGCACGGTCACCTTCGCGCCCGCGGCGGTCACCCGCTCCTCCACGACCGCGGCCTGCTCGGCGCCGGAACCGGCAAGGACCACGTGGTCGGCGCCCTGTTCGGCCAGCCAGCCGGCCACATGAGCGGCGCGCTCGCCCGCCGCGCCGGTCAGCAGAACGGTGCCGTGCGGGGTCCAGCGGCGCACCGGCTCCCGGTCCTTGGTGCGGGCGCGCACCAGTCGGCGCCCCAGTACTCCCGAGGCGCGCACGGCAAGCTGGTCCTCGCGGTCCGCGGCGCCGAGCACCCCCACGAGGCGGTCGAGCGCGGCCTCGTCCAGGGCGGCGGGCAGGTCGACGACGCCACCCCACCGCTCGGGGTGCTCCAGCGCCACGACCCTGGCCAGGCCCCAGAGTTGAGCGGCGACCGGATCCGGGGCGGGGTCGGTGTCGGCGGCGCGCACGGCGCCCGAGGACAGACACCACAGGGGCGCGGAGACGCCGTTGTCGCCCAGCGCCTGCAGCAGGGCGACCGTCGCCGCGAGCGCACCGTCGGGGCAGCTCCCGTCCGCGGGTTCGGCCAGCGCCTCCAGTGACAGCACGCCCGCCATCGGGGGCAGCGCGGGGTCGGGCCACAGCCGGTTCACGGCGTCGGCGAGGGTGTCCCGGTCGGCACCCGCGAGGGGGACGCGGAGCACCTCGGCCCCGTGGGCGCGCAGTGCCCGCGTCACGTCCGCCGCGGGGGCCGTGTCCGGGCCGACGACCAGCCAACTGCCGGACAGCGAAGAGGATTCGGGGACCGTGACCGGCTCCCAGGCCGTCCGGTAGCGCCGTTCGCTGGTCAGCGTGGAGCGCGTGTAGCGCGTGCGGTACGCGGCCAGGGTCGGAAGGACCGTGCTCAGCGCGGCCTCGTCCTCCTCGGGCGCGTCCAGGAGCCGCGCCACCGCGGCGGGCCCGCCGTGTTCCACCGCGCTCCAGAAGCCGCCGTCCTCGGCCACGGGTTCCGGCGCGTCGGCGCGGGCCTCGGGGGGCGCGGGCCAGTACCGCTGCCGCTGGAAGGCGTACGTCGGCAGGTCGACGCGGCGTGTGCCGCGGCCCGCGAACACCGCGTCCCAGTCGACGGTCCTGCCCTGCACATGGAGTTCGGCGAGCATGTTGAAGAGCGCGTGTGCCGCAGGTCTGTCGCGTCGCTGCGCGGCGGCGAGCAGCGGCTGCCGGGCATCGGTACGTTCGGCCAGGCAGCCCCGGGCGAGCGCGGTCAGTACCCCTTCGGGCCCCAGCTCCACGAACGTGGTGACGCTGTCGTCGCTCAGCCGCCGCACGGCATCGGCGAAGCGGACGGTCTCCCTGACCTGCCGGGTCCAGTAGTCGGCGGAGACCGCCTGGTCCGCGGTGAGCCGTTCGCCGGTCAGCGCGCTGACGACGTCGATCTCCGGCCGACGGAACGTCAGGCCCTCGGCGACGGACCTGAACTCGGCCAGCATCGCGTCCATGTGGGCCGAGTGGAAGGCGTGGCTGGTTCGCAGCTCCTTGTGCCTGCGGCCGCGCGCCGCCCACAGCGCCACGACCTCGTCGACCGACGCGCGGTCGCCGGAGACGACCACGGCCGCGGGGCCGTTGACGGCGGCGATCGACAGGGCGTCGTCGGGGCGGGCCGCGAGCGAGCCGCGCACCTGCTCCAGCGACTCCCGCACCTCCTGCTCCGACGCCTCGACGGAGACCATGGCGCCGCCCGCGGGCATCGCCTGCATCAGCCGGCCGCGCGCCGCGACCAGCGTGCAGGCGTCCTCCAGGGAGAGGACGCCCGCGACGTGCGCGGCGGCGAGCTCTCCCACCGAGTGACCGGCCACCGCGTCCGGGCGCACCCCCCACGACTCCAGGAGCCGGTGGAGGGCCACTTCGAAGGCGAACAGCGCGGGCTGGGCGTACTCGGTCCGGTCAAGCAGGTCCGCGTCCGTGCCGGACATCACCGCACGCAGCGGCGTCCGCAGGTACGGGTCGAACCGGGCGCAGGCGGCGTCCAGGGCTGCGGCGAACGCGGGGAACAGCGCGTGGAGTTCCTCCCCCATGCCGAGGCGCTGGCTGCCCTGCCCGGTGAACAGGAAGGCGGTGCCGCCCGCGACGCGCACCGCGCCGCGGACCACACCCGGGCCCGGCTCGTCCGCGGCCACCGCCGTGAGCCCCCGCAGCAGAGCGGCGTGGTCGGCCGCCAGGAGCACCGCGCGGCGGTCCAGGGCCGCGCGGGACACGGCGAGGGTCCGCCCGAGGTCCGTCAGCGGTACGTCCGGGGTCTCGCGCAGCCGGTCGATGAGCCGGGCCGCCTGTCCGCGCAGCGCCTCGTCCGTGCGCCCGGACATCAGGAACGGCATGACGGGCAGCGGGGTGCCCACGGCCCCGGCGTCCGGGGTCTTGGTGGATTCCGCATCCGGGGCCTGTTCGAGGATCAGGTGGGCGTTGGTGCCGCTCAGTCCGAAGGCGGAGACCCCGGCCCGCCGGGGCCGCCCGGTGTCCGGCCAGGCGACGGCCTCGGTCAGCAGAGACACGGCGCCGCTCGACCAGTCGACGTGCGGGGTCGGCTCGTCGATGTGCAGGGTGCGCGGCAGCACGCCGTGGCCGAGCGCGAGGACCGTCTTGATCGCGCCGATCGCCCCGGCCGCGGCCTGCGTGTGGCCGATGTTCGACTTGACCGTGCCGAGCAGCAACGGCCGCTCTGCGGGCCGCTGCCGGCCGTACGTCGCGAGCAGCGCCTGCGCCTCGATGGGGTCGCCGAGCGTCGTGCCCGTGCCGTGCGCCTCCACCGCGTCGACATCGGCGGGCGTCAGTCCGGCGTCGGCGAGGGCCTGGCCGATCACCCTGCGCTGAGCAGGGCCGCTGGGCGCGGTGAGGCCGTTGCTCGCACCGTCCTGGTTGACGGCGCTGCCCCGCACCACGGCCAGGACCTGGTGGCCGTTGCGCCGGGCGTCGGACAGCCGCTCCAGGAGCAGTACGCCCACGCCCTCGCCCCAGCCGGTGCCGTCGGCGGCGGCCGCGAACGACTTGCACCTGCCGTTGCCCGCCAGCCCTCCCTGCTTGCTGAACTCGACGAACGCGCCGGGGGACGCCATGACCGTCACACCGCCCGCGAGCGCCAGCGAGCACTCGCCGCCGCGCAGCGAACGCACGGCCATGTGGAGCGCCACCAGCGACGAGGAGCAGGCGGTGTCCACGGTCACGGCCGGCCCCTCCAGGCCGAAGGTGTAGGAGAGCCGGCCCGAGAGGACGCTGCCCGCGCTGCCGGTGAGCAGGAAGCTCTCGCTGCCCTCGGCGTCGCCGTACATGCCCGCGCTGTACCCCGATGACGAGGCGCCCACGAACACCCCTGTGTCGGTGCCCCGTACGGACGTGGGGTCGACCCCGGCCCTTTCGAGCACCTCCCAGGCGGCTTCGAGGAGGAGCCGCTGCTGCGGGTCCATCGCCAGCGCCTCGCGGGGGCTGATGCCGAAGAGCACCGGGTCGAAGGCGTCGGCGTCGTGGACGAAGCCGCCCTCCGGAGTGATGCCCGAATCCCCCAGGCCGCGCAGCCAGCCCACGTCCCAGCCGCGCCCGTCGGGGAAGCCCGACATGGCGTCCTCGCCGTCCAGGACGAGCCGCCAGAGGTCTTCCGGTGACCGGACGCCGCCCGGAAGGCGGCAGCTCATCGCCACGACGGCGATGGGCTCGGTGCGTTCGTCGACGAGGCGCTGGTGCTGTTGACGCAGCCGCTCGTTCTCCACGAGAGACGTCCTCAGTGCCTGGACGATCTCTTCGACCTGCGTCCCCATCATGTGCTCCACACTGGTCGTCGCATCGGCAGTTCGCGCATCAGCAGTTCGCGCATCAGCAGTTCGCGCGTCAGCAGTTCGCGCGTCGGTAGTTCTGGCATCAGGCGTCCTTCGTCCCTGTCGCCATCCGGACGAGGTCGTCGATGTCCATGGCGTTGATCTCGTCCACACGGTTCTCGTCCACCCGGTCCCCGGACCCGGGCACCTCCCGACCCGCCCCGGCCTCTTCCCCGTCGGCGGCCCCGGCCAGGCGCAGCAGCCGGTCCAGCAGGCCTGCCGCGCGGATCCTGGCGATCGGCACGGCGGCGAGTACGGCACGCGCCTCGGCGTCCTCCGAGGTCTCGGCGCCCGCGGCGTCAGGCCCGGCGTCCCGGCCGGTGTCCGCCGGCAGCAGTTCGCGGCGCAGCCGGTCGCGCAGCGCCACCGGGGACGGCTCGTCGAAGACGACGGTGGTCTCGAGACGCACGCCGGTGGCTGCGGTGAGCCGGTTGCGCAGATCGACCGCCATGACCGAGTCGAACCCCAGCTCCTTGAAGGCTCGTTGGGGCTCCACGGCGTCGGCGGAGGGATGCCCCAGCGCGGCGGCCGCCTCCGTGCGCACCAGCTCCAGGAGCGTCCTGTCGCGCTCCGCTTCGGACGCCGATGCGAGCCGCTCCCGCAGGCCGGCGGCCGGCGAGGCGGCCATGTCCTTGGCCGGCTCGTCGGTCCTGAGCGCGGCGGCGGCCTCGGGGACGTCCTCGATCAGCGGCCGGGCCCTGGAGATGGTGAAGGCCGGCGCGAACCGCGTCCAGTCGATGTCGGCGACGGTCAGACAGGTCTCGCCCTGCTCCACGGCCTGGACGAGCGCCCGCACGGCCGACTCGGCCGCCATCGGCCGCAGTCCGCGGCGTACGAGGGTGTCCTCGGCGGCGTCGTCCACCATGCCGCCGCCCGCCCAGCCGCCCCAGGCGACCGAGGTCGCGGGCAGCCCCCGGGACCTGCGGTGCTCCGCCAGGGCGTCGAGAGAGCAGTTGCCGACGGCGTACGCGCCCTGCGCGGCGCCACCCCAGACAGCCGCCCCCGAGGAGAACAGGACGAAGGCGTCCAGCGAGCCGTCGGCGAACAGTTCGTCCAGGTACGCCGCGCCGGCCGCCTTCGCCGCCATGACGCGGGCGAACTCCGCCGGGTCGGAATCCCTGAGGCCCGCCTGCAGCGTCTCCCCCGCGGCGTGCACCACCGAGCGGATGGGCGCGCCGTCGGCCGCCTCCACCTCCTTGACCAGGGCGGCCAGGGCCGTGCGGTCCGCCACGTCACAGGCCGCCAGGGTCACCCGGACTCCCATGCCGGTGAGCTCGTCCCGGAGCACAGCCGCGCCGGGGGTGTCGGCACCCCTGCGCCCGGTCAGCACCAGATGCTCCGCGCCGTGCCCGGCGAGCCAGCGGGCGACATGGCCGCCGAGGGCCCCCATGCCGCCGGTGACCAGCGCGGTGCCGCGCGGCCGCCAGGGCTTCACGGCCTTCGTACGGTCGGCGGGTGCCCGCACCAGCCTGCGTACGACCACGCCCTGGGAACGCACGGCCAGTTGATCCTCGTCACCGGCCCCGGCGAGCAGTCCGCAGACCCGGGCGGCCGACTGCTCGTCGAGCACGTCCGGCAGGTCGATGAGGCCGCCCCAGCGCTCGGGGTGCTCAAGACCGATCACCCGGCCGAGCCCCCAGGTCTGTGCCTGGACCGGCCGGGCGAGCGGCTCGGCGCGGCTCACCGAGACCGCTCCGCGTGTCAGGCACCACAGGGGTGCGGTGACGTCCAGGTCCGTCATGGCCTGGACGAGGGAGGTGGTCGCCGCGACGCCCGCGGGAACCACCGGATGGAAGGGGTCGGGGCGTTCGTCCTGCGCGAGGAAGGAGAGGACACCGTCGACGGGCCCGAAGACGAGCGCGTCCCCGAGCCACTGGAGGGCCATGGCCCGTCCCGTGTCGTCGGCCTCGAAGGGCACGCGTACGGTACGCACACCTCGCCGGGCCAGCCCCTGCTCCACCGCGCGAACGGGCTCGTCGTCCTTCACTCCCTGGGAGGTGACGATCAGCCAGGTCCCGGACGGCACGGCGCCGCCCGGCGCGACGGCGCGCTCCAGCGGCTTCCAGACGACGCGGTACCGCCAACCGTCCACGACGGACTGTTCGCGCTGCCGCCGCCGCCACGAGGACAGCGTGGGCAGCACGTCCGACCAGGAGTCCCGGCCGTCCGCGCCGATCCCCAGGGTGTCGGCGAGCGTCCCGAAGTCCTGGTTCTCCACGGCGTCCCAGAACGCGGTGTCCACCGGGTCACCGCCGTGCGCCGCCGGGGCGGCGAGGGCCATGGGCTTCGGCCAGTAGCGCTGTCGTTGGAAGGGGTAGGTGGGCAGGTCCACGTGCATGGCCTGCTGCCCCGCGAACATCGCCTCCCAGTTCAGCTCCACACCGTGGACATGGGCTTCTGACAGCGAGGTCATGAAGCGGTGTGTCTCGTCCTCGTCACGGCGCAGGGTGCCCAGCGCGACCGCGTCGTTCTGGCCGGCCTCCTCGAAGGTCTCCTGCAATCCCAGGTTGAGGACCGGGTGCGGACTCACCTCGATGAACACAGACAGACCATCGGCTTCCGCCGCACGCACCGCCTGCTCGAACTCCACCGTGGAACGCAGATTGCGGAACCAGTAACCGCCGTCCAGACCCGTCGTATCGTCCAGCAGACCGCCGGTCAGCGTCGAGTAGAACGGCACCCGCCCCGCAACCGGCGCAACCCCCGCCAGCAACTCCGCCAGCTCCTCCTCGATCAGCTCCACCTGGGCCGAATGCGAGGCATAGTCCACCGCGATCCTCTTCGCCCGCACACCCTCCTCCGTGCAGGACGCCACCAGCTCCTCCAACGCATCCGGCTCACCCGACACCACCACAGACGACGGACCATTCACCGCGGCCACCGAGATCCGTCCGCCCCAGACGGTCAGACGCTCACGCACCTCCGCGACCGGAAGCGACACCGAAACCATGCCACCGCCACCGGACAGCGCCAGCAGAGCACGCGACCGCAGGGCCACCACCCGCGCACCGTCCTCCAGCGACAGGCCCCCCGCAACCACCGCAGCCGCGATCTCACCCTGCGAGTGACCGATCACCGCCGCCGGCTCCACACCGCATGCCCGCCACAACTCCGCGAGCGACACCATCACCGCCCACAAGACGGGCTGCACCACATCCACCCGGTCGAAGCCCGGGGCACCTTCCGTACCGCGTACGACGTCCAGCAACTGCCAGTCCGTGGACGGCTCCAATGCCGCCCCGCACTCCGCCATCCGCGCCGCGAACACCGGAGACGACCCCAACAGCCCAGCCGCCATACCCGCCCACTGCGCACCCTGACCCGGGAACACAAACACCGGACGCACAGCCCGGCCCGCCACACCCCGCACCACATCCCCAGCAGCACGCCCCTCGACCACCGCCGACAACGCACCCGCCAAAGAACCCGCATCACCCGCAAGCACCACCGCACGATGCTCGAACCGCGACCGGCCAAGCGCCAACGCCCGCCCCACAGCCGACAGTTCCGGCAGCACACGACCGCCCTCCACCGCCAGCCGCAACCGCTCCGCCTGCGCCCGCAGCGCACCCTCCGACTTGCCCGACAGTACGAACGGCACACCCGCACCCACCACCGGAGCAGACCCGGCCACGGACACCGCCACCACGGGCTCCGCCTCCGGAGCCTGTTCGATGATGGTGTGGGCGTTGGTGCCGCTGACGCCGAACGACGACACCGCCGCGCGGCGCGGCTGTCCGGTCTCCGGCCAGACCACCTGATCGGTCAGGAGCTCGACGGCACCCGCCGACCAGTCGACGTGCGAGGACGGCGCGTCCACGTGCAGGGTCCGGGGCAGGACGCCATGCCGCATCGCCATGACCATCTTGATGACGCCCGCGACACCGGCGGCCGCCTGGGTGTGGCCGATGTTGGACTTGATGGAGCCGAGCAGCAGCGGCCGGTCCTCGGGCCGGTTCTGTCCGTACGTCGCGATCAGGGCCTGCGCCTCGATGGGGTCGCCCAGTGTCGTGCCCGTGCCGTGCGCCTCCACCGCGTCGACGTCCGCGGGCGTCAGGCCCGCGCTCGCCAGCGCCTGGCGGATGACGCGCTGCTGTGCGGGGCCGTTGGGGGCGGTCAGACCGTTGGACGCGCCGTCCTGGTTCACCGCGGAACCACGTACGACCGCGAGGACTTCATGGCCGTTGCGGCGGGCGTCCGAGAGACGCTCCACCAGGAGCATGCCGACGCCCTCGCCCCAGCCGGTGCCGTCGGCGGCCTCGGCGAACGCCTTGCACCGGCCGTCCGTGGCCAGGCCACGCTGGCGGCTGAACTCGATGAACGCCGACGGGGTCGACATCACGGTCACACCGCCGGCCAGCGCCATGGTGCACTCGCCCGACCGCAGTGCCTGGACCGCCAGGTGCAGGGCGACCAGCGACGACGAGCACGCCGTGTCGACCGTGACGGCGGGCCCCTGGAGTCCCAGCGTGTACGAGACGCGGCCCGAGACCACGCTCGCCGCGTTGCCGGTGCCCACGAGCCCCTCCGCGCTCTCGGCTGAGCCCAGCAACAGCCCTGTGTAGTCCTGGCTGTTGGTGCCCGCGAAGACGCCGACGCGTGCACCCCGTACCGAATCGGGGTCGATCCCGGCGCGCTCGAAGGCCTCCCAGGACGTTTCCAGGAGCAGGCGCTGCTGCGGGTCCATCGCCAGTGCCTCGCGCGGCGCGATGCCGAAGAACGCGGCGTCGAACTCGGCCGCGCCTGCCAGGAACCCGCCTTCGCGGACGTACGAGGTGCCCTGCTGTTCCGGGTCCTCACTGTAGAGCCGGTCGATGTCCCAACCCCGGTCCGCGGGCAGCGGGGAGACGGCGTCGGTGCCCGACTCCAGGAGCTGCCACAGTTCCTCCGGCGACTGGGCGCCGCCGGGGAAGCGGCAGCCCATGCCGACGATCGCGATCGGGTCGTCGTCGAGGGCGGCCGAGGCGGCCAGCGGCTGGTCGTGCGCGGGGTCGGCGCCGGCGCCGACCAGTTCGTCGCGCAGGTGCCGGGCGAGGACGAGCGGGGTCGGATAGTCGAAGACCAGCGTGGCGGGCAGAGCGAGGCCGGTGCTGCTGCCGAGCAGGTTGCGCAGTTCCACGGCGGTGAGCGAGTCGAAGCCCAGGTCGCGGAAGGCACGGGAGGGCTGTACCGCGTCCGCGGACGTGTGCCCGAGCACGGCTGCGGCCTGCCCGCTGACCAGGGCCAGCAGGAGCTGCTCGCGCTCTCCCGCGGAGGCGCCCGACAGCCGGGCGCGCAGCGCGTCGGTACCCTGTTCGGCCGTCTTCGGCGCGGCGTCGGAGGCCGGCAGGGCGCGCACCTCGGGGAGTTCGCCGATGAACGCGGCGCGCCCGCCCGCCAGGAGCGTGGGGGCGAAGCGCGCCCAGTCCACGTCGGCGACGACGATGTGGGCGGCGCCGTGTTCGACCGCCTGACGCAGCGCGGCCATGGCCTGCTCGGGCGGCAGCGGCGGCATGCCGCCGCGGCGGACGCGCTCGGCGACCACCGGGTCGGCGGCCATGCCGGCCCCCGCCCAGGCGCTCCAGCCGATGGACGTGGCGGGCAGGCCGTGGGCGCGGCGGTCGGCCGCGAGCGCGTCGAGGAAGGCGTTGCCCGCCGCGTAGGCACCCTGGCCGGCGTTGCCGAAGGTGGCGGCCAGCGAGGAGAAGAGGACGAACGCGGACAGGTCCAGGTCGCGGGTCAGTTCGTGGAGGTTGAGCGCGGCGTCGACCTTCGGTCGCAGGACCTTCTCGACCTGCTCCGGGGTCATCGAGGCGAGCATGCCGTCGTCGAGCACACCGGCCGTGTGCACCACCGCGGTCAGCGGCTCGTCGCCGGGCAGCGACGTCAGCAGGGTGGCCAGCGCGTCGCGGTCGGCGGCGTCGCACGCGGCGACGGTGACCTCGGTGCCGAGCCCGGTCAGCTCGGCGACCAGCTCGGCGGCGCCGGGGGCGTCGTTTCCGCTGCGGCTGACGAGGACGAGGCGGGCGGCTCCGTTGCGGGCCAGCCAGCGTGCGGCGACGGCGCCGAGCGCGCCTGTTCCGCCGGTGACCAGGACGGTGCCGGAGGGCTGCCACGCCGTCCGGGTGACCGCCGCGCCCGGGGCGGGCCTGGTGAGCCTGCGGGCGTGAACTCCCGAGGACCGAAGGGCCAGTTGGTCCTCGCCGTCGCGCGCGGCGAGGACGGCGCACAGGCGACGTCCCGCGCGGGCGTCCAGCACGTCGGGCAGGTCGACGATGCCTCCCCAACGTGCCGGTTCCTCGGCCGCCACGACCTGGCCGAGGCCCCAGAGCATCGCCTGTTCCGGGCGCGTCAGCGGATCGGAGGCGCCCACGGAGACCGCGCCGCGGGTGGCAAGCCACAGGGGCGCGGCGACCTGGGCGTCGCCCAGCGCCTGCACCAGTGCGAGGGTGCGGAGCAGGGCTTCGGTGCCGTCGACGCCGCCGGTGGTCGGGCCCGTCAGGGACAGGACTCCGGCGACCGGCAGAGCACGGCCCGACTCGTCCGCTCCGCGCAGGGTGCCCCGGAGCCGCTCGGCGAGCGTGGCCCGCTCGTCACGTCCGGCCCGCTCATCATGTCCGGCCGCTGCGCCGGGTGTCCGCAGCCGTACGACGGCGGCGCCCCGCCCGGCCAGGGCGTCGGCGGCCGCGTCGGTGGTGTCGTCGTCGGGGCCCACGACGAGCCAGGTGCCGGCGGGCGCGGCGTCCTCGGCTTCCGGCACGGTCCGCCAACGGATTTCGTAGCGCAGGGAGTCGAGGGCGGACTGCTCCCGCCGGGCGCGCCGCCACTCGGCCAGTGCGGGCAGCACGACGCTCAGCGGCTGGTCCCCTTCCAGGGCCAGCGTCCCGGTCACGGCGTCCAGGTCCGTGCGCTCCACGGCAGACCAGAATCCGGCCTCGGCAGGGTCTTCGCCGGCCGCGCCGTCGGGGGCCGCCGTCCACGTCAGGGACTCGGGCCAGTACCGGCTGCGCTGGAACGCGTAGGTGGGCAGGGGGACTTGACCGGCGCCGGGCAGGAGGGCGGTCCAGTCCGGGTTCCGGCCGCGTACGTGCAGGCGGGCCAGTGCGGTCAGTGCGGCCCTGGTCTCGGGGCGGTCGCCGCGCAGTACGGGGAAGGCGACGGCGGGTTCGGCCGCCGGGTCGGCGGTGCGGCCCGCCAGGCTGTCCGCCACCAGGGCGGAGAGCACGCCGTCGGGGCCCAGTTCGACGAAGGTGGTGACCCCGTGCTCGGCCAGGGCGCGGACGCTGTCGTCGAAGCGGACGGCCTGGCGGACATGGCGCACCCAGTGCTCGGCGGTGCAGATCTCCTCGGCGGGGACGAGCGCGCCGGTGACGTTGGAGACGATCGGGATACGCGGCGGACGGAACGTCAGCCCCTGGGCGACCGCGCGGAAGGCGTCGAGCATGGCGTCCATGCGCGGCGAGTGGAAGGCATGGCTGACCCGCAGCCGCTTGGTTTTGCGGTCCTGGTCCTCGAAGTGCGCGGCAATCTCAAGAACCGTCGCCTCATCACCGGAAATGACCGTAGCGGCGGGCCCGTTGAGCGCGGCGATCGAGACGCCCTCGACCAGCAACGGCAGGACCTCGTCCTCCGACGCCTGGAGCGAGACCATCGCCCCGCCCTCCGGAAGGGCCTGCATCAGGCGGCCCCGGGCGGCGACCAGCGTGCTGGCGTCCTGGAGGGAGAGGACGCCCGCGACATGGGCGGCGGCCAGCTCGCCGATGGAGTGGCCGGCGAGCAGGTCGGGTTCGATGCCCCAGTGGCCGAGGAGCCGGGACAGCGCGACCTCGACGGCGAACAGGGCGGCCTGGGTGTAGGCCGTCCGGTGCAGCAGGCCGGCTTCGTCGCTCGTCTCCTCGGCGTACAGGACGTCGCGCAGCGGGCGGTCGAGGTGCGGGTCCAGCTGTGCGCAGACCTCGTCGAACGCCTCGCGGAACACGGGAAAGCGGGCGGCGAGTTC
This sequence comes from Streptomyces sp. NPDC104309, assembly GCF_055584025.1. Taxonomy (NCBI): domain Bacteria; kingdom Bacillati; phylum Actinomycetota; class Actinomycetes; order Kitasatosporales; family Streptomycetaceae; genus Streptomyces; species Streptomyces sp. NPDC104309. Next base: position 419,283 of record NZ_JBVJMV010000001.1, on the reverse strand, counting down.
ACGTCCCGTGCCGAGCCGCTGGCTGCCCTGCCCGCTGAACAGGAACGCGAGCCTTCCCTCCGTCACGGTGCCGTGCACCGGCCCCGCCTCGTCGGCCACGAGGGCGTCGAGGCCGCGCAGCAGCTCGTCGCGGTCCGCGCCGACGACGACCGCACGGTCCTCGAAGGCGGTGCGTGTGGTCGCCAGCGAGTGGGCTACGTCGACGGGGTCGTACTCGGGGTGCGCGGCGAGCAGGGCCCGCAGCCTGGCCGCCTGGCCGGCGAGCGCCGCCTCTCCGCGCGCGGATATCACCCAGGGGACGAGGCCGGGACGTACGGCTGTGTCAGGGCGTTCATCCGTTGCGTCGGGGTGTGCGTCCGCTGTGTCAGGGCGTGCATCCGCGTCGGTGTGCCCGGCCTGTTCGAGGATGACGTGGGCGTTGGTCCCGCTGATGCCGAACGACGAGACGCCCACGCGGCGCGGCTCGCCCGTCTCGGGCCAGTCGGTCCGCTCCGTCACGAGCCGCACCTGACCGGCCGTCCAGTCCACGTGCGGCGTCGGGGCGTCCACGTGGAGGGTGGGCGGCAGCACTCCCTGCCGCATCGCCATGACCATCTTGATGATCCCGGCGACGCCCGCGGCGGCCTGGGTGTGACCGATGTTCGACTTCACCGAGCCCAGCCACAGCGGGCGATCCGCCGAGCGCTCCTGACCGTAGGCGGCCAGCAGCGCCTGCGCCTCGATGGGGTCGCCGAGTACCGTGCCGGTGCCGTGCGCCTCGACCGCGTCGACCTGCTCGGGGCCCAGGCGCGCGTCGGCGAGCGCCTGCTCGATGACGCGCTGCTGGGAGGGGCCGTTGGGCGCGGTCAGGCCGTTGCTCGCACCGTCCTGGTTGACCGCGGAGCCGCGCAGCACGGCGAGGACGCGGTGGCCGTTGCGCCGGGCGTCGGAGAGCCGCTCCACCAGGAGCAGCCCGACACCCTCGGCGAAGCCGGTGCCGTCGGCCGCCGCGGCGAACGCCTTGCAGCGACCGTCGAGGGCGAGTCCGCGCTGTGCGCTGAAACTGCTGAACATGCCCGGGGTCGCCATGACGGTGACCCCTCCCGCGAGCGCCAGCGAGCACTCGCCCTTGCGCAGGGCCTGGGCCGCGAGGTGCAGCGCCACCAGCGACGAGGAGCACGCGGTGTCCACCGTGACCGCGGGTCCTTCGAGACCGAGCGTGTACGAGACCCGGCCGGACACCACGGCCGCGGCGCTGCCCGTGCCCATGTACCCCTCCAGCCCGGCCTGCGCCCCCATCAGCAGATAGGGGTAGTCCTGGCCGTTCGTGCCGGCGAAGACACCGGTCCGGCTGCCGCGCAGCGACTCCGGATCGATGCCCGCCCGCTCGAACGCCTCCCACGCCGTCTCCAGGAGCAGCCGCTGCTGCGGGTCCGTGGCCAGGGCCTCGCGCGGGCTGATGCCGAAGAACGCCGCGTCGAAATCGCCCGCGTCATGGACGAAGCCGCCCTCGCCCGCGTACGACGACCCGTCGGGCGCGGGCTGGAACACGCTGTCCAGGTTCCAGCCGCGGTCCGAAGGGAAGGGCGACAGGCCATCGGTGCCCGCGGCGACCAGGTCCCACAGGTCCTCGGGCGACCGGACGCCGCCCGGGAAGCGGCAGCTCATGCCGATGATGGCGATCGGCTCGGTGTCGCGCTCCTCCATCTCGCGGATCCGCTCGTGCGCCGCATCGAGATCGGTGCTGACCCGCTTCAGGAAGTACCGGAGCTTGTCTTCGTTCGCCATCGGGCGACCCCTCTGTCAGGAACTGTGGTGATCGTGGTGGGTGCCACTGAGGGCGTTCAGGAGATGCCGAACTTCTTGCCGAGGAGCTCGAACATCTCGTCGTCGGAGGCGGATTCGATCTCCTCGCCGACCGGGACCTCGTCTGCGGACCCGCTCTGCAGCCGGGTCAGCAGCGCCTGCACGCGCCGCACCACCCTGGCCCGTCCCGCGTCGTCCGGCGCGACCCCGGCCAGTGCCTTCTCGATCCGGTCCAGTTCCTCCAGCGCGGTCACGGCCACGGTCTCCCCGTCGCGCACGAGCTGCTCGCGCAGGAACCCGGCGAGGCGCTGCGGCGTCGGGTAGTCGAACGCCAGGGTGACCGGAAGCTTGAGTCCGGTCTTGGCGCCGATGCGGTTGCGCAGTTCGACGGCGGTGACGGAGTCGAATCCCACCTCGCGGAAGGCGCGCTTGACCCCCACGGCCTCGGGTCCGGTGAGTCCGAGCACCGCCGCGACCTGCTCGCGCACGGTCTCCAGGAGCAGTGCGTCCTGCTCCGCCTCGGAGAGCCCGGCGAGCCGCTGCACCAGCGCCGACTGCTCCTCACCGCCGGATCCCGCCTGGCCCGTGCCGTCCTGCGCGATGCGGCGGACCTCGGGCACGTCGGCGAGGAGCGGGCTCGGCCGGGCCGCGGTGAAGGCGACGAAGAACCGCTCCCAGTCGATGTCCGCGATCAGCAGACAGGTGGCGTCGTGCTCCACGGCCTGCCGCAGCGCGCCCGCGGCCGCCTCGGGTGCCATCTCGCGCAGCCCGTGCCGGTTGAGGGTCTCACCCAACTCGCCTTCCGCCATTCCGCCGCCGCCCCAGGCACCCCAGGCGATGGAGGTGGCCACCAGACCCGCGGCCCTGCGCTCCTGGGCCAGCGCGTCGAGGTAGGCGTTCCCCGGTGCGTAGTTGCCCTGGCCCGGGGTGCCGACGATGCCGCCGAACGAGGAGAACAGCACGAAGGCGGACAGGTCGTGGTGGCGTGTCAGCTCGTCCAGGTTCCGCGCTGCCCTGGCCTTGGCGTGCAGGGAGTTGGCGAGTTGGTCGGGGGTGAGCGTGTCGAGCAGGCCGTCGTCGAGCGCGGCCGCGGTGTGCACGACGCCGGTCAGCGGATGCTCGGCGGGCACGGCGGCGACGACCTCCGCCAGCGCGTCCCGGTCACCGGCGTCGCACGCGGTGACGGTCACGCGGGCGCCCAGCGCGGTCAGTTCGTCCCGCAGGGCCTGGGCGCCGGGCGCGTCCGAGCCGCGACGGCTGACCAGCAGCAGGTGCTCGGCGCCCTCGCGGGCCAGCGAGCGCGCTACCTGCCCGCCGAGCGCGCCGGTTCCGCCGGTGATGAGCGTCGTGCCCTTCGGGTCCCAGCGCCGGGTGCCGGGGGCGGCGCCGAGCCGGGCGCGGTTGAGGCGGCGTACGAAGGTGCCGGACTGCCGCACAGCCAGCTGGTCCTCGTCGCCGGCCCCGCCGAGCGCGCCGCTCAGCATCGCGGCCGTCCGTTCGTCCAGGTCCACCGGCAGGTCGATCAACCCACCCCAGCGGTCGGGGTGTTCGAGCGCGGCGACGCGCCCCATGCCCCAGGCCATGGCCTGCTCGGGTCCGGCGATGGGGTCGGCGGGTCCCACCGACACCGCGCCGCGCGTGGCACACCAGAGCGGCGCGGACACTCCGGCCTCGCCGAGCGCCTGCAGCAGCGCGACGGTGGCCGCGTAGCCCCGCGGCACGTCCGGCAGTTCGGGGTGCGGCTCGTGGTCGAGCTGGAGGAGCGACAGCACGCCTGCGAGGTCGGCGGGCAGGTCGTGGCCGGCGAACAGGTCGCGCCGCATCTTGCCCCCGTCGACCGTCACGGGCAGCACCTGGGCGCCGTGGTCGGCGAGCGCCGCGAGGCACCCGGCGGTCAGGGCGTCCTCGGCGTGGGTCTCGGGCACGACGACGAGCCAGTGGCCGGACAGCCGGGCGGCGGAGGCGTCGGGCAGCGGACGCCAGGCCACCTCGTAGCGCCAGTCGTCGACGGTGGACAGCTCACGGGTGCGGCGGCGCCACGAGGACAGTGCGGGCAGCATCGCGCCCAGGGCCGAGCGGGCGTCGTCGCCGCCCTCGATCTCCAGCGTTTCGGCGAGACCCTCGAAGTCATCCTGCTCGACCGCGGACCAGAACTGAGCGTCGGCAAGCGAGAGTTCGGCCGCCGCGCCGACGGGCGCCTCCATGACCGGACGCAGGTCGTCGATCCAGTAGCGCTGTCGTTGGAAGGGGTAGGTAGGCAGATCCACGCGGACGGCCTCCTGCCCCGCGAACACCGCCTCCCAGTCCAACTCCACACCATGCACGTGTGCTTCGGACAGTGAGGTCATGAAGCGGCGTGCCTCGTCCTCGTCACGGCGCAGGGTGCCCAGCGCGACGGCGTCACTGTCGGCCGCGTCGAACGTCTCCTGCAACCCCAGATTCAGGACCGGGTGCGGGCTGACCTCGATGAACACGGACAGACCATCACCGGCCGCGGCCCGCACCGCCTGCTCGAACTCCACCGTGGAGCGCAGATTGCGATACCAGTAACCGCCGTCCAGGCCCGTCGTGTCGTCCAGCAGACCGCCGGTCAGCGTGGAGTAGAACGGCACCCGGCCCGCAACCGGCGCAACCCCCGCCAGCAACTCCGCCAGCTCCTTCTCGATCAGCTCCACCTGGGCCGAATGCGAGGCATAGTCCACCGCAATCCTCTTCGCCCGCACACCCTCCTCCGTGCAGGACGCCACCAACTCCTCCAACGCATCCGGCTCACCCGACACCACCACAGAAGACGGACCATTCACCGCCGCCACCGAAACACGTCCGCCCCAGGCCGTGAGGCGCTCGCGGACCTCCGCGACCGGAAGCGACACCGAAACCATGCCGCCACCACCGGACAACGCCAGCAGAGCCCGTGACCGCAGGGCCACCACCCGCGCACCGTCCTCCAGCGACAGACCACCCGCAACCACCGCAGCCGCGATCTCACCCTGCGAGTGACCGATCACCGCCGCCGGCTCCACACCGCATGCCCGCCACAACTCCGCGAGCGACACCATCACCGCCCACAAGACGGGCTGCACCACATCCACCCGGTCAAAGCCCGGGGCACCCTCCGCACCACGCACCACGTCCAACAGAGACCAGTCCGCGAACGGGTCCAACGCCGCCCCACACTCCGCCATCCGCGCCGCGAACACCGGAGACGACCCCAGCAGCCCAGCCGCCATACCCGACCACTGCGCACCCTGACCCGGGAACACGAACACCGGACGCACAGCCCGGCCCGCCACACCCCGCACCGCATCCCCAGCAGCACGCCCCTCGACCACCGCCGACAACGCACCCGCCAAAGAACCCGCGTCACCCGCAAGCACCACCGCACGGTGGCTGAACTTCGTCCTGCCCGTGGCGAGTGAGTGTCCGAGGTCGGCGATCCCGATCCCCGGATGGTTCGCCATGTGTGCGTGCAGACGGCGGAGTTGGTCCTCCAGTGCCTGTTCCGTGCGGGCGGACACGACGACCGGGAGCGGCACGCCGTCCAGCGGTGCCCTGCGGTCCGTGTCCTGCTGCGCGTCCTCCGGCTGCTCCGCCGCAGGTCCCTGCTCCTCCGGCGGTGCCTGCTCGATGATGGCGTGCGCGTTGGTGCCGCTGACGCCGAAGGAGGAGATGCCGCCGCGACGCGGCTGGCCGGTCTCCGGCCAGGGCGTGGGGTCGGTCACCAGGGCCATGCTCCCGTCGGACCAGTCGATGTGCGTCGTGGGGTTCTCGACGTGCAGGGTGGGCGGCAGCGTGCCGCGCTGCACGGCCATGACCATCTTGATCAGTCCCGCAGCTCCCGCGGCGGCCTGGGTGTGACCGATGTTGGACTTCACCGATCCGAGCCACACCGGGCGGCCCGCGGGGCGGTCCTTGCCGTACGTGGCGGCCAGCGCCTGCACCTCGATCGGGTCGCCCAGCGTCGTACCCGTGCCGTGTGCCTCGACGAGATCGACCTGGGCCGGGGACAGGCGCGCGTCGGCCAGGGCCTGGCGGATGACGCGTTGCTGTGCGGGGCCGTTGGGGGCGGTGAGGCCGTTGCTCGCGCCGTCCTGGTTGATCGCCGTGCCGCGGACGACGGCCAGCACCGGATGCCCGTTGCGCCGTGCGTCGGAGAGCCGCTCGACGAGGAACATGCCGATGCCCTCGCCCCAGCCCGTGCCGTCCGCGTCGGCGGAGAACGCCTTGCAGCGGCCGCTGCTCGACAGTCCGCGCTGTCGGCTGAACTCGGTGAACGCGCCGGGGCTCGACATCAGGGTGACCCCGCCGGCCAGTGCCATGGAGCACTCGTTCCGGCGCAGCGACTGACAGGCCATGTGCAGCGACACGAGCGACGAGGAGCAGGCCGTGTCGACGGTGACGGCGGGGCCGTTGAAGCCGAAGGTGTAGGCGACCCGGCCGGAGGCGACGCTGCTGGTGTTGCCGACGCCGAGGTAGATCTCGGTGCCCTCCGGCGGGACGAACACCGTGCTGCCGTACCCCTGGTAGGAGGTGCCGACGAACACGCCGGTCTGGCTGCCGCGCAGGGTCGACATGTCGATGCCGGCCCGCTCCACGGCCTCCCACGACGCTTCCAGGACGAGCCGCTGCTGCGGGTCCATCGCCAGCGCCTCGCGCGGTGAGATGCCGAAGAACTCGGGGTCGAAGTCCGGGATGTCGTAGACGAATCCGCCTTCGAGCGTGTAGCTGCGGGTGGGCTCGTCGGGGTCCCGGAAGAACAGTCCTTCGAAGTCCCAGCCGCGGTCCTCGGGGAACGGGGAGAGCGCGTCGACCTTCGACATCATGATCTGCCACAGGTCTTCGGGGGTCCGCACGCCGCCCGGGAAGCGGCAGCTCATCGCGGTGATCGCGATGGGCTCGCTGTCCTTGGTCTCGGCGGCGTGCAGCCGGCCTCGGGTCTCCTGCAGGTCGGCGGTAACCCGCCGCAGGAAATAGCGGAGCTTGTCGTTGTCGGTCATGGCCTGGGTCCCCCCTCGGAACAGTTCGGTCGGGTGTTGCGGTGTGTTCACGAGATGCCGAACTCCTTGCCGAGGAAATCGAAGATCTCTTCGTCGCTCGCGGCGTCCAGGTCCTTGGGCGCGGCGGCCGGTGCCGCGGCGACCCTGACATCGCCCCACTTCGCGAGCAAGTCGTTGAGCCGCAGGGTGATTCTGGTGCGCTGCTCGTCATCGGAGCCGACGGTCGCGAGCAGGTTCTCCAGGCGGTCGATGCCCGCGAGCACCGGCGCGTCGGAGGCGCCCGCCGTGTCCGGGACGACCTCGGACCGCAGGTACGCGGCCAGTTCGGCCGGGGTCGGGTAGTCGAAGACGAGCGTCGCCGGGAGTCGGAGACCGGAGGCCGCGTTGAGCCGGTTGCGCATGTCGACGGCGATGAGCGAGTCGAAGCCCAGCTTCTTGAAGGCCATGTCCGGTTCGACGGCCGCCGCCGACGCGTGGCCGAGCACAGCCGCGGCGTGGGTGCGGACCAGGTCGAGCACCACGCGGTCGCGGTCCTCCTCGGAGAGCCCGGCCAGGCGCTGTGCCAGGCCGACTCCGCCGGTGCCGGTGGCGTCGTCGCCCGCGGCGGCGCGCGGCGCCGCGGCCCGGACCAGCTTCCGCATCAGCGGCGGCAGCGTGCCGGCCGTCGCCTGGGCGCGCAGGGCCGTGAGGTCCAGGCGCACGGGCAGCAGCAGCGGTTCGCCGGACGCCGTGCCGAGGTCGAACAGGGTGAGGCCCGCCTCGGTGCTCAGGCCGGTGACCCCGCCGCCGCTCATGCGGAGCACTTCCGTGTCACTGAGGTGTCCGGTCATGCCGCTGGCCTGCGCCCAGAACCCCCAGGCGAGGGTGGTGGCCGGGAGTCCGACCGCGCGGCGGTGGTGGGCGAGCGCGTCCTGGAAGGCGTTGGCCGCGGCGTAGTTGCCCTGGCCGGAGCTGCCGAGGGTGCCCGCTGCCGAGGAGAACATCACGAACGCCTTCAGCGCGCTGTCCCGCGTCAGCTCGTGCAGGTGCGCGGTGGCGTCGACCTTGGGGCGCAGCACCGCGTCGAGGCGTTCGTCGGTGAGCGAGGTGATGACACCGTCGTCGAGGACGCCGGCGGCGTGCACCACCGCGGTCAGCGGGTACTCGTCGTCGATGTCCTGGAGGACGCGCGCCAGTTGGTCCCTGTCCGCCGTGTCGCAGGCGACGGCGTGCGCGTGGGCGCCCGCGTCGCGCAGTTCGGCGAGCAGTTCGGCGGCGCCGTCGGCGGCGGCGCCCTGCCTGCTGAGGAGCAGCAGGTGGCGTACGCCGTGCCGGTCGACGAGGTGGCGGGCGAGGGCGCTGCCCAGGGTGCCGGTGCCACCGGTGATGAGTACGGTGCCTCGGTCGTCGAAGGCGGGGTCGGGCGCGGGGTCGGCCGCCGGTCCGGTGCGGACCAGGCGGGGCACCAGCACGGTGCCTTCGCGCAGGGCGAACTGCGGCTCGGGCAGGGTGAGCGCCGCGGGCAGGGCCTGCCACGAGGCCTCGCTGTCGTCGGCGTCCACCAGGACGAACTGGTCGGGGTGTTCGGCCTGCGCCGAGCGGACGAGGCCCCAGGCCGGTGCGGCGGTCAGGCCGTCGACGGTCTCGCCCGCGATGGTGGCCACCGAGCCCGAGGTGCGGATCACCAGTCGCGCGGCGGTGAGGCGTTCGTCGGCCAGCCAGCGCTGGAGCAGGGCGAGCGTGGCACGGGCGACCGTGTGCGCGTCCTGCGCGATGTCTCCGGTCGCGTCACCTGTTCCGGCACCCGTCGTGTCCGTCGCGGTGTCGCCCGTGGTGAGGGCGCCGAGGGTGACGACCACGGTGTCGGGCAGCGGGGCGCCCTTCTCGACCTCCGTGAGGAGTGCGGACAGGTCCGGGTGGGTGTCCGTGCGCACGCCCGCCGCGGTGAGGGGTGCGGGGGCGGCGCCCAGGACCGCCCAGTGCAGGCCCGTGGGCACGGCGGCCGCGGGGGCCTCGGCCCACTCCAGCTGAAACAGCGAGTCGTGGTCGCCGTGTCCCGCGGTCTTGAGCTGCCGGGGGTCGACGGGCCGCATGTCCAGGGAGTCGACCGTCGCCACGGGGGCGCCTGTGCCGTCGGCCACCTGGAAGGCGATGCCGTTGGCGCCGCTCGGGGAGAGCCGCACGCGCAGCACCGACGCCCCGGTCGCGTACACGCGCACACCGCGCCACGCGAACGGCAGCCGCGGCTTGCCCGCGTCCTCGCCGCGTCCCTGGCCCGGACCGAAGGTGCCGAGGCCCATCGCCTGCAGGGCGGCGTCGAACAGCGCCGGGTGCAGCCCGAAGTCGGCGGCTTCGGCGCGGCCGTCCTCGGGCAGGGCCACCTCGGCGTAGATGTCCTCGCCCGACTGCCAGGCGGAGCGCAGACCTTGGAACATCGGGCCGTAGTCGAAGCCGAGGAGCGCGGCCTGTTCGTAGACGCCTTCGAGTTCCAGCGCGGTGGCCGCGGGGGGCGGCCAGGCCGTGAAGTCGAAGCCGGCGTCCGGCGCGCCGTCGCGGACGGCGAGCACACCGGTGGCGTGCCGCAGCCACGGGCGTTCGCCGGGGCCTTCCGCGGCGGAGTCGGCGGGGCGGGAGTGGACGGTCAGCGGGCGGTGCCCGGTACCGTCCGGCACCCCCACCACGAGCTGCACCTGGACGGCGCCCCGTTCGGGCAGCACCAGCGGGGCCTCCAGGGTGAGTTCCTCCACGAGGTCGCAGCCGACCTGCTCGGCCGCGCGCAGGGCCATCTCCACGAAGCCGGTGCCCGGCAGCAGGATGGTCTCCATGACGACGTGGTCGGCGGTCCAGCGCTGCGTCTGCGCCGACAGCTGTCCGGTGAACAGATGACTGTCTGTGTCGGCGAGCGTCACCGCGGCGGCGAGCATCGGGTGGTCGGTCGCGCCGAGCCCGATGGAGGCCGCGTCGCCCAAGCCGCCGGTCCTGATGGGCAGCCAGTAGCGGCGGTTCTGGAAGGCGTACGTGGGCAGGTCGGCCCGCCGTGCGTCGCGTCCGGCGAACAGTGCCGTCCAGTCGAGGCCGGCCCCGTGGACGTACGCGGTGGCCAACGACGTGAGGAACCGTGCGGGGCCGCCCTCTTCGCGGCGCAGCGAACCGAGCACGGCGCCGTTCGCCTGTGCGTCGTCCAGGGTCTCCTGGAGTCCGACGGCCAGGACGGGGTGGGGGCTGATCTCGACGAAGACGCAGTGGCCGGAGCGGAGCAGTCCGCGGGTGACCTCTTCGAGCCGGACGGTCTGGCGGAGGTTGCGGTACCAGTACTCGGCGTCCATGACCGTGGTGTCCAGGAGTTCACCGGTCACCGTGGAGTGCAGCGGCACGTCCGAGGCGCGGGGCGTGATGCCGGACAGGACCTCGCCGAGCCGCTCGTGGATCCGCTCCACGTGGGCGCTGTGCGAGGCGTAGTCGACGTCGATCCGCTTGGCCCGCACGCCCTCGGCGGTGCAGGTGGCGAGCAGGTCGTCCAGTGCGTCGGCGTCGCCGGAGACCACGACGGACGAGGGTCCGTTGACGGCCGCGACGGACAGCCTGCCGTCCCAGCGGGCGATCCGCTCCCGCACCCGGTCGACCGGTTCCGGCACCGATGCCATGCCGCCGAGGCCGGAGAGTTCCAGGATCGCCTTGCTGCGCAGTGCCACCACGCGGGCGGCGTCGTCCAGGGACAGCGCGCCGGCGACGCAGGCGGCGGCGATCTCACCCTGCGAGTGGCCGACGACGGCGGCGGGTTCGACGCCGCCCGCCCGCCACAGCTCGGCGAGCGACACCATCACCGCCCACAGCGCGGGCTGTACGACGTCGACCCGGTCGAAGCCCGGTGCGCCGGGCTCGCCGCGCAGCACGTCGAGCAGCGACCAGTCGGTGTGCGCCGAAAGGGCCGTCGCGCACTCGCGCAGCCGCTCGGCGAACACCGGTGAACAGTCGAGGAGTTCGAGCGCCATGCCCGCCCACTGGGCGCCCTGGCCGGGGAAGGCGAAGACGACCTTGGGCGGTTCGGCGGGGGCGCTGCCCTGGACGAGTCCGGGGGCTCCGGTGCCGTCCGCGAGGGCGGCGAGCCCGTGCAGCAGCTCGTCCCGGTCGCCGGCGACGAGCGCGGCCCGTTGGGCGAGCCCGGCGCGGCCGGTGGCCAGCGACCAGCCGACGTCGGCGAGGACTGCGTCCTCGTGGACCAGCAGGTGCGAGTGGAGCCGGGCGGCCTGCTCGCGCAGGGCGTCCGCGGAGCCGCCGGACAGCACGAACGGCAGCGCGCGGGTGCCGATGAGGGGCTCGTCGGCGGCCGTGGCCGGTGCCTCCGCCGCCGGGTCGGCGGCGGGCTCCGTACCCGCGTCGTCGCCCTGTTCGAGGACGACGTGCGCGTTGGTGCCGCTGATGCCGAAGGAGGACACGGCCGCGCGGCGCGGCCTGCCGGTCTCGGGCCATGGCACGGCTTCCTGGAGCAGCGACACCGCGCCGGCCGTCCAGTCGACGTGGGAGGTGGGCTCGTTCAGGTGGAGGCTGCGCGGCGCCGTTCCGTGCCGCATCGCCATGACCATCTTGATGATCCCGGTGACGCCCGCGGCCGCCTGGGCGTGGCCGATGTTGGACTTGATGGAGCCGAGCAACAGCGGCCGGTCGGCGGGGCGGTCCTGGCCGTAGGTGGCGAGGACGGCCTGGGCCTCGATGGGGTCGCCGAGCTTGGTGCCGGTGCCGTGCGCCTCGACGACATCGACGTCCGCGGTGCCGAGCCCCGCGTTGGCCAGGGCCTGGCGGATGACGCGCTGCTGGGAGGGGCCGTTGGGTGCGGTGAGGCCGTTGCTCGCGCCGTCCTGGTTGATCGCCGAGCCGCGGAGCACCGCGAGCACCGGGTGGCCGTTGGCGCGGGCGTCGGACAGCCGCTCGACGAGCAGCAAGCCGACGCCCTCGCTCCAGCCGGTGCCGTCGGCGGACTCGGCGAAGGCACGGCAGCGCCCGTCCGAGGCGAAGCCGCCCTGCCCGCTGAGCCCGGCGAAGCCGGCCGGGGTGGCCATGACCATGACGCCGCCGGCCAGTGCCAGCGAGCACTCGTCCTGCCGCAGCGCCTGGGCCGCCAGGTGCAGCGCCACCAGCGACGAGGAGCAGGCGGTGTCGACGGTGACCGCCGGGCCCTCAAGTCCGAACGTGTAGGAGACGCGGCCGGAGATGACGCTGGCGGTGGTGCCGGTCAGGATGTACCCGGCGTTGCTGTCCTCCGCCTGCTGGAGCAGGCCGGTGTAGTCCTGGCCGCTGGAGCCCACGAAGACGCCGGTGCGGGAGCCGCGCAGCGAGGTCGGGTCGATGCCCGCCGCCTCGACGGCCTCCCAGGCGGACTCCATCATCAGCCGCTGCTGCGGGTCCATCGCGATCGCCTCGCGCGGCGATATCCCGAAGAACGCGGGGTCGAAGTCGCCCGGGGCGGCGAGGAATCCGCCGCTGAGCCCCTCGATGTCCCAGCCGCGCTCGGCGGGTACGTCGGTGATGGCGTCCACGCCGTCGGCCACCAGGCGCCACAGGTCCTCGGGGGTCTCCACGTTCCCCGGCAGCCGGCAGCTCATGCCGACGATGGCGATGGGTTCGTCGCTGTCGACGGCTCTGACCGGGCCGGGGGTTCCCGCGGGTGCGGCCGATCCCGCCAGGAGCGAGGCCACGTGCGCGGCGAGCGCGGCGGGGGTCGGGTAGTCGAAGACGAGGGTGGAGGGCAGCCGCAGCCCGGTGACGAGGTTCATGCGGTTGCGCATCTCGATCGCGGTGAGCGAGTCGAAGCCCAGGTCGTTGAAGGCGCGTCCGGCGCCGATCTCGTCCTGTGCGGCGTAGCCGAGTACGGCGGCGGCCTGGGCCCGCACCAGGTCGAGGACCGCTGCCGCGCGGTCGTCCTCGTCGAGGCCTGCCAGTCGCTGCGCGAGCGGTTCCTCGCCGGAGCCGCCGTTGTGCGCGGCGGGCCTGGCCGGCAGTCGCACCAGGCCGCGCAGCAGCGGCGGCACGGCGTCGGCCGTGGTGGCACCGCGCAGCCCGGACACGTCCAGGGGTGCGGGCACCAGGGTCGCGTCGTCCAGGGTGCGTGTGACGTCGAACAGGGCCAGGCCGTCCGCCGACTCCAGCGAGCCGACACCGGACCTGCCGATCCGGCTCAGCTGGGTGTCGTCGAGGCTCGCGGCCATGCCGCTGCGCTCGGCCCACAGGCCCCAGGCGAGCGAGGTCGCGGCGAGGCCGCGGGCGCGGCGGTGCTGGGCGAGGGAGTCCAGGAAGACGTTGGCCGCGGCGTAGTTGCCCTGTCCCGCGCCGCCGAGGGTGGCGGCGACCGAGGAGAACAGGATGAACGCGGAGAGGTCCAGGTCCTTGGTGAGTTCGTGCAGCGCGACCGCGGCATCCACCTTGGGCCGCAGCACCGCGGTGACGCGCGCCGGCGTCAGCGCGTTGAGCACACCGTCGTCGGTGATGCCCGCGGCGTGCACGACGGCGGTCACCGGATGCTCGGCGGGGACGGCGGCGAGGAGCTCAGCGAGCCGGGCACGGTCGGCGACATCGCAGGCCGCGACGGTCACCGTGGCGCCGAGGCCGGTGAGTTCGGCCTTCAGTTCGGCCGCGCCCGGCGCTTGCGGGCCGCTCCTGCTGACGAGCAGCAGCCGCTCGACTCCGTGCGTGGTGACCAGGTGTCTGGCGAACAGCTTGCCGAGCGTGCCGGTGGCACCGGTCATCAGTACGGTGCCGCCGGGCCTGCCGAGGAGCGGTGCGTCGGCGGGGGCCTCGGGCGCTGCCGCCCGGCCGAGCCGGGGCACCCGCACCTGCCCCGCCCTGATGGCGCACTGCGGTTCGCCGGCGTCCAGGGCCTGCGGGAGCGCGCGGTGCGATGCGGGCAGTCCGTCGAGGTCGACGAGGATGAACCGGCCGGGGTTCTCCGACTGCGCCGAGCGGATCAGGCCCCACACGGTGGCCTGTGCGACGTCCTCGACCTCGTCGTCGGCGGTGGCGCCGACCGCGCCGCGGGTGACGAAGACCAGGCGGGTGTACGCGAACCGGTCGTCCTCGACGAGGATCTGGGCGAGCGCGAGGGCACGGGCGGCGGCTCCGTGCGCCGACTCGACGGTGTCCGTGCCGGGTTCGGATACACAGGGAACGAAGAGGACGTCGGGCACGGGCCCGCCCGCCTCGACGGCCTCGCCGAGCTCCACCAGGTCCGGGTACCGCAGGTTCGCGGGCAGCCCGAAGGCGGTGTCGCCGAGGACGGCCCAGCCGCTGGTGTCCGGCGCCGTGCCGGTCTCCGTGAGCACCGGCCACTCGACACGGAAGAGACGGTCGTGGTGGGCGCTGCGGGCGACGTCGAGCTGCTCGGCGGAGACCGGGCGCAGCGCCGTGGCCTCGACGGAGGCGACGGGCGCCCCGGTGCCGTCGGCCAGCGCGACCGACACGGTGTGGCTGCCGGTCGGGGTGAGCCGCACCCGCAGCTCGGCCGCACCGGTGGCGTACAGGGAGACCCCGGTCCAGGAGAAGGGCAGCCGCTCCTGGCCGGACTCCGTGTCGTCGCCGGAGCCCAGCATGGCCCGCGCGTGCATTGCGGCGTCGAACAGGGCGGGGTGCAGGCCGAACCTGCCGGCCTCGGCGGCCGGTTCCTCCGGCAGACGGACCTCCGCGAAGACCTCTTCGCCGCGCCGCCACACCGACCGCAGGCCCTGGAAGGCGTGCCCATAGCCGTAGTTGGCGGCGTCGAGCCGGGCGTAGAAGTCGTCCATGGGGATCTGGACGGCCTCCGGGGGCGGCCAGGCGGTGAAGTCGCTCCAGTCGGGTGCCGCGGCCTGGCCGGCGGCGAGCACTCCGCTGGCGTTGCGGGTCCAGGCGTCCTCGCTCTGTGCGTCGTCGGCCCGCGAGTAGACGTACAGCTCGCGGTGTCCGCTCTCGTCAAGGGTGCCGACGCTCATCTGTACGGCGATGCCGCCCTCGGCGGGCAGGATGAGCGGCGCCTCAAGGTTGAGCTCCACGACCTGCCCGCAGCCGAGTTGGTCGCCGGCGTGGACGGCCAGCTCGACGAAGGCGGTGCCGGGCAGCAGGACGGTGCCGAGGACGGTGTGGTCGGCGAGCCAGGGGTGGGTCTGCAGGGAGAGCCTGCCGGTGAACAGCATGCCGTCGTCATCGGCCAGGGCGACCGCGGCGCTGAGCAGCGGGTGTTCGGCCGCGCGGAGCCCCATGGCGGTGGCGTCGCCGGCCCAGGCGGATGACAGCTTCGGCCAGTACGAGGCCCGCTGGAAGGCGTAGGTGGGCAGCGCGGTCACGTGCGCGCCGGTGCCTTCGAAGAGGGCAGTCCAGTCCGGTCCTGCGCCGTGGACGTGCAGTTCGGTGAGGGCGGTGACGAGCGCTTGGCCCTCGGGTCTGTCCGTGCGCAGCGCGGGGACGAAGGCGGGCTCCGCGGTCCCCGCGGGGAGATCGGTCAGGCAGTCCTGGCCGAGGGCGGTCAGTACGCCGCCGGGGCCGATCTCCAGGAACGCGGTGACGCCGTGGTCGGCGAGCGCCCGGATCCCGTCGTGGAAGCGGACGGCCGCACGGACGTGGCGCACCCAGTAGTCGGGGTCGGTCAGTTCCTTGGCGGCGATGACGCCGCCGGTCACGTTCGAGACGACGGGCAGTTCGGGCGCGTGGAACTCCAGGGTCCCGGCGAACTTCCCGAACTCTTCGAGCATGGCGTCCATGTGCGGCGAGTGGAAGGCGTGGCTGACCCGCAGACGCTTGGTCTTGCGGCCCTCGCCCTCGAAGTGCGCGGCGATCCGCAGGACGGCCGCCTCGTCGCCGGAAATGACGGTGGCGGACGGACCGTTGAGGGCGGCGATCGAGACACCGTCGACCAGGAGCGGCAGGACCTCGTCCTCCGCCGCTTGCAAGGAGACCATCGCTCCACCCGTCGGGAGCGCTTGCATCAGACGGCCCCGGGCCGCAACGAGAGCGGCGGCGTCTTCGAGGGACAGCACCCCGGCCACGTACGCGGCCGACAGCTCACCGATCGAGTGGCCCAGCAGGAAGTCGGGCTTCACGCCCCACGACGTCACCAGCTCGAACAGCGCAACTTCGAGAGCGAACAGACCGGCCTGCGTGAACTGCGTCTGATCCAGCAGCGCACCACCCTCGAAGACCACCTCACGCAGGGGCTGGCTCAGATGACGGTCCAGCTCCGCACACACCGCGTCGAACGCGTCCGCGAACACCGGGAACGTCGCGTGGAGTTCACGCCCCATGCCGGCGCGCTGCGAGCCCTGCCCGGAGAAGAGGAAGCCGAGCAGTCCGCTCTCCGGGGCGGTGCTGCGGGTCACGCCCGCGGCCGACTCCCCGGAGACCAGCGCCCGCAGACCACGCAGCAGGCTCTCGCGGTCCGTGCCGACGACGGCGGCCCGGTGATCGAGGGCCGCCCGGCTGGTGGCGAGCGAGAAGGCCACGTCCAGCGGGCTCGCGTCGGTGGTCTCCGCGTACGACAGCACCTGCGCGGCCTGTGCCAGCAGGGCCTGTTCGGTCTTGCCCGACACCGTCCACGGCAGCACGGGAAGCTCGGCCGCCGGGCCGGTCTCCTGCGGTGCGGGGGCCTCCGCGGCGGGCGCCTCCTCTATGACCGTGTGGGCGTTCGTCCCGCTCATGCCGAACGACGAGATGCCGAACCGCTTCGGGCGGTCCGTCGCGGGCCAGGGCGTCGCCTCGGTCAGCAGCCGCACCGCACCGGCCGACCAGTCGACGTGCGGGGTGGGCTCGTCGATGTGCAGCGAGCGGGGCAGCGTCCCGTGCCGCATCGCCTCGACCATCTTGATGATGCCCGCGACACCGGCGGCCGCCTGGGTGTGCCCGATGTTGGACTTGACCGAACCGAGCAGCAGCGGCCGGTCCTCGGGCCGGTTCTGCCCGTACGTCGCGAGCAGCGCCTGCGCCTCGATGGGGTCGCCCAGCGTCGTACCCGTGCCGTGCGCCTCCACCGCGTCGACGTCCGCCGGGGACAATCCGGCATTGGCCAGAGCCTCTTGGATGACGCGCTGCTGCGAAGGCCCGTTGGGGGCGGTCAGACCGTTGCTCGCGCCGTCCTGGTTCACCGCGGAACCGCGTACGACCGCGAGGACCTGGTGGCCGTTGCGGCGCGCGTCGGAGAGGCGCTCCAGGAGCAGCAGACCCGCGCCCTCGGCCCAGCCCGTGCCGTCGGCAGCCTTCGCGAAGGCCTTGCAGCGGCCGTCCGTGGCCAGGCCGCGCTGCCGGCTGAACTCGATGAACGCACCGGGCGTCGACATGACCGTCACGCCGCCGGCCAGCGCCAGCGAGCACTCGCCCTGCCGCAGCGCTTGCGCGGCCAGGTGCAGCGCGACCAGCGACGACGAGCAGGCCGTGTCGACGGTGACGGCGGGGCCCTCCAGGCCGAACGTGTAGGACAGCCGTCCCGACACCACGCTGGCCGCCGTGCCCGTCAGACCGTAGCCCTCGACGCTGTCCGGCGAGAACTGCAGCAGCGACGCGTAGTCCTGGCCGCTGGACCCGGCGAACACTCCGACGCGCTCACCCGACAGCGACAGCGGGTCGATGCCCGCCCGCTCGAACGCCTCCCACGCCGTCTCCAGGAGCAGCCGCTGCTGCGGGTCCATCGACAGCGCCTCGCGGGGGCTGATGCCGAACAGGCCGGGGTCGAACTCCGTCGCCCCGTCGAGGAATCCGCCCGACCGCACATAGGACGTGCCCGCGGCGTCGGGGTCGGCGTCGTAGAGCCGTGTGATGTCCCAGCCGCGGTCGTCCGGGAAGGGCGACATCGCGTCGCCGTCCTCGGCGACCAGCCGCCACAGGTCCTCGGGGCTCGCGACCCCGCCGGGGAAGCGGCAACTCGTCGCGACGATCGCGATGGGCTGCTGCTCCTCGGACTCCACCTCACGCAGACGCTGCCGGGTCTGGTGGAGGTCGGCCGTCACCCGCTTGAGGTACTCGAGGAGCTTTTCGTCAGCCACCATTACCGCTAACCCCTTTGTATAGAACCGAAGTACGGTGCCGCCGCATCAGGAGGCCCCAAGTTCGTTGTCGATGAATGCCAGGACCTCGTCGGCCGACGCCGACTGCAACTTCTCGGCGACGGCGGCCCCGTCACCGCCCGCGGGCTCCTCGTCCCAGCCGGCGAGGATGTCCCTCAGCCGTGCCGCGATCCGGTGCCGCGCGGTGCGGTCCGCGGAGAGCGTCGCGAGGCTCGCCTCCAGGCGGTCGAGCTCCGCGAGGACGGGCACGGTCTGCGGCTCCGCGTCGCGGCCCGCCTCGCCCTTGAGGAAGGCGGCGAGGACGACCGGCGTGGGGTGGTCGAACGCCAGCGTCACCGGCAGCCGCAGGCCGGTCCGGGTGCTGATCCGGTTGCGCAGCTCCACGGCAGTCAGCGACTCGAAGCCGAGGTCCCGGAAGGGCCGCTTGGGTCCGATGGCCTCGATGTCGGTGTAGCCCAGCGCCCCGGCCGCCTCGGTGCGCACCAGCTCCAGGAGCATCTGGCCGAGCTCCACGTCCGAGAGCTCGGCCACGGCTCGCCGGAACTCCGCCGTGTCGTCCGCGCCGGTGTCCCCCGCCTGCTCGGCCGCCCGCGCGATCTCCCGCATCTGCGGCACATCAGCGATCAGCGGGCTGGGCCGTGCCGCCGCGAGCGCGGGACCGAAGCGGTCCCAGGCGATGTCCGCCACCAGCTGGGCGGGACCGTCCTGTGCCACCGCCCGGCACAGCGCCGTGAGCGCGGGCGCGGTCGGCAGCGCGGCCAGACCGCGCCGGCTCGTCCGCTCCAGGAACGTGTCGTCGTCGAGGGCAAGACCACCCTCGGCCCACGGGCCCCACGCGATGGACGTGGCGGCGAGTCCCAAGTCCCTGCGGTGCTCGGCGAACGCGTCCAGGTAGGCGCCGGCCGCGGCGAAGGCTCCCTGCCCCGCGCCGCCGACCACGCCGGCGACACCGGAGAACAGTACGAACGCCGAAAGGTCGAGTTCCCGCGTCGCCTCGTGCAGGTTGCGCGCACCGGCGACCTTGGCCCGCAGGGCGCGGGCGAGACGCTCCGGGGTCAGCGAGTCGACGACCCCGTCGTCCAGCTCGCCCGCGGCGTGCAGCACCGCAGTGATCCGCTCCCCGTCAGCCTTCAACTTGCCTACCAGGGCGGTCAGTTCATCGCGGTCGGCTACGTCGCACGCGGCGACCGTGACCCGCACGCCCGTCCCCGCGAGCTCGTCGCGCAGCCGCTCGACGCCCGGCGCCCGCAGCCCGCTGCGGCCGATCAGGACGACGTGTTCCGCGCCACTGCCGCCGAGCCGGCGGGCCACCCGCGCCCCTATCGCCCCGGTACCGCCGGTGAGCAGCACCGTGCCCTCCGGCTCCCAGGCCCGGCCCGCCGCCGTCGCCGGCGCGGGCAGCAGCCGCCGGGCGAGCACGCCCGCCGACCGCACCGCCAGCTGGTCCTCCTCGCCGCCCGCGGCGAGCAGCGCGCCCAGCCGGGCCACCGCACGCTCGTCGAGCACCTCGGGCAGGTCGATCAACCCGCCCCAGCGGTCCGGGTGTTCGAGCGCGGCCACGCGGCCGAGCCCCCATACCTGCGCCTGCGCCGGGCGCGCGGCCCCGTCCGCGGAACCCGTGGACACCGCACCCCGCGTCAGGCACCACAGCGGCGCCGTCACGTCCGCGTCGCCCAGCGCCTGCGTCAGGGCCAGCGTGGCGGCCAGACCGGCCGTGGCCTCCGGCAGCCCGGGGACCGGCTCCTCGTCCAGGGCGCACAGCGAGAGGACGCCCTCGACGGCAGTTCGGCCGCCCAGTGCTCCGGTCAGCTCCCCGGCCAGCGCCGCGCGGTCGAGCACGTCGCCCGGCACACACCGCACGACGTCGACTCCCAGCCCGCGCAGCCCTTCCGTGACGGCCTCGACGGCGTCACCGCCCGCTCCGGTCCCGGGCGCCACAAGGAGCCAAGTCCCCGACGGGGATGCCGTGTTCTCGACGAGCGGCTTCCAACTGATGCGGTACCGCCAGGAGTCGGCGGCGGCGTTCTCGCGCCGCTGCCGCCGCCACGACGAGAGGGCCGGCAGCACTTCGCCCAGCGGAGAGTCCGGCACCTCCTCCAGATCCAGCGTCGCGGCCAGCGCCGCGAGATCGCCCTGCTCGACGGCATCCCAGAACTGGGCGTCCACCGGATCCACGATGCCTGCGGCCGGCAGGGCCATGGCCTCGGGCCAGTAGCGCTGGCGTTGGAAGGGGTAGGTGGGCAGATCCACATGCGTGGCCTGCTGCCCCGCGAACACCGCCTCCCAGTTCAGCTCCACACCGTGGACGTGTGCTTCGGACAGTGAGGTCATGAAGCGGTGTGCCTCGTCCTCGTCACGCCGCAGGGTGCCCAGCGCCACTGCCTCGCTGTCGGCCGCGTCGAAGATCTCCTGCAGGCCCAGGTTGAGGACCGGGTGCGGGCTCACCTCGATGAACACGGACAGGCCGTCGGCTTCCGCCGCACGCACCGCCTGCTCGAACTCCACCGTGGAACGCAGGTTGCGGAACCAATATCCGCCATCCAGACCCGTCGTATCGTCCAGCAGCGCGCCGGTCAGCGTGGAATAGAACGGCACCCGACGCGACACCGGCACGACACCCGCCAGCAGCCCCGCCAGGTCCTCCTCGATCAACTCCACCTGGGCCGAATGCGAGGCATAGTCCACCGCGATCCTCTTCGCCCGGACTCCCTGCTCCGTGCAGGACTCGACCAGCTCCTCCAACGCATCCGGCTCACCCGACACCACCACGGAAGACGGACCATTGACCGCGGCCACCGAGATCCGTCCGTCCCAGACGGTCAGACGCTCGCGGACCTCCGCGACCGGAAGCGACACCGAAACCATGCCACCACCACCCGACAACGCCAGCAGAGCCCGCGACCGCAAGGCCACCACCCGCGCACCGTCCTCCAACGACAGACCACCCGCAACCACCGCAGCCGCGATCTCACCCTGTGAATGACCGATCACCGCCGCAGGCTCCACACCGCACGCCCGCCACAACTCCGCGAGCGACACCATCACCGCCCACAGGACCGGCTGCACCACGTCGACGCGGTCGAAGCCCGGGGCACCCTCCGCACCACGTACGACGTCCAGCAACTGCCAGTCCGTGAACGGATCCAGAGCCGCCCCGCACTCCGCCATCCGCGCCGCGAACACCGCCGACGACTCCAACAGCCCAGCCGCCATCCCAGCCCACTGCGCACCCTGACCCGGGAACACGAACACCGGACGCACAGCACGGCCCGCCACACCCCGCACCACATCCCCAGCAGCACGCCCCTCGACCACCGCCGACAACGCACCCGCCAAAGAACCCGCGTCACCCGCAAGCACCACCGCACGATGCTCGAACCGCGACCGGCGCACCGCCAGGGCGTTGCCGAGGCCCTTGAGCGAGATGCCCGGGGTGTCGGCCAACGCAGCGTGGATTCGCTCTGCTTGGGCCCGCAGCGCCTCGGCCGAACGGGCCGACACCACGAACGGCAGCACCGCGTCCCCGAAGGGCGGCGTGGTGTCGCCCGGCGCGACGGCCTCGGCGGCCAGGGCCTCTTCAGCCGGGGCCTGCTCCAGGATCACGTGGGCGTTGGTGCCGCTGATGCCGAACGACGAGACACCCGCACGGCGCGGCTCGCCCGTCTCCGGCCAGGTCGTCTGCTCCGTCAAGAGCTCGACGGTCCCTGTCGACCAGTCCACATGAGTGGAGGGCTTGTCGACGTGCAGCGTCCGCGGGAGCAATCCATGGCGCAACGCCTGCACCATCTTGATCACACCCGCCACGCCCGCCGCGGACTGCGAGTGGCCGATGTTCGACTTGACCGAGCCCAGCAGCAGCGGCCTGTCCTCCGAGCGCTCCTGACCGTACGTCGCGATCAGCGCCTGCGCCTCGATCGGGTCACCCAGCGTCGTACCCGTCCCGTGCGCCTCCACCGCGTCCACCTGCGACGCCGACAGACCCGCACTCGCCAACGCAGCCCGGATCACCCGCTGCTGCGACGGACCATTCGGAGCCGTCAGACCATTCGACGCACCGTCCTGGTTCACCGCAGAACCACGCACGACCGCGAGGACCCGGTGACCATTGCGCCGCGCGTCCGAGAGACGCTCGACCAGCACCATGCCGACGCCCTCGGACCAGCCGGTGCCGTCCGCCGCGTCGGCGAACGCCTTGCAGCGTCCGTCCGCCGCGAGCCCCCGCTGACGCGAGAACTCCGCGAAGATGCTGGGGTTCGTCAGGACGGTCACGCCGCCGGCCAGCGCCATGCTGCACTCGCCCGAGCGCAACGCCTGCGTCGCCAGGTGCAGGGCGACCAGGGACGACGAGCACGCCGTGTCGACGGTCACCGCAGGCCCCTCGAAGCCGAACGTGTACGAGACGCGGCCGGAGATGACGCTGGTCGCGTTGCCGGTCAGCAGATGCCCCTCGGCGCCCTCGGGCAGTCGCATCCCCACCCCGTAGCTGGACGAGGCGGTACCGGCGAAGACACCGATGTGGTGGCCTCGTACGGACTCGGGGTCGATGCCCGCGTGCTCGAAGGCCTCCCAGGAGGTTTCCAGGAGCAGCCGCTGCTGCGGGTCCATGGCGACGGCCTCGCGCGGCGAGATCCCGAAGAACGCCGGGTCGAACTCCGCCGCACCGTAGAGGAATCCGCCCTCCAGCGTCGCAGACGTCCCGCCGTCGGCCACCTCCGAGTAGAGGCCGTCCAGGTCCCAGCCACGGTCGGTGGGGAAGGCCGAGATGCCGTCGGCTCCGGTGGCCACGAGGCGCCAGAGGTCGTCGGCGTTCGCCACCCCGCCCGCGTAACGGCAGCTCATGCCGACGATCGCGATCGGCTCGTCGTCCGCGAGCCGCGTCACCGGAGCGACCGCCGCGGCCTCCGGCTGCGTACCCAGGGCCTCTCCGAGCACGTAGTCGGCCAGCGCCTCGGGGGTGGGGTAGTCGAAGATCAGGGTCGCGGGCAGTCGCAGGCCAGTGGCCCGGTCGAGCCGGTTGCGCAGTTCGACGGCGGTCAGCGAGTCGAAGCCGAGGTCCTTGAACGGCCGGGTGACGCCCACCCCTTCGACGCCGCTGTGGCCGAGTACCGCGGCCGCCTGGCCACGCACCAGGTCGAGCAGTGCCTTGCGGCGTTCCGCGCGCGACAGCCCCGCGAGGCGCTGCAGCAGCTTCACCGATCCGGCGAGCGCTCCCGCCCTGCGCCGCGAACTCGTGCGGACGAGTCCGCGGAACACGCCCGCGAGCGCGCCGACACCGGCCTGGGCGCGCAGGACGGCCAGGTCCAGGTGGACGGGGAACAGCGCCGGGCGGTCGAGGGCGAGCCCCGCGTCGAACAGCTCCAGACCTTCGTCGGAGGTCAGCGGAACCACTCCGGACCGGGCCATCCGGCTCGTGTCGCCGTCGTGCAGCCGTCCGACCATGCCGTCCGCGATGCCCCACGGGCCCCAGGCCAGTGACGTGGCCGCGAGGCCGCGGCCTGCGCGGTGCTGTGCGAGGGCGTCGAGGAACGCGTTGGCGGCCGCGTAGTTGCCCTGTCCCAGCGAGCCGAAGGTTCCGGCGACGGAGGAGAACAGGACGAACATCGACAGGTCGAGGTGCTCGGTGAGTTCGTGCAGATGCACCGCGGCGTCGACCTTGGGCCGTAGCACGACGTCGAGCCGGTCGGCGGTCAGCGAGGACACGACGCCGTCGTCGACGACACCGGCGGCGTGCACCACTCCGGTCAGCGGCCGCTCAGTGGGAATCGCGTCGAGCACCGCGGCAAGTGCGTCCCGGTCCGCGACGTCGCAGGCAGCCAGGGTCACCTCGGCACCAGCGCGGGTCAGCTCGGCGGCGAGCTCCGCCGCACCCGGTGCCTTGGCGCCGCTGCGGCTGGTCAGTACCAGGCTGCGTACGCCGTGCCGGTCGACGAGGTGGCGCGCGATCAGGACACCGAGGGCGCCGGTCGCGCCGGTCACCAGGACCGTGCCGTGCCGCTCGGGCTCGGGCTCGGGCTCTGTCTCCGGCACCAGCTCCGACGCGGACTCGTGCTCGGGCTTGGGCTTGGGCTCGACGAGGGCCTCTTGGGGCACGGTCCGGGCGAGGCGCGGTACGAGGACGCTGCCCTCGCGGACCGCCACCTGCGGTTCCCCGCCGGCCAGGATCTCGGTGAAGACGTCCACAGGGGTGTCGTCCAGGTCGGCGAGGAGCAGCCGTCCCGGGTTCTCGGACTGGGCGGACCGCACGAGACCCCAAGCGGCGGCGCCCGCGAGGTCGACCGGGCCGGTGCCGTCGCCCGCGGTGACCGCGCCCCGGGTCACGACGGCAAGGAGCGCGTCGCCGTACCGATCGTCGGCCAGCCACTCCTGCACCGTCGCGAGGACGGCGTGCGCGGCGGCACGTACGGAGGCGGCCAAACCGTCGCCCGTGCCGGGTGCGGGGGCGGGCGTGGGGGCGTAGAAGACGACGTCCGGCACTCGGTCCAGGGAGGCGAGGTCCTCATACGTGGGGATGCCGAGCGCTTCGAACGCGGCCGACTCCCCCAACAGCGCCCAGTCCCTTGCCCCTTCCTTTGTCCCTTCCTTTGTCCCTTCCTTCGCCGACGCCGAAGCAGAGCCCGAAGCGGAGCCCGACGGCGACGCGGGTGCCGTCTGCGGCGACCACTCCAGGGTGAACAGGGCGTCCGTACTGCCGGTCTCGCTCCGGAGCAGCTCGGGCGAGACCGGGGCGAGCGTCACACGGTCCGCCACCGCGACCAGCCCGCCGGTCTCGTCGGCCACGGCCACCGAGACGCCCTCGCGTACGGGACGGACCCGTACGCGCAGCGCGGTCGCGCCCACAGCCGCCAAGGACACTCCGGACCACGCGGACGGCACCCCGCCCGCTGCCGCGTGCAGGGCGGCGTCGAGGAGCGCCGGGTGCAGGCCGAAGCCGTCGACGTCCGTGCCCTCGGGCAGCGCGACCTCGGCGTACAGCTCGTCACCTCGCCGCCACAGCGACCGCAGCGCGCGGAACGCGGTGCCGTGGTCGTAGCCCTCGTCGGCCAAGTCGTCGTACACGCTCTGCGCCGCCGCCTCGACGGCGCCCCTCGGCGGCCAGACGGCGAAGTCCGACTCGTCCGCCGACTGCGGCTGGGCGGGGGTCAGTTCGCCGGTGGCGTGCAGGTTCCACTCCGCCTCGGGGCCGTCGGCCTCGGCTCGCGCGTACACCTCCACCGTACGGCGCCCATCCGCGTCCGCCGCACCCACGGCCAGCTGGACGGCGACACCCGCCCGCTCCGGAAGCACCAGCGGAGTCCGTACGTTCAGCGTGGCCAGCGAATCGCAGCCGAACCGCTCCCCCGCGTGCAGCGCCAGCTCGACGAAGACCGTGCTCGGCACGACGACCGTGCCGTACACCTGATGGTCGCCGAGCCACGGGTGCGTCTCGACCGAGAGCCGTCCGGTGAACAGGAACCCGTCCGAACCGGCCAGCCGCACGCCGGCCGCCAGCAGCGGATGACCGGCACCGCTGAGGCCCGCCGCCGTGATGTCGCCCACGGGGGCGACCGGAGCGGAGAGCCAGTAGCGGTCGTGCTGGAAGGCGTAGGTGGGCAGGTCGACACGGCGGGCGCCGGTGCCGGCGAAGTACGCGGTCCAGTCGACTGCCCTGCCGCGTACGTGGAGTTCGGCGAGGGCGGTGAGGAGTGCGTCGGGCTCGTCACGGTTCTTGCGGAGGGCGGGTACGAAGGCGAGCTCATCGCCGTCCTCGGAACGGGACGTCACACAGTCCTGCGCCATGGCGGAGAGGACGCCGTCCGGGCCCAGTTCCAGGAAGGCGGTCACGCCCACAGACTCCAGGGCGCGGATGCCGTCCAGGAAACGGACAGCCTCACGGACGTGGCGGACCCAGTACTCCGGGTCCTGGACCTCATCAGCCGACAGGACCTCACCCGTCACGTCGGAGACGATGGCCAGCTGCGGGGCGTTGAAGCTCAGCCCCTGCGCGACCGCCCGGAAATCGTCCAGCATCGCGTCCATGCGGGGCGAGTGGAACGCGTGGCTCACCCGCAGACGCTTGGACTTGCGACCTTCGCCTTCGAAGTGCGCGGCAATGGCAACTACCGCGCTCTCGTCGCCGGAAATCACGGTGGCGGACGGCCCGTTGAGCGCGGCGATCGAGACGCCGTCGACCAGCAGCGGCAGCACCTCGTCCTCCGCCGCCTGCAACGACACCATCGCGCCACCCGCCGGGAGCGCCTGCATCAGACGACCCCGCGCCGCCACGAGAGCGGCAGCGTCTTCGAGCGACAGCACCCCGGCCACATACGCGGCCGACAGCTCACCGATGGAGTGACCCAGCAGATAGTCCGGCTTAACGCCCCACGACGTCACCAGCTCGAACAGCGCGACTTCGAGGGCGAACAGACCGGCCTGGGTGAACTGCGTCTGATCCAGCAGTTCACCGCCTTCGAAGACCACCTCTCGAAGAGGCATTTCCAGGTGCCGGTCCAGCTCCGCACAGACCGCGTCGAACGCATCCGCGAACACCGGGAAAGCCGCATGGAGCTCACGCCCCATGCCGGCACGCTGCGAACCCTGCCCCGAGAACAGCACACCCGTCTTACCGGGCGATACCGAACCCTCCACGGTCCGCTCGCCGAGCAGGACCGCCCGGTGCTCCAGCACCGCACGCGATGTCACCAGCGAGAAACCGACGTCGAGCGGCGACAGCTCCGGGCGCTCGGTGACGAACGTCCGCAGCCGCTCCACCTGCCCCGACAGCCCCGCCTCCGACTTCGCGGACACCACCCACGGCACCACCGGCAGCGCCACCGGAGCCGCAACCGCCGCCGGCTCATCGGCCTCCGGAGCCTGCTCCACGATCACGTGGGCGTTCGTACCGCTGATGCCGAACGAGGACACCGCTGCACGGCGCGGTGCGCCGGTCTCCGGCCACGCCATCGGCTCCCGCAGGAGCTCGACGGCGCCGGCCGACCAGTCCACATGGGTGGACGGCTCGTCCACGTGCAGGGTGCGCGGGAGCACACCGTGGCGCATCGCCTGCACCATCTTGATCACACCCGCCACACCGGCAGCCGCCTGCGTGTGACCGATGTTCGACTTGATCGAGCCCAGCAGCAGCGGCCGGTCCTCCGCACGCTCCTGCCCGTACGTCGCGATCAGCGCCTGCGCCTCGATCGGGTCACCGAGGCGGGTGCCCGTGCCGTGCGCGTCCACGGCGTCGATCTCGTCGGCGGTGACGCCCGCGTTGGCGAGGGCCTGGCGGATGACGCGCTGCTGGGACGGTCCGTTGGGGGCGGTCAGGCCGTTGGACGCACCGTCCTGGTTCACCGCACTGCCACGCACGACCGCGAGGACGTCATGGCCGTTGCGGCGGGCGTCCGAGAGACGCTCCACCAGGACCATGCCGACGCCCTCGGACCAGCCCGTGCCGTCGGCGGCCTCCGCGAACGGCTTGCAGCGGCCGTCGGGAGCCAGACCGCGCTGGCGGCTGAACTCGACGAAGATGCCCGGGTCGGCCATGACGGTGACGCCGCCGGCCAGGGCCATCGTGCACTCGCCGGACCGCAGCGCCTGCACCGCGAGGTGCAGGGCGACCAGCGAGGAGGAGCACGCGGTGTCCACCGTGACGGCCGGGCCTTCCAGGCCGAACGTGTAGGCCACCCGGCCCGACACGACGCTGGTCGCGCTGCCGGTCAGGGCGTTGCCCTCGAAGCCCTCGGGCAGTTGGGCGCCGGCTCCGTACACGTTCGAGGACGCGCCCGCGAACACTCCGGTCGCGCTCCCCCGCACAGTGGCCGGGTCGATGCCCGCGTGCTCGAACGCCTCCCAGGCGGTTTCGAGGAGCAGCCGCTGCTGCGGGTCCATGCCCAGGGCCTCACGCGGCGAGATCCCGAAGAAGCCCGGGTCGAAGTCGCCCGCTCCGGACAGGAAGCCGCCCTCGCGCACGACGGTCACGCCGGTGTCCGCCGATTCGGCGGGATTCAGCCGGGCGGCGTGCCAGCCGCGGTCCTCGGGGAACGCCGTGATCGCGTCGCCGCCGTCGAGCAGCAGCCGCCACAGCTCGTCGGGCGAGCGTACGTCGCCGGGGAACCGGCAGCTCATGCCCACGATGGCGATGGGGTCGCCGTCCGCGGCGACCGCGTCGGGCAGCGTGCTCGTGGTCTCCGGGACGACGCCCAGGACCTCGGTCAGGAGGAAGGCCGCGAGCGCGGCGGGTGTGGGGTAGTCGAAGACGAGGGTCGCGGGCAGTCGCAGGCCCGGGACACCGAGCGTGGCGTTCAGGCGGTTGCGCAGCTCGACGGCGGTCAGCGAGTCGACGCCCAGTTCCTTGAACTGCTTCTCCGCGCCCACCGTTTCGGGCCCGGCGTGGCCGAGCACGACGGCTGCCTGGGTGCGGACGAGGTCCAGCATCTCGCGGTCGCGCTCCTCCGGGGCGAGCCCCGCGAGTCGCTGTCCGAGCGTCGACGCGCCCGCCGCGGCGGCCAGGGCCTTGCGCCGGCCGGGGGCGCGGACGAGCCCGCGGAACAGTCCGGGCAGCACGCCCGCGGTGGCCTGTGC
The DNA here is from genome assembly GCF_055584025.1 of Streptomyces sp. NPDC104309. NCBI lineage: Bacteria > Bacillati > Actinomycetota > Actinomycetes > Kitasatosporales > Streptomycetaceae > Streptomyces > Streptomyces sp. NPDC104309. The sequence goes on along the minus strand of NZ_JBVJMV010000001.1, from coordinate 390,947 downwards.
CTGGAGGGCGGTGAGCTCCAGGGCGACGGGCAGCACGGCGGCGCGTGCGCCGTCCAGGGCCGCGTCGAAGAGGGCGAGGCCCTGCTCGTCGGTGAGCGGCAGGATGCCGGAGCGAGTCATGCGCTCCACGTCGGCCGTGTCGAGCCGGCCGAGCATGCCGTCCGCCGAGGCCCACGGGCCCCAGGCCAGTGAGGTCGCGGTCAGCCCGTGGGCCCTGCGCTGCTGGGCCAGGCCGTCGAGGAAGGCGTTGGCGGCCGCGTAGTTGGCCTGGCCGGGGCCGCCGAGTACGCCCGCCGTGGAGGAGAAGGTGACGAACAGGGACAGGTCGAGGCCTGCGGTCAGTTCGTGCAGGTGGGCCGCGCCGTCGACCTTGGGACGCAGTACCGTGTCGAGCCGCTCCGGCGTCATCGACGAGACCACTCCGTCGTCGAGCACACCGGCGGCGTGCACCACGCCGGTCAGCGGCCGTTCCGCGGGGATCTCGGCGAGGACCGCCGAGAGCGCATCGCGGTCGGCGACGTCGCAGGCGGCGAGCACCACGTCGGCGCCGGCCGACGTCAGTTCGTCCGCCAGTTCCCTCATGCCGGGCGCGGCCGCACCGCGACGGCCCACGAGCACCAGGCCGCGTACGCCGTGCTCGGCCACGAGATGGCGTGCCACCAGGGCGCCGAGCGCGCCGGTGGCGCCGGTGACGAGCACCGTCCCGTGCCGCTCCACAGGCTCGGGCACGGTCAGAACGACCTTGCCGATGTGGCGGGCCTTGGCGAGGAAACGGAACGCCTCCGGGGCGTGGCGCACGTCCCACGTACGGATCGGGAGCGGCTTGAGCGCGCCGCTCTCGAAGAGCGCGAGGACCTCGGTCAGCAGTTGGCCGATCCGCTCGGGCCCGGCCTCGATCAGGTCGAAGGCCTGGTAGGCGACGCCGGGGAACGCCTCGGCCACCGCCTGCGCGTCACGGATGTCGGTCTTGCCCATCTCCATGAACCGGCCGCCGCGTGGCAGCAGGCGCAGCGAGGCGTCCACGAACTCCCGGGCGAGGGAGTCCAGGACGACGTCGACGCCGCGTCCTTCGGTGGCGTCGAGGAACCGGCCCTCGAAGTCGAGGGTGCGGGACGAGGCGATGTGCGCGCCGTCGAGCCCGAGGGAACGCAGCACGTCCCACTTGCCGGTGCTCGCCGTGCCGTAGACCTCGGCCCCCAGGTGCCGGGCGAGCTGCACGGCGGCCATGCCGACGCCGCCGGCCGCGGCGTGCACGAGGACGGACTCCCCGGACCGCAGTCCCGCCAGGTCGACCAGCGCGTAGTAGGCGGTCATGAAGACGACCGGGGCCGATGCCGCTTCGGTGAAGGACCAGCTGTCCGGGATCCGCGCCAGGGTGCGGCGGTCGGTCACCGCCACCGGGCCGAAACCGCCGGAGAAGAGACCCATGACGCGGTCCCCGGGCGCGAGTCCGGTGACGCCGGGACCGACCTCAAGGACGACACCGGCGCCCTCGATGCCCATGGTGGCGTCGCCGGGGTACATGCCGAGGGCGATCAGTACGTCGCGGAAGTTGACGCCCGCGGCGCGCACGCCGACCCGGACCGCTCCGGGAGCGAGCGGCCCGGCGGCATCGGGGCACGGGGTCAGGGAAAGGTTGTTGAGAGTGCCCTTCTCCGTGATGTCGAGCCGCCACGGGCCGTCGCCGGACGGGGGCACCAGGGCACCGTCGGAGGTGGCGCGGGCGAACCTCGGCACGAGGACATCGCCTGCCCGCAGGGCCAGTTGGGGCTCGCCCGTGGCCAGCGCCGTGGTCAGCGCGGCGTACGAGTCGTCGTGTCCGTCGAGGTCGACCAGGACCAGGCGGCCGGGGTTCTCGGACTGCGCCGAGCGGATCAGACCCCAGGCAGCGGCACCCGCCAGGTCGGACACTTCGTCCTCGCCGCTCGCCGCGACGGCGCCGCGGGTCGCGACGACGAGCGGGGTGTCGTCGGTGAAACGCGTGTCGGCCAGCCACTCCTGGATCAGCGCGAGCAGCTCCTGGACGTCGCGGCGCACACCGGTCGCCAGGTCGGCCGCCGCCTCCGAGGCGTGCAGGACGACGACGGCGTCGACGTCCGGGGCCACGGAGGCCAGGTCCCGGGTCGGTTCGGCACCGTGGGGCACGGCCCAGTCCGCGTCGCCGAGCACCGCCCACCGCCGGGCGGGCTCGCCCTCGGGCGGCGGCGACACGGCCGGCGGCGACCATGCGAGGTGGAACAGCTGGTCGGGCTCGGTACCGGGCGCCGCCAACTGCTCGGCGGACACCGGACGCAGCACCAGGGAGTCCACGCGCGCCACGGGTGCCCCGGTGCCGTCGGCGACCTCCAGGCCGACGCCCGACGCCGTGGGGGTGATCCGTACCCGCAGTGCGGCGGCACCCACCGCGTACAGCGACACTCCGGACCAGGCGAAGGGCAGACCGACACCGCCGGCCGCACCGGCGTTCTCCTCGCCTGCGTTCTCCGCACCGTGCAGGCCCAGCGCGTGCAGGGCGGAGTCGAGCAGCGCGGGGTGGAGCCCGAACCGGTCGGCATCCGCGCCGTCGGGCAGCGCGACCTCGGCGAAGATCTCCTCGCCACGCCGCCATGCCGCACGCAGCCCCTGGAACACCGGCCCGTAGCCGTAGCCACGCTCCGCCAGGTTCTCGTAGTGCCCCTCGACGGCAACGGGAACGGCGTCCCGCGGCGGCCACACGGCCGGCTCTCCACCAGCGGCGGCATCTGCGGCGGCCGTACCGGCGACGACATCGGCCGACGCCAGCGTGCCTGCCGCGTGCTGCCGCCACGGCGCCTCGTCGTCCCCTTCGGCGGGCCGCGAGTGCAGGGCGACGGAACGCCGCCCGTCCGCGTCCTCCGCACCGACCGTCACCTGAACCGCGACTCCGCCGCGTTCGGGCAGCACCAGGGGCGCCTGCAGCGTCAGCTCTTCGAGGACACCGCATCCGAGGCGCTCGCCGGCCTGCAGAGCCAGCTCCACGTAGGCCGTGCCCGGCAGCAGGACCGAGCCCAGGACGACGTGATCGCCCAGCCAGGGATGCGACTGCAGCGACAGCCGCCCCGTCATCATCAGGCCGTCCGCCTCGGCGAGCGTCATCACCGCACCGAGCATCGGGTGCCCCACCGACCGCAGCCCGAACGCGGTCGCGTCACCGGCCCACACCCCAGTGGTAGGCCAGAAGTGCTCGTGCTGGAAGGCGTAGGTGGGCAGGTCCACGCGACGGGCGCCGGCGCCGGCGAAGTACGCGGTCCAGTCAACTGCCCTGCCGCGTACGTGGAGTTCAGCGAGGGCGGTGAGGATTGCGTCGGGCTCGTCACGGTTCTTGCGGAGGACGGGTACGAAGGCGAACTCATCGCCGCCCTCGGAGCCGCCGCTCACGCAGTCCTGCGCCATGGCGGAGAGGACGCCGTCCGGGCCCAGTTCCAGGAAGGCGGTCACGCCCGCAGACTCCAGGACATGGATGCCGTCCAGGAAACGGACAGCCTCGCGAACGTGGCGGACCCAGTACTCCGGGTCCTGGACCTCCTCCGCCGACAGGACCTCACCCGTCACGTCGGAGACGATGGCCAGCTGCGGGGCGTTGAAGCTCAGCCCCTGCGCGACCGCGCGGAAGTCGTCGAGCATCGCGTCCATTCGGGGCGAGTGGAACGCATGGCTGACCCGCAGTCGCTTGGTTTTACGACCTTCGGTCTCAAAGTGCGTGGCAATCTCAAGAACCGCCGCCACGTCACCCGAAATCACGGTGGAGCGCGGGGCGTTGAGGACGGCGATCGAGACGCCGTCGACCAGCAGCGGCAGCACCTCGTCCTCCGCCGCCTGCAACGACACCATCGCCCCACCCGCCGGAAGCGCCTGCATCAAACGCCCCCGCGCCGCCACCAGAACGGCAGCGTCTTCCAGCGACAGCACCCCGGCCACATACGCGGCCGACAGCTCACCGATCGAGTGACCCAGCAGAAAGTCCGGCTTAACGCCCCACGACGTCACCAGCTCGAACAGCGCAACTTCGAGAGCGAACAGACCGGCCTGCGTGAACTGCGTCTGATCCAGCAGCCCACCCTCGCCCTCGCCCTCGCCCTCGCCCTCGCCCTCGTCGAAGACCACCTCACGAAGAGGCCGGTCCAGATGCCGGTCCAGCTCCGCACACACCGCGTCGAACGCGTCCGCAAAGACGGGATACGCCGCGTACAACTCCCGGCCCATACCGGCCCGCTGCGACCCCTGACCCGAGAACAACACACCTGTCTTACCGGGAGTCAGCGGGCCTTCCACGGTCCGCTCGCCGCCGATCAGGACCGCCCGGTGCTCCAGCGCCGCACGCGTCGTCGCCAGCGAGAAGCCGACGTCGAGCGGCGACAGGTCGGGGTTCTCGGTGACGAACGACCGCAGCCGCTCCACCTGCCCCGACAGCCCCGCCTCCGACTTCGCCGACACCACCCACGGCACCACCGGCAACCCCACCGGAGCCACAACCGCCGCCGGCTCCTCGACCTCCGGCGCCTGCTCCAACAGCACATGGGCGTTCGTGCCGCTGATGCCGAACGACGAGACGCCCGCACGCCGCGGCGAGCCGGTCTCCGGCCACGCCATCGACTCCGTCAGGAGCTCGACGGCGCCGGTCGACCAGTCCACGTGGGTGGACGGCTCGTCCACGTGCAGGGTCTGGGGCAGGACGCCCTCCCGCATCGCCATGACCATCTTGATGATCCCGGCGACGCCCGCGGCGGCCTGCGTGTGACCGATGTTCGACTTCACCGAACCGAGCCAGAGCGGACGTCCCTCGGGGCGCTCCTGGCCGTACGTCGCGAGCAGCGCCTGCGCCTCGATGGGGTCGCCCAGCGTCGTGCCCGTGCCGTGCGCCTCCACCGCGTCGATGTCCGCCGCCGACAGGCCGGCTCCGGCGAGGGCCTGGCGGATGATGCGCTGCTGGGACGGGCCGTTGGGGGCGGTCAGACCGTTGGAAGCGCCGTCCTGGTTGATCGCAGAACCGCGGACGACCGCGAGGACCTCGCGGCCGTTGCGGCGTGCGTCCGAGAGGCGCTCGACCAGCAGTACGCCCACGCCCTCGCCCCAGGCCGTGCCGTCCGCCGACTCGGCGAACGCCTTGCAGCGGCCGTCGGGAGCCAGGCCGCCCTGCCGGGAGAACTCCACGAACGTGCCCGGCATCGACATGACGGTGACGCCGCCCGCCAGCGCCATCGAGCACTCGCCGTCGCGCAGGGCCTGCGCCGCGAGGTGCAGGGCGACCAGCGACGACGAACACGCTGTGTCGACCGTCACCGCGGGACCCTCAAGGCCCAGCGTGTAGGAGACGCGGCCGGACAGGACGCTGGCCGAGCTGCCCGTGGCGCCGTAGCCCACGACCTCGTCGCCCGCGCCGCCCAGCACATAGCCGTAGTCCTGGCCGTTGGTACCGGTGAACACGCCGATACGGTCGCCCTTGAGTGACGTCGGGTCGATGCCCGCCCGCTCGAAGACCTCCCAGGAGGTCTCCAGGAGCAGCCGCTGCTGCGGGTCCATCGCCAGCGCCTCACGCGGCGAGATCCCGAAGAACGCCGGGTCGAAATCCGCCGCGTCGTGCAGGAAGCAGCCCTCTGCGACGTAGGAGGTACCGACGCCGTCGGGGTCCGGGTCGTACAACGAACCCAGGTCCCAGCCGCGGTTCTCCGGGAAGCCCGATATGCCGTCGGCACCCGCCGTGAGCAGCTCCCACAGCGCTTCCGGGGACTCCGCGCCGCCGGGGAAACGGCAGCTCATCCCGACGATGACGATCGGGTCGTCGGCGCGGTCCACGGCCACCGGCGCGCTGTCCGCCGCGACGACGCCGTCGCCGAACACCTCGGTCCTGAGATGTCTGGCGAGTTCCGCCGGGGTCGGGTAGTCGAAGACCAGGGTGGCGGGCAGGGAGAGACCGGACTCCTTGGTCAGCCGGTTGCGCAGTTCGACCGCCGTGAGCGAGTCGAAGCCCAGCTGCTGGAACGCCCGGTCGGCCGGGACCGCCTCGGCGCTGCGGTGCCCGAGGACGGCCGCGGTCTCGCGGCGTACCAGTGCGAGTAGTTCGGCGTCGCGCTCGGCGGTGGAGAGGCCGGCGAGCTGTCGCCGCAGTTCGGAGTCCGCGTCACCGCGCGCGCCCCCGGAGGCGCCTTCGGAACTCTCGGCGAGGTCGCGCACCTCGGGCAGGCCCGTGAGGAGCGGGCTCGGGCGCAGCGCGGTGAACGCGGGCGCGAACCGCTCCCAGTCGACGTCGGCGACGGCGACATGGGTGTCGTCCTCCGTCAGCGCCTGGTGGAGCGCGGTGATCGCCGACTCCGGTGCCAGCGTGGGCAGTCCGCGCCTGCGCAGCTCGGCCTCGCCGACGTCCTCGATCATGCCGCCCTCGCCCCACGGCCCCCAGCTGACGGAGGTCGCGGTCAGGCCACGGGAACGCCGGTCCTGCGCGAGGGCGTCGAGGTGGGCGTTGGCCGCGGCGTAGGCGGCGTGACCACCGCTGCCCCATACGGCGGAGATCGACGAGAACAGCACGAAGGCGTCCAGGTCTTCACCGTCGACCGGGGCACTGAACAGGGCATCGAGGTGCGTGGCGCCTTCCACCTTCGCCCGCAGCACCTCGGTGAACTCCTCGGCGCTCATGTCGGACAGCGCCGTCACCTGCCCCAGGCCGGCGGCGTGGACGACCGAGCGGACCGGCGTACCGGCCCGGCGAAGCCCCTCCACCAGCCCGGCCAGCGCCTCCCGGTCGCTCACGTCACACGCAGCGACCTCCACCGCCGCACCCAAAGCCTTCAGCTCGGCCACCAACTCGACCGCACCCGGAGCCTCCGGACCACGACGGCTCGTCAGCACCAGCCGCTCGGCACCGTTGCTGGCCGCCCAACGGGCCACATGCGCACCGAGCGCACCGGTACCGCCGGTCACCAGGACCGTGCCACGCGGCGACCACCCACCCGACGCCGTACGACGGTTGCCAGGCGCGTGCACCAGACGACGCCCATACACACCCGACGCACGTACCGCGAGCTGGTCCTCACCAGCAGAACCGGTGCCCATGTCCGTGCCGGTCAGCGCGGCGCAGACACGGGTCACCGCCCGCTCGTCCAAGGTCTCGGGCAGATCGATCAACCCGCCCCAGCGGCGGGGATGTTCCAGCGCGGCCACCCGGCCCAGACCCCACACCTGGCCCTGTGCCGCATCCACCGCACCATCGGAACGACCCACCGACACCGCACCCCGCGTCACGCACCACAACGGCACGGACAACTCCGCATCGTCCAGCGCCTGCACCAGCGACAGCGTGCCCAGCGCCGCACCCTCCCGGCCCAGGGCCAGCAACGACACCACACCGGCGAACTCGGAGGCGTCCTCGGCGAGCCGCGCGGCCAGCGCTTCACGGCTCACCTCACCGCCCTCCACCAACCACTCCACGACTTCTCCGCCACGCGCACGCATCCCCGCCACCACCGGGTGATCCGCACACGCCGACGGCGAAACCACCAGCCACCGCCCGGACAGCCCGGCACGGTCGGCACCGGAGACCTGCTGCCATGTGACCCGGTAACGCCACGCGTCGGCGGCCGCAACCTCACGGGACTGCCGACGCCACGACGACAGAACCGGCAGCGCCGCGCCCAGCGACTCCAGCTCGTCCGAGCCCAGAGCCGCCGCGAAGGCGTCCACGTCCTCCTGCTCCACGGCGGCCCAGAACGCACCGTCCACCGAGGAGGCGAGCGAGGCGGACGCGTCCGCCATGAACGGCGAACCGGCCTCCGGCCAGAAGTGCTCATGCTGGAAGGCGTAGGTGGGCAGGTCGACACGGCGGGCGCCGGTACCGGCGAAGTACGCCGTCCAGTCAACTACCTTGCCGTGTACGTACAGTTCGGCGAGAGCGGTGAGCAGGCTCTCCGGCTCCTCACGACTCTTGCGCAGAGCGGGTACGAAGGTGAGCTCATCGCCAGCCTTGGAACCGGACATCACACAGTCCTGCGCCATCGCGGAGAGGACACCGTCGGGGCCCAGCTCCAGGAACGCGGTCACGCCCGCAGATTCCAGGCTGCGGATGCCGTCCAGGAAACGGACCGCTTCGCGGACGTGGCGAACCCAGTACTCCGGGTCCTGGACCTCATCGGCCGTCAGGACCTCACCCGTCACGTCCGAGACGATCGACAGCTGCGGAGCGTTGAAGGTCAGCCCCTGCGCGACCGCACGGAAATCTTCCAGCATCGCGTCCATACGCGGCGAGTGGAAGGCATGGCTCACCCTCAGACGCTTGGTCTTACGGCCCTCACCCTCGAAGTGCGCGGCGATCTCAAGAACCGCCGCCACGTCACCCGAGACAACCGTGGAACGCGGGCCATTAAGCGCGGCGATCGAGACGCCGTCGACCAGCAGCGGCAGGACCTCGTCCTCCGCCGCCTGCAACGACACCATCGCCCCACCGGTCGGGAGCGCCTGCATCAGACGACCCCGCGCGGCCACGAGAGCGGCAGCATCTTCGAGCGACAGCACCCCGGCCACGTACGCAGCCGACAGCTCACCGATCGAGTGGCCCAGCAGATAGTCCGGCTTCACGCCCCACGACGTCACCAGCTCGAACAGCGCAACTTCGAGGGCGAACAGACCCGCCTGCGTGAACTGCGTCTGATCCAGCAGCCCACCACCCTCGAAGACCACCCCGCGAAGAGGCGTTTCCAGGTGCCGGTCCAGCTCCACACAGACCGCGTCGAACGCCTGGCTGAAGGCGGGATACGACTCGTACAACTCACGGCCCATACCGGCCCGCTGCGAACCCTGACCCGAGAACAGCACACCCGTCCTGCCGGGCGAAACAGAACCCTCGGCCACCCGCTCGCCGCCGAGCAGCACCGCCCGGTGCTCCAGCGCCGCACGCGACGTCGCCAGCGAGAAGCCCACATCCATCGGCGACAGCTCACGGTTCTCGGCAACGAACGACCGCAGCCGCTCCACCTGCGCCGCCAGTGCCGCCTCGGAGCGTCCCGAGACCACCCAGGGCACCGCCGGCAGCGCCGCCGGATCCCCGGCCGCCGTCGGCTCCTCCGCCTCCGGCGCCTGCTCGACGATCACATGGGCGTTCGTGCCGCTGATCCCGAAGGACGAGACGCCCGCACGGCGCGGCTCGCCCGTCTCCGGCCAGGCCACCGGCTCGCTGACCAGCTCAACAGCCCCTGCCGACCAGTCCACGTGGGAGGACGGCTCGTCCACGTGCAGGGTCTGGGGCACCACACCGTGGCGCATTGCCATGACCATCTTGATGACGCCCGCGACACCGGCGGCGGACTGCGTGTGACCGATGTTCGACTTGATCGAGCCGAGCAGCAGCGGCCGGCCCTCGGGGCGCTCCTGGCCGTAGGTGGCGAGCAGTGCCTGCGCCTCGATGGGGTCGCCGAGCGTCGTGCCCGTACCGTGCCCCTCGACGACGTCGACCTGCGTCGGGGAGAGCCGGGCCCCGGACAGCGCCTGGCTGATGACGCGCTGCTGGGACGGGCCGTTGGGGGCGGTCAGACCGTTGGACGCGCCGTCCTGGTTGACGGCGGAACCGCGTACGACCGCGAGGACCTCGTGGCCGTTGCGGCGGGCGTCCGAGAGCCGCTCCAGGAGCAGCAGGCCCACGCCCTCGCCCCAGCCCGTGCCGTCCGCCGCCTCCGCGAACGCCTTGCACCGGCCGTCCATGGCGAGGCCGCGCTGACGGGAGAACTCCACGAAGACACCGGGGTTGGACATGACAGTGACGCCGCCGGCGACGGCCTGGGTGCACTCGCCCGAGCGCAGGGCCTGGATCGCCCAGTGCAGGGCGACCAGCGACGACGAGCACGCCGTGTCGACCGTCACCGCGGGGCCCTCAAGGCCCAGCGTGTAGGAGACGCGGCCGGACAGGACGGATGCCGCGTCGCCGGTCAGGGCGTGCGCGTCCGAGCCCGGGGCGGCCCCCGCACCGATGCCGTAGCCCTGGGTGGAGGCTCCGATGAAGACGCCGGTGCGGCTGCCGCGCACGGAGAGCGGGTCGATGCCGGCGCGCTCCAGCACCTCCCAGGTGGTCTCCAGGAGGAGCCGCTGCTGCGGGTCCATCGCCAGCGCCTCACGCGGGCTGATCCCGAAGAGGCCCGGGTCGAACTCGGCGGCGTCGTAGAGGAATCCGCCCTGGTTCGCGTAGGAGGTGCCCACATGTTCCGGGTCGGGGTCGTACAGCTTCTCCAGGTCCCAGCCGCGGTCCGTGGGGAACTCCGCGACGGCGTCGCCACCGGACGCCACCAGTTCCCACAGCTGCTCCGGGGAGCGCACGTCACCGGGGTAGCGGCAGCTCATCGCGACGATGGCGACGGGCTCCGACTCCTCCGACTCGGCATGGCGAAGCCGCTGGCGCGTCTGCTGGAGCTCGGCGACCACCCGTGCCAGGTAATCGCGCAGCTTCTCTTCATCCGCCATCAGTACATCGCTCCCGTGAGTCGTGCAGGAAAGTTCGTTCTTGTCACGTCAAGAGATCCCGAGGTCGTTGTCGATCAGGTCGAACAACTCCTCGTTCGTCGCGGACTCGAGCCTCTCCGCGGCATCCGTCCGGTCCCCGGGCCCGTGGGTCTCGTTGAGCCTGGACAGGAGGGACTCCAGGCGCATGACCACCCGTACGCGCCCGATGTCGTCGTGTGCGCGGGCGGCGAGGACCTGTTCGAGACGGTCGAGTTCGGCGCCGGGCGGCAGATCGCCCTCCGTGTCCTGCAGGATCTCCGTCTGCAGGTGGCGGGCGAGCGCGGCCGGCGTCGGATGGTCGAACACGGAGGTCGCGGGCAGCCGCAGGCCGGTCGCGGCGGCGAGCCGGTTGCGCAGTTCGACCGCGGTGAGCGAGTCGAAGCCGAGCTCGCGGAAGGCCCTGCCCGGTTCGACGCCGTCCGGCGTCGCATGCCCGAGCACCGTCGCCGCATGCTCCCGCACCAGGTCGAGGAGCAGCCGTTCCCGGTCGGCCTCGGCCAGCACGGTCAGTTCCGCGCGGAGCGTGTGTGCCTCGCCCGTCTCTTCGGCCCGGCCCGCGTCCGGGGCCGCCACCGCCGCCCTCACCTGCGGAATGTCGCCGATCAGGGGGCGTTCTCGGGCCATGGTGAAGACGGGCGCGAAACGCTCCCAGTCGACGTCGGCCACCACCACGGACGTGTCGTCGTTCTCCAGGGCCTGCCGCAGCGCGGTCATGCCCGTCTCCGGCTGGATGAGGCGCACGCCCTGGCGGTCGAGGAGGATCTTCGCGTCGTCGCTGACCATTCCGCCGCCGGCCCACGGGCCCCACGCCACCGACAGGGCGGGCACGCCCTCGGCCCTGCGCTGCTCGGCGAGGGCGTCCGTGTATGCGTTGGCCGCCGCGTAGGCGCCGTGGTCGCCGACGCCCCAGATCGCCGAGACGGACGAGAAGTAGACGACCGCGTCGAGGCTCTCCCGGTCGAGGAGCTCGTCCAGGTGCCTGGCCCCCGCGACCTTCGCCGACGCGATGTCCGCGAAGAGGGCGTCGTCCGTCACCGTCAGGGGCGCGAGCACGCCGACTCCGGCGGCGTGCACGACGGTGCGCACCACGTCGCCGTCCGCGGCGAGCTGCTCCAGGAGCGCGGCGACCGCCGCGCGGTCGGTCACGTCGCACGCCGCGACGGTGACCCTGGCGCCCGACTTCTCGATGTCCACGACCAGTTCGTCGACACCTGCGGCCTTGCCACCGCTGCGGCTGGTGAGGACGACGTGCTCGGCTCCGTTGCCGGCGAGCCACCGCGCGACATGGCCGCCGAGCGCGCCGGTGCCTCCGGTGATGACCGCCGTGCCCGACGGCTTCCAGGGCCTGGCCGGCACCGGACCGTCGAGCGGAGCGGGCACCACGCGCCGGGTGAGCACACCGGCCTCGCGCACGGCCACCTGGTCCTCGTGGTCGGTACGCGCGAGAACGGACATCAGACGGTTCAGCGCGGTCGTGTCCACCCGCTCCGGCAGGTCGACCAGGCCACCCCACAGCTTCGGGTGCTCCAGCGAGGCGACCCGCCCGAGCCCCCACGTCTGGGCCTGCGCCGGCCGCGCGAGGACGTCGGAGCGGCGTACCGAGACGGCGGTCCGCGTGGCACACCACAGGGGCGCCTCAAGACCCAGCTCGGTCATCGCGCGCAGCAGGGCCAGCACGGCGAACGAACCGACGGGCAGCGCACCGTGCACGGGGTGCGGCCGCTCGTCGAAGCTGAGCAGCGACAGCACTCCGGAGAGCGTCCCCGGCTCGGCGACCGCTTCACCGAGCCGCTCGGCGACGTCCTTCACGGTGTCCCTGCCGCCGTCCACGGGCAGCACGATCACGTTCGCGCCGTGCTCGCCGAGCGCCGTCGCGCAGTCGGTCAGGGCGGTGCTCGCGGCATCCGACTCGGGCACCGCGAGCACCCACGTCCCGTTCAGCAAGGGGGTCTTCTGCGCGGCCGTGGCGCCCGAGGTGCCCTGGGTGCCCGCATCCGCGAGCGGCTGCCACGTGACGCGGTACCGCCATCCGGCGACGGCCGAGTCCTCGCTGCGCTTCCGGTGCCAGCTGGAGAGCGCGGGGAGCACGCTCGCCAGAGAGGACTCTCCGCTGTCCGCGAGGTCGAGGGTCCTGGCCAGCTCGTCCACGTCGCCGCGCTCGACCACGCCCCAGAACTCGGCGTCCACCGGGCCCTGTCCACCGTCCGCCCGGACGGCCACCGGTGCGGGCGCGGCGCTCGGCCAGTAGCGGTCGTGCTGGAAGGCGTAGGTGGGCAGGTCGACGCGTCGGGCGCCGGTGCCGGCGAAGTACGCGGTCCAGTCAACTGCCCTGCCGCGTACGTGGAGTTCGGCGAGGGCGGTGAGGAGTGCGTCGGGCTCGTCGCGGTTCTTGCGGAGGACGGGTACGAAGGCGAGCTCATCGCCACCCTCGGAGCCGCCGCTCACGCAGTCCTGCGCCATGGCGGACAGCACACCGTCGGGACCCAGCTCCAGGAACGCGGTCACACCCGCGGACTCCAGGCTGCGGATGCCGTCCAGGAAGCGCACCGCTTCGCGAACGTGGCGGACCCAGTACTCCGGATCCTGGACCTCCTCCGCCGACAGAACCCCACCCGTCACGTCCGAGACGATCGACAGCTGCGGAGCATTGAAGGTCAGCCCCTGCGCGACCGCCCGGAAGTCGTCCAGCATCGCGTCCATGCGCGGCGAGTGGAACGCATGGCTCACCCTCAGACGCTTGGTCTTACGACCCTCACCCTCGACGTGCGCGGCGATCCGCAGGACCTCCGCTTCATCACCTGAGATCACGGTCGCGGAAGGCCCGTTGAGGGCAGCGATCGAGACGCCGTCGACCAGCAACGGGAGGACCTCATCCTCCGCCGCCTGGAGCGAGACCATCGCCCCATCGGTCGGGAGTGCCTGCATCAGACGACCCCGAGCCGCTACCAGCACCGCCGCGTCTTCCAGCGACAGCACCCCGGCCACGTACGCAGCCGACAACTCACCGATGGAGTGGCCCAGCAGGTAATCCGGTCGTACCCCCCATGCCTCGACGAGACGGAAGAGGGACACCTCCAGCGCGAACAGACCGGCCTGCGTGAACTGCGTCTGATCCAGCAGCCCGCCCTCGCCCTCGCCGAAGACCACCTCACGCAAAGGCCGGTCCAGGTGCCGGTCCAGCTCCGCAGACACCGCGTCGAACGCATCCGCGAAGACGGGATACGACTCGTACAGCTCTCGGCCCATGCCCGCCCGCTGCGAACCCTGACCCGAGAACAGCACACCCGTCCTGCCGGGCGACACCGAGCCCTGAACCGTCCGCTCACCGAGCAGCACTGCCCGGTGCTCCAGCACCGCACGCGACGTCACCAGCGAGAAACCCACATCCACCGGCGACAGCTCAGGGCGCCCGGCAACGTACGACCTCAGCCGCTCCACCTGCGCCGACAAGGCGCCCGCGGAACGTCCCGACACCACCCACGGCACCACCGGCGGCACCACCGGAGCCGCAACCGCAGCCGCAACCGCCTCCGGCTCCTCGGTCTCCGGAGCCTGCTCCAGGATCACATGCGCGTTCGTGCCGCTGACGCCGAACGAAGACACCGCGGCGCGCCGCGGTTCGCCCGTCGCCGGCCAGTCGACCGAGTCCGTGAGGAGCTCGACGGCGCCCGCCGACCAGTCCACGTGGGAGGACGGCTCGTCGACGTGCAGGGTCTGCGGCAGCACACCCTCCCGCATCGCCATGACCATCTTGATGATCCCGGCGACGCCCGCGGCGGCCTGCGTGTGGCCGATGTTGGACTTCAACGAGCCCAGCCACAGGGGGCGGTCCTCCGGACGGTCCTGACCGTACGTCGCGAGCAGCGCCTGCGCCTCGATGGGGTCGCCGAGAGTCGTGCCCGTGCCGTGGCCTTCCACGACGTCGATCTGTGCGGGTGAGAGGCCCGCTCCTTCGAGGGCCTGGCGGATGACGCGCTGCTGGGACGGGCCGTTGGGGGCGGTCAGACCGTTGGACGCGCCGTCCTGGTTGACGGCGGAGCCGCGCACGATACCCAGCACCTGGTGGCCGTTGCGGCGGGCGTCCGAGAGGCGCTCCAGGAGCAACAGGCCCACGCCCTCGCCCCAGCCCGTGCCGTCCGCCGCCTCCGCGAAGGACTTGCACCGGCCGTCCGTGGCCAGCGCGCCCTGCCTGCTGAACTCCATGAACGCCGCAGGGGTCGACATCACGGTGGCGCCGCCCGCCAGGGCCATGGCGCACTCGCCCGACCGCAGCGCCTGCACCGCGAGGTGTAGGGCGACCAGCGACGACGAGCACGCCGTGTCCACCGTCATCGCCGGGCCTTCCAGGCCGAACGTGTAGGAGAGGCGGCCCGACACGACGCTGGCCGCGTTGCTCGTGGCGAGGGAGCCCGCACCGGCGTCGGCCGAGCCGAGCAGGACCGTCGCGTAGTCCTGGCCGTTGGTGCCGGTGAACACGCCGGTGCGGCTTCCGCGTACCGATGCGGGGCTGATCCCGGCGCGCTCGAAGGTCTCCCAGGCGGTCTCCAGGAGCAGCCGCTGCTGGGGGTCCATGCCCAGGGCCTCGCGGGGCGAGATGCCGAAGAGAGAGGCGTCGAACTCCGCGACGTCGTGGACGAATCCGCCCTCGTGGGCCTGGGTGGTGGCGGGCTGCCCGTTGTCGCCGCGGTACAGCCGGTCCATGTCCCAGCCGCGGTCGTGCGGGAACTCGCTCATCCCGTCGCCGCCCGATGCCACCAGGCGCCACAGGTCCTCGGGCGTCCGGACGCCGCCGGGGTACCGGCAGCCCATGGAGACGATGGCGATGGGCTCGTCATCGGCGTGTGCCGACAGCCGGCCCGCCGTCTCCCCGGCCGCTGCCGCGGTCGGGTCGGCGGCGCCGAGCTGAGGTGCGAGGAGGCGCAGGGCGATATCGCCCGCTGTGGGGTGGTCGAAGACGAGGGTGGTGGGCAGAATCAGGCCGGTGGCCGCGTTCAGACGGTTGCGGAGTTCGACGGCGGTGAGCGAGTCGAAGCCCAGCTCGCTGAAGGCCCGGTCCGGGGCGACCGCGTCGGGCGACGGGTGGCCGAGCACGGCCGCGGCCTCCGCCCTGACCAGATCGAGCAGCGCCCGGTCGCGTTCGGCCGTCGACAGCGCGGCGAGCCGCTCGCGCAGTGCCTCCGCGACGTCCCGTCCGCTCGCGCCGTCGGCCTCCGGCGCCCGCAGAGCTTCGGCCACTTCGGGGATGTCGTCGATGAGGGGCCTGGGGCGCGCCATGGTGAAGGCGGGTGCGAACAGCGCCCAGTCGACGTCCGCGACGGTCAGGCAGGTCGCCCCCGCACCGACCGCCTGGACCAGGGCGCCGACCGCGAGTTCCGGGTCCATTCCGCCGAGTCCGCGGCGGGCGAGCATCTCCTGTGCCGTGCCCACGGCCATGCCGCCTCCGGACCAGCCGCCCCAGGAGATCGACGTGGCCGTGAGGCCGCGGGCCCGCCGGTGCTCCGCGAGGCCGTCGAGGTAGGCGTTGCCCGTGGCGTAGGCGCCCTGTCCCGCGCCACCCCACACACCGGCGCCGGAGGCGAAAAGGACGAAGGCGTCCAGCGAATCGCGGGTGTCGGCACCGAAGAGCGCGTCGAGGTTGGCGGCGCCTGCCGCCTTGGCGGCGAGGGCGTCGGCGAAGGCGGCAGGCGCCGCGTCCGCGAGGCCCGCCTGTGTGGTGACACCTGCGGCGTGGACCACCGTGCGGATGGGCCTGCCGTCCGCCTCCTGCACGTGGGCGACGAGTTCGGCCAGCGCCTCGCGGTCGGCGACGTCGCAGGCCGCGATCGTCACCCGGGGTCCCGACGCGGTCAGTTCGGCCTCAAGTTCGGCGGCACCCGCCGTCTCCGCGCCTCGCCGGCTGGTCAGTACCAGATGCTCCACGCCGGCGCGGGCGAGCCACCGCGCGGTGTGGGCGCCGAGGGCACCCACTCCTCCGGTGATCAGGGCCGTACCCTGCGGGCGCCAGGGCTCGGGCGTCTGCTCGTCGCCCTCCGGGGCCCGGACGAGACGGCGTCCGAACACGCCGCCCGAACGCAGCGCCACCTGGTCCTCGCCCGCCGGGTCCGCGAGGACGCCCGGCAGCCTCGACCAGGCACGTGCGTCCAGCGCCCCCAGCTCCGCGGGAAGGTCGATCAGCCCGCCCCAGCGGTCGGGGTGCTCCAGGCCGAAGACCCGGCCCAGGCCCCAGGTCTGCGCCTGCACCGCGCCGGAGACCGATTCGGACCTGCCGATGGACACGGCGCCGCGCGTCACGCACCACAGCGGAGCGTCCACGCCCCGCTCCACCAGGACCTGCATCAGAACCAGCAGGGAGGCGACACCGCCAGGGAGCGTCGGGTGGGCGTGGTCGGGCGCCTCGTCGAGCGCGGTCAGCGACACGATGCCGCCGACCGGCCGGTCCTCGGGCAGCGCTCGGCGCAGCGCCCGTGCGAGCTCGACGCGGTCGGCACCGCCCGCCGCGACGGGCACCGTCACGACCTCGGCGCCACCGGCGGAGAGCGCCCGACCAACGGCCTCCGCCGTCTCGTCGGCCCCGACGTCGGGCACGACCAGCAGCCAGGGCTCGCCGATTCCGGTGTCCGCCTGAAGCGTCAGCGGCTTCCAGGTGATGCGGTAGCGCCAGCCGTCGACCTTCGACGCGTCCCGCCGCTGCCGCCGCCACGCGGACAGCACGGGCAGCAGATCGCCGAGCGCCGCCTGTGTCTCGTCCTCGACGCCGAGCGTGCCGACCAGCGCCGCCAGGTCACCCTGCTCGACGGCCTCCCAGAACCGGACGTCCACCGGATCGGCCGAGGCGACGACCGAAGTGGGGGCCTGTCCCTGCGGCCAGAACTGCTGGTGCTGGAAGGCATAGGTGGGAAGGTCCACGCGACGGGCGCCGGTGCCGGCGAAGTACGTCGGCCAGTCGACTGCCTTGCCGTGTACGTGGAGTTCGGCGATGGCGGTGAGGATTGCGTCGGGCTCGTCGCGGTTCTTGCGGAGGGCGGGTACGAAGGTGAGCTCATCGCCACTCTCGGAGCCGCCGCTCACGCAGTCCTGCGCCATCGCGGAGAGAACGCCGTCCGGACCCAGCTCCAGGAACGCGGTCACGCCTTCCGCTTCGAGCGTGCGGATGCCGTCCAGGAACCGCACGGCCTCGCGGACGTGGCGCACCCAGTACTCCGGGTCCTGGACCTCCTCCCCCGACAGGACCTCACCCGTCACGCCCGACACGATCGACAGCTGCGGAGCATTGAAGGTCAGCCCCTGCGCAACCGCCCGGAAGTCGTCCAGCATCGCGTCCATGCGCGGCGAGTGTGACGCATGGCTCACCCGCAGACGCTTGGTCTTGCGGCCTTCGGTCTCGAAGTGCGCGGCAATCTCCAGAACCGACGCCTCATCGCCCGAAATCACCGTGGAACGCGGACCGTTGAGGGCGGCGATCGAGACGCCGTCGACCAGCAGCGGCAACACCTCGTCCTCCGCCGCCTGCAACGACACCATCGCCCCGCCCGCCGGGAGCGCCTGCATCAAACGCCCCCGCGCCGCCACCAGAACGGCAGCGTCTTCCAGCGACAGCACCCCGGCCACGTACGCGGCCGACAGCTCACCGATCGAGTGACCCAGCAGATAGTCCGGCTTCACGCCCCACGCCTCGACGAGACGGAAGAGAGAAACCTCCAGCGCGAACAGACCCGCCTGCGTGAACTGCGTCTGATCCAGCAGCTCACCGCCCTCGAAGACGACCTCGCGAAGAGGCCGGTCCAAATGACGGTCCAGCTCCGCGCAGACCGCGTCGAACGAGTCCGCGAAGACGGGATACGACTCGTACACCTCCCGTCCCATGCCCGCCCGTTGCGAACCCTGACCCGTGAACAGCACACCCACCCGACCCGGCGACGCCGAGCCCTGAACCGTCCGCTCACCGAGCAGCACCGCCCGGTGCTCCAGCACCGCACGCGACGTCACCAGCGAGAGACCGACATCCACCGGCGACAGGTCGGGGTTCTCGGTGACGAACGACCGCAGCCGCTCCACCTGCCCCGACAGCCCCGTCTCCGACTTCGCCGACACCACCCACGGCACCACCGGCAACCCCACCGGAGCCACAACCGCCGCCGGCTCCTCCGCCTCCGACGCCTGCTCCAGCACCACATGCGCATTCGTACCGCTCACACCGAACGACGAGACACCCGCGCGACGCGGCTCCCCCGTCTCCGGCCACGCCACCGACTCCGTCAGCAGCTCAACAGCACCCGCCGACCAGTCCACCTGCGGCGTCGGCTCGTCCACGTGCAGGGTGCGCGGCAGCACACCCTCCCGCATCGCCATGACCATCTTGATGATCCCGGCGACGCCCGCGGCGGCCTGCGTGTGACCGATGTTCGACTTCAGCGAACCGAGCCACAGCGGCCGGTCCTCCGGACGGTCCTGACCGTACGTCGCGATCAGCGCCTGCGCCTCGATCGGGTCACCCAGCGTCGTACCCGTACCGTGCGCCTCCACCGCGTCGATCTGTTCGGGTGCGAGCCTCGCGCCGGCCAGGGCCTGGCGGATGACACGCTGCTGTGACGGGCCGTTGGGCGCCGTGAGGCCGCTGCTCGCGCCGTCCTGGTTGACCGCGGAACCCCTTACGACGGCCAGCACTCGGTGTCCCAGGCGGCGTGCGTCGGACAGGCGCTCCACCACGAGCATGCCCGCGCCCTCGGCCCAGCCAGTGCCGTCCGCGCTCGCGGCGAAGGACTTGCAGCGGCCGTCGAACGACAGTCCGCCCTGGCGGCTGAAGTCCACGAACGTGCCAGGAGTCGCCATGACCGTCACACCGCCGGCCAGCGCCATCGAGCATTCGCCCGATCGCAGCGACTGCACCGCGAAGTGGAGGGCGACCAGCGACGACGAGCACGCCGTGTCCACCGTCACCGCAGGCCCTTCGAGGCCGAGCGTGTAGGAGACGCGGCCGGACAGGACACTGCCCGAGTTGCCTGTGCCCAAGTAGCCTTCCACGCCGTCCGGTACGGACTGAAGCTGGCTGATGTAGTCGTGGTACATCAGGCCCGCGAACACTCCCGTCCTGCTCCCCTTGAGCGAGGTCGGGTCGATGCCGGCGCGTTCGAAGGCCTCCCAGGACACTTCGAGGAGCAGCCGCTGCTGCGGGTCCATCGCCAACGCCTCGCGCGGCGAGATCCCGAAGAAGCCCGGGTCGAAGGCGCCGGCCTCGTGCAGGAAGCCGCCTTCGTGCACGTACGACGTGCCGGACTCGCCCGGGTCGGAGCTGAAGAGCCCTTCCACGTCCCAGCCGCGGTCGGTGGGGAACGGGGATATCCCGTCCCCGCCCGCGGCGACGAGCTCCCACAGCTGCTCGGGGCTGTTGACGCCGCCGGGGTAGCGGCAGCTCATGCCCACGATCGCGATGGGCTCGCGCTCCCGGTCCTCCATCTCGCGCAGCCGATGGCGAGTCTCGCGCAGGTCCGCCGTGGCCCGCTTGAGGTAGGCGAGGAACTTCTCCTCGTTCGCCATGGGGGTGTCACTCCTTGAAGAGGTGATCGACGTGATCGGGATGTTCGAGGGGTTGGGGGTGTTCGGGGTGGGCGGAGGCAGATACGGAGGGAACCCGGAACCCGTCAGGACGTTTCGAGCTCCTCGTCCAGCAGGTCGAAGATCTCGTCGGCCGTGGCCGATTCGAGGTCCTGGCCGCCCGGTGCGTCGACCTCGGTTCCGCCGCCGTTCCACGCGGACATGAGCCCCCGCAGCCGGTCGGTGACCGCGGCCCGGTCGGCGTCGTCCGACGCGACTACGGCCAACGCCCTTTCCAGCCGGTCGAGCTCGGCGAGGAGGGCCAGCGCCGAGGTCGCCCCGTCCTCGACGAGCTCGTCCCGCAGGTGGGCGGCCAGCACCTCCGGGGACGGGTGGTCGAAGACCAGCGTCGAGGGGAGCCGCAGGCCGGTCTCGGCGTTGAGCCGGTTGCGCAGCTCCACCGCCGTGAGCGAGTCGAAGCCGATCTCCAGGAAACCGCGGGTGACTTCCACGGCCGCGGGAGAGCCGTGGCCGAGCACGTCGGCGATGGCGGTGCGCAGGGTGTCGAGCATGATCCGGTCCCGCTCCGCGGTGTCCGCGGCGGCCAGTCGCTGCTTGAGGTCCGCGGCCGACGCGCCCGTCGGACCGCTCTTGCCGGCCGCCGCCGGCCGGACCGGTCCGCGGATCAGCCCGCGCAGCAGCGGCGGGATCGCGTCGGGCCGCATCTGCGGGGAGCCCGCGGTGAGCCGCGTCGGCATGAGCACCGCGTGCCCCGCCGCCCGGCCTGTGTCGAACAGCTCGATGCCCTGTTCCTGCGTGAGGGGCGCGAGCCCCGAGCGGGCCATGCGGGCGATGTCGGCCTCGTCCATCCGGCCCGCCATGCCGCTCTCCGCCCAGGGGCCCCAGGCGAGGGAGACGGCGGGGAGGCCCTGGGCACTCCGGTGCTGGGCCAGTCCGTCGAGGAAGGCGTTGGCGGCCGCGTAGTTGGCCTGTCCCGGGCCGCCGAAGGTGCCGGCGGCCGAGGAGAACAGTACGAACTCCCGTACCGCGAGTTCCTTGGTCAGCTCGTGCAGGTGCCAGGCCGCGTCGACCTTGGGACGGAGGACGTCCGCGAGCCGCTGCGGGGTCAGGGACGCGAGGACGCCGTCGTCCACGATGCCCGCGGCGTGCACCACCGTGGTCAGCGGGTGCGCCGCGGGGATCTCCGCGAGCACCGCGGCGAGCGCGGAACGGTCCGAGGTGTCGCAGGCGGCGAAGGTGACCTCCGCACCCGACTCGGCCAGCTCCTCGGCGAGTTGCGCCGCGTTCGGCGCGTCAGCGCCGCGGCGGCTGACCAGCAGCAGGTGGCGTGTGCCCCGCTCGGCGAGGCGGTGGGCGACCAGGCCGCCGAGGAAGCCGCTGGCGCCGGTGATCAGCGCGGTGCCCGGCTGACCGACGGCGCCTACCTGGTCTGCGTCTTCCCGGTCGGCTGCGTCGGGGCCGGGGTCGGCCACCGACTCGGCGTCCACCTCGGCGACCGCGACCCGGTCCAGGCGCGGGACGAGTATCTCCCCTGCGCGGATGGCGAGTTGCTGCTCACCGCAGGCGACGGCCGTCACGAGGCTCTGCGCGGACACGTCCGCGTCATCGATGTCGACGAGCACGAACCTGCCCGGAGCCTCGGACTGCGCGGAGCGCAGCAGCCCCCACACGGCCGCCTGTGCCAGGTCGGTCACGTCCTCGCCGTCGACCGCCACCGCGCCCCGCGTCGCGACGACCATCAGGACGTCGGTGAACCGCTCGTCGGCCAGCCATGCCTGGACGGTTTCCAGGGCCTCGGCCGTGCGTTCATGAGCGGCCTCGGAGACGGCCGCGTCCGTGGCGGACGGGGCGAAGGCGAGCAGGGCGGCGGGCGGCGGAGTGGGCGCGGCCGCCAGGTCGTCGAGGCCGGCGAAGGCGTCGACGCCGACACCGGATGCCGCGAGACCGAGGTGGTCGGCCCCGAGCACGGCCCAACGGGCGTCGGGGAAGGTGCGGTCGACCGCGGTGGGTGACCAGCCGAGGCGGAACAGCGAGTCGTGGTGTGTGGACTGCCGCGCCCCGTCGAGCTGTGCCGCTGTGACGGTGCGCAGTACCAGGGACTCGATGACCGCGACGGGCGCGCCCTTCGGGTCCGCGAGCGTCAGCGAGACCCCCTCCGGGCCCTTGGCACCCGTGGAGCCCTCAGTACCCGTGGAGTCCTGGGAGTCCTTGGGGGTGATCCGCACGCGCAGGGCGTCGGCGCCCGCCGCGTACAGCGTCACGCCGTTCCAGGCGAACGGCAGACGGTTGCGGCCCCCGCCGTCACCGTCGGCGTCGTGCGACGTGCTCAGGCCCATCGCGTGGAGCGCCGAGTCGAGGAGCGCGGGGTGCAGTCCGAACCGTGCCGCCTCGGTCTCCGTGCGGTCGGGCAGGGCGACTTCGGCGAAGACCTCCTCGCCGAGCCGCCATGCCGCGCGCAGACCCTGGAACACCGGGCCGTAGCCGTAGCCGATGGCTGTGAGGTAGTCGTAGAGCCCGTCGACGGGCACTTCGGTGGCGCCTTCCGGCGGCCAGACCGTGAGGTCGGCCGCGTCCGGCCGGTCGCCGCCCGACGTGAGGGTGCCGCTCGCGTGGCGTGTCCAGGCCGCCTCCGCTCGGCCGAGGTCGCGGGAGTGGATCTCCACGGCCCGGCGGCCTGCCTCGTCGGCGGGCCCCACCCACAGCTGGAGGCCGACGGCCCCTTCGGGGGACAGGACGAGCGGTGCCTCGATGGTCAGTTCTTCGAGGTGGTCGCAGCCCACGTCGTCACCGGCCTTGACGGCCAGTTCCACGAACGCGGTGCCGGGCATCAGCACCGTGCCCATCACGGTGTGATCGGCGAGCCAGGGGTGGCTGTCCAGCGCCAGCCGGCCGGTGAAGACGTACTCGTCGGAGTGGCCGAGCTCGACCGTGGCATTCAGCAGCGGGTGATCGGCCGTCCCGAGCCCCGCCGCCCGGACGTCTCCCGCCGCCGCACCGCCTTCGAGCCAGTAGTGGCCGTGCTGGAAGGCGTACGTGGGCAGGTCGACCCGGCGGGCACCGGCGCCGACTTCGGAGAAGTACGTCCCCCAGTCAACTGCCTTGCCGCGTACGTACAGTTCGGAAAGGGCGGTGAGCAGACTTTCCGGCTCGTCACGGTTCTTGCGGAGGGCGGGTACGAAGGTGAGCTCATCGCCACCCTCGGAGCCGCCGCTCACGCAGTCCTGCGCCATCGCGGAGAGGACACCGTCCGGGCCCAGCTCCAGGAAGGCGGTCACGCCCGCAGACTCCAGGGCACGGATGCCGTCCAGGAAACGCACAGCTTCGCGGACGTGGCGCACCCAGTACTCCGGGTCCTGGACCTCATCGGCCGACAGAACCTCACCCGTCACATCGGAGACGATCGACACCTGCGGAGCGTTGAAGCTCAGCCCCTGGGCAACCGCACGGAAGTCGTCGAGCATCGCGTCCATGCGCGGCGAGTGGAACGCATGGCTCACCCGCAGACGCTTGGTCTTGCGTCCCTCACCCTCGAAGTGCGCGGCGATCTCAAGAACCGACGCCTCGTCGCCCGAAATCACTGTGGCGGACGGCCCGTTGAGGGCGGCGATGGAAACGCCGTCGACCAGCAGCGGCAGAACCTCGTCCTCCGCCGCCTGCAACGACACCATCGCGCCACCCGTCGGGAGCGCCTGCATCAGACGACCTCGCGCGGCCACGAGAGCGGCAGCGTCTTCGAGCGACAGCACCCCGGCCACGTACGCGGCCGACAGCTCACCGATCGAGTGACCCAGCAGGTAATCCGGCTTCACGCCCCACGACGTCACCAGCTCGAACAGCGCAACTTCGAGAGCGAACAGACCGGCCTGGGTGAACTGCGTCTGATCCAGCAACCCACCCTCGCCCTCGCCCTCGCCCTCGCCGAAGACCACCTCGCGAAGAGGCCGGTCCAGGTGCCGGTCCAGCTCCGCACACACCGCGTCGAACGCATCCGCGAAGACGGGATACGACTCGTACAACTCACGGCCCATGCCCGGCCGCTGCGAACCCTGACCCGAGAACAGCACGCCTACCCGGCCGCGCGCTCCCGCGTCCCGAACCAGTCCTGCGGCGGTTCCCTGGTCGGCGAGGGCGGTGAGCCCGTCGAGGAAGGCGTCGCGGTCGTTCGCGACCACCACGGCGCGGCGTTCGTGGACGGATCGGGTGGTGGCCAGCGAGTACGCGACGTCCAGCGGATCGAGACCAGGGGCGGCGACGACCGTCGTGCGCAGGCGCTCCGCCTGGCCGCGCAGCGCTTCCTCGTCCCGTGCGGACAGCACCCACGGCAGTGCCGCGGGCCCGCCCTGCGTGCGGGGCGCGGGCGGTGAGATGGCGGCGGGGGTGTGCTCCGGAGCTTGTTCCAGGATGACGTGGGCGTTCGTGCCGCTCACGCCGAACGAGGAGATGCCGCACCTGCGGGGGTGGCCGGTCTCCGGCCAGTCCCGCCGCTCGGTCAGGAGTTCAACGGCGCCTTCCGTCCAGTCCACGTGGGTGGAGGGCTCGTCCACGTGCAGGGTCTTCGGGAGCACTCCGTGCCGGAGCGCCATCACCATCTTGATGATTCCGGCGACACCTGCGGCGGCCTGGGTGTGGCCGATGTTCGACTTCAACGATCCGAGCAGCAGCGGCAGTCGGCCGTCCCGGTCCCTGCCGTACGTCGTGAGGACGGCCTGCGCCTCGATGGGGTCGCCCAGCGTCGTGCCGGTGCCGTGCGCCTCCACCGCGTCCACCTGGTTCGCGGTGAGGCCCGCGTTGACCAGGGCCTGGCGGATGACGCGCTGCTGCGAGGGTCCGTTGGGGGCGCTGATGCCGTTGCTGGCGCCGTCCTGGTTGATGGCGCTGCCCTTGACGACGGCCAGCACCCGGTGGCCGTTGCGCTCGGCGTCGGACAGCCGCTCCAGGAGCAGCACGCCGACGCCCTCGCCCCAGCCCGTGCCGTCGGCGGCTTCCGCAAACGCCTTGCAGCGGCCGTCGGACGACAGGCCGCCCTGGCGGCTGAACTCGGCGAAGACCGCCGGCGTTGCCATGATCGCGGCGCCGCCGGCCAACGCCATGGAGCACTCGCCCTGACGCAGCGCCTGCGCGGCCAGGTGCAGGGCGACCAGCGACGACGAGCACGCGGTGTCGATGGTGACGGCCGGGCCTTCGAGGCCGAGCGCGTAGGCGATGCGGCCGGAGATCACGGCGGTGGCCGTGCCGGTGAGGAGGTAGCCCTCGACGCCCTCCGGCGGCTGGCGGACGTCGCTGGCGTACCCCTGCGACGAGGCGCCGATGAACACACCCGTGCTGCTTCCGCGCACGGCCGCGGGGACGATCCCGGAGCGCTCGAAGGCCTCCCAGGAAGTCTCAAGGAGGAGCCGCTGCTGCGGGTCCATCGCCAGCGCCTCACGCGGGCTGATCCCGAAGAACCCTGCGTCGAAGGCGGCCGCACCGCTGAGGAAGCCGCCCATCGGCGTGAAGCCGGGGCCGCTGCCGTCGTCGGCGAAGGCACGCTCCCAGCCACGGTCGGCGGGGAACCCGGATATGGCGTCGGTGCCGGTGGCGGCGAGGTCCCACAGCTGTTCCGGCGTCCGCACGTCACCGGGGAAGCGGCAGCCCATGCCGACGATGACGATCGGGTCGTCGTCGGCGGCGGAGGCGCCGGCCGTCGGGGCGGTCACGGCGGTGTCGTCCTCGTGCCCGAGGGACTCGGCGAGCAGGTGTTCGGCCAGGACGGTGGCCGTCGGGTAGTCGAAGACCAGGGTGGTGGAGAGCCGCAGGCCGGTGGCGGCCTTCAGGCGGTTGCGCACCTCGACGGCGGTCAGCGAGTCGAAGCCGACCTCGCGGAAGGCCCGGTTCGCCTCCAGGGCCGCGGCGTCGGCCAGGCCGAGCACGGCAGCGGCCTCGGTGCGTACGAGGTCGAGGACCGCGGCAGGACGCTCGTTCTCCGGCAGTTCGGCGAGGCTGCGCTGGAACGCGGAGAGGTCGCCCGTCTCGGCGGCTTCGACGGCCGCCGCGTCGTCGAGGATCCGGCGCACTTCGGGCAGGTCCGCGAGGAGCGGGCTGGGCCGGGCCACGGTGAACGTCGGCACGAACCGCTCCCAGCGTACGTCCGCGACCGTCAGCATGGTCTCGTCGTGCCCCACCGCGTCCTGCATCGCGTCGATGGCGAGCTCGGGGTCCATCACGGGTAGACCGCGCCTGCTCAGGATCTCCTCGGCCGAGCCCTTGGCCATGCCGGCGCCGCCCCACGCGCCCCAGGACATCGCGGTGGCGGCCAGGCCGTCGGCGCGGCGCCGCTGCGCGAGCGCGTCGAGATAGGCGTTGGCCGCGCCGTAGGCTCCCTGGCCACCGCTGCCCCAGATGCCGGAGATCGACGAGAACAGGATGAAGGCGTCCAACTTCTCGTCGCCGAAGACCTCGTGGAGGTGGGCGGCACCAAGGACCTTCGCCCGGAGGACATCGGCGTACTCCGCGCGGCTCGTCTCGTCGATCACGCTGAGCTGGCCGACACCGGCGGCGTGCACGACCGCCGTGATGCGGTCGCCCGCGTCGCGCAGCCCCTGGACCGTCGCGGCCAGCGCGTCGCGGTCCGCCACGTCGCACGCGGCAAGGGTGACCCTGGCACCGAGTGCGGTCAGCCGCTCCTCCAGTTCCCGCGCGCCGGGGGCGTCGGCGCCCCTGCGGCTGGTGAGCACGACGTGCTCGGCGCCCTGGTCGATCAGGCGGTGTGCGATGAACGATCCCAGGGCACCCGTACCGCCGGTGATCAGCACGGTGCCGCGCGGCGTCCATCGGGTCCCGGCGGAGCCCTGGCCGGGCCTGGCGCGCTGGAGGCGGCGCCCGAAGACGCCGGACGCGCGCACCGCCACCTGGTCCTCGGCGTCCTCGCCGCCGCTGAGCACGCCGCAGATCCGGGTCCACGCGCGGTCGTCGAGGATCTCGGGCAGGTCGATCAACCCGCCCCAGCGCTGCGGGTGTTCGAGGGCGACGACACGGCCGAAGCCCCAGTTCATGGCCTGCTCGGTGCGGACGGGACCGTCCGAGCGGCCCACCGAGACCGCACTCCGGGTCAGGCACCACAGCGGGGCCGGGCGTCCCGCGTCGCCCAGGGCCTTGACCAGCTCGACGTTGGCCGCGAGGCCCGCCGCGATCACCGGGTGCTCCGGGTCCGGCCCGTGGAGCAGCGCCAGCAGGGACACGACCCCGGCCGGCTCCGGCTCGTCGGCCAGCCGGGCGGCGAGGATTCCGCGGTCCACCTCGGTGCCGGAGACGGTGAACACCGAGACGTCGGCACCGTGCCGCGTCAGCCCACGCACGGTCTCGCACACCGTCTCGTGGTCGGCCTCGACGGCGGGGACGACGAGCAGCCAACTGCCGGACAGGGCAGGCGCGGCCGCCGTCACAGGTTTCCAGGTCACGCGGTAGCGCCACGCGTCGGCCGTCGACTCGTCCCGCCGCTGCCGCCGCCACGACGACAGCACCGGGAGCACTTCGCCGAGCGAGTCCCGGGTGGCGCCGCCGAGTTCGAGGGTCTCGGCAAACGCTTCCAGATCGCCGCGCTCCACCACGTCCCAGAACTCGGCGTCCACGGGGTCCGCCGTCCCCGCCACGGAGACCTCTTGGGCCTCCGGCCAGTAGCGCTCGTGCTGGAAGGGGTAGGTAGGCAGGTCCACGTGTGTGGCCTGCTGCCCCGCGAACACTGCCTCCCAGTCCAACTCGACGCCGTGGACGTGGGCTTCGGCCGCCGAGGTCATGAAGCGGTGTGCCTCGTCCTCGTCACGCCGCAGGGTGCCCAGCGCCACCGCGTCACTGCCTGCCTCCTCGAAGATCTCCTGCAGGCCCAGGTTGAGGACCGGGTGCGGACTCACCTCGATGAACACAGACAGACCGTCGGCTTCCGCCGCACGCACCGCCTGCTCGAACTCCACCGTGGAACGCAGGTTTCGGAACCAATAACCGCCATCCAGACCCGTCGTATCGTCCAGCAGGGCCCCGGTCAGCGTGGAGTAGAACGGCACCCGGCCCGCAACCGGCGCCACCCCCGCCAGGAACTCCGCCAGGTCCTCCTCGATCAGCTCCACCTGGGCCGAATGCGAGGCATAGTCCACCGCGATCCTCTTCGCCCGCACACCCTCCTCCGTGCAGGACGCGACCAGCTCCTCCAACGCATCCGGCTCACCCGACACCACCACAGAAGACGGACCATTCACCGCCGCCACCGAGATCCGTCCGTCCCAGACGGTCAGACGCTCACGCACCTCCGCCACCGAAAGCGACACCGAAACCATGCCGCCACCACCGGACAACGCCAGCAGAGCCCGCGACCGCAGGGCCACCACCCGCGCACCGTCCTCCAGCGACAGGCCCCCCGCAACCACCGCCGCCGCGATCTCACCCTGCGAGTGACCGATCACCGCCGCCGGCTCCACACCGCACGCCCGCCACAACTCCGCCAGCGACACCATCACCGCCCACAGGACCGGCTGCACCACGTCGACGCGGTCGAAGCCCGGGGCACCCTCCGCACCACGCACCACGTCCAACAGAGACCAGTCCGTGAACGGCTCCAAAGCCGCCCCACACTCCACCATCCGCGCCGCGAACACCGGAGACGACCCCAACAGCCCAGCCGCCATACCCGACCACTGCGCACCCTGACCCGGGAACACAAACACCGGACGCACAGCCCGGCCCGCCACACCCCGCACCACATCCCCAGCAGCACGCCCCTCGACCACCGCCGACAACGCACCCACCAAAGAACCCGCATCACTCGCAAGCACCACCGCACGGTGCTCGAACCGGGACCGGCCCAGCGCCAACGCCCGCCCCATCGCAGGCAGTTCCGGCAGCACGCCACCGCCGTCGACAACCAGCCGCAACCGCTCAGCCTGCGCCCGCAGCGCGTCCTGCGACTTGCCCGACAGCACCAGCGGCACACCCGCACCCACCACCGGAGCAGACCTGTCGGCCTCGGACTCCGCCACCACAGACTCCGCCTCCGGAGCCTGCTCCACGATCACATGCGCGTTCGTGCCGCTCATGCCGAACGACGAGACGCCCGCGCGGCGCGGCTCGCCCGTCTCCGGCCAGACACGCTGCTCGGTGACCAGCTCCACCGCACCGGCGGACCAGTCGACGTGCGAGGACGGCGCGTCCACGTGCAGGGTCCGGGGCAGCACTCCATGGCGTACCGCCTGGACCATCTTGATCACACCGGCGACGCCCGCGGCGGCCTGGGTGTGACCAATGTTCGACTTCAACGCGCCCAGGAGCAGGGGCCGTTCGGCAGGCCTGCCCTGGCCGTACGTGGCCATGAGCGCCTCGGCCTCGATGGGGTCGCCGAGACGTGTCCCCGTGCCGTGTGCCTCCACCGCGTCGACGTCCTGAGCCGAGAGGCGGGCGTTGGCGAGGGCCTGCAGGATGACGCGCTGCTGGGACGGGCCGTTGGGGGCGGTCAGGCCGTTGGACGCGCCGTCCTGGTTCACCGCGGAACCACGTACGACGGCGAGGACTTCGCGGCCGTTGCGGCGGGCGTCGGAGAGGCGCTCCAGGAGCAGCACGCCCACGCCCTCGGACCACGACGTGCCGTCGGCCGTCGAGGCGAACGACTTGCAGCGGCCGTCGGCGGCGAGCCCGCCCTGGTCGCTGAAGCCGTAGAACGCCGCGGGGGTGGACATGACGGTCGCGCCGCCGGCGAGCGCCAGGGAGCACTCGCCGGACCGCAGGGCCTGCACGGCGAGATGCAGCGTCACGAGCGAGGTGGAGCAGGCCGTGTCGACCGTCACGGCGGGCCCTTCGAGGCCGAGCGTGTAGGCGATGCGGCCGGAGACGACGCTCGCGGACGTGCCGGTCAGGACATAGCCGCCGGTGCCTTCCGGGGGCGGCTGGAGCAGCGTCGAGTAGTCCTGTCCCGTCGTGCCGGCGAAGACGCCGGTGCGGCTGCCCTTCAGCGTGTCGACCGTGATCCCGGCCCGCTCGAAGGCCTCCCAGGACGTTTCCAGGAGCAGGCGCTGCTGCGGGTCCATCGCCAGCGCCTCGCGCGGCGAGATCCCGAAGAACGCCGGGTCGAAGCCGCCGACGCCGTCGAGGAAGCCGCCCTCCATGGCGAACGAGGGGCCCGCGGAGTCGGTGGCGTCGCCGAGGCTCTCCCAGCCTCGGTCGAGCGGAAACGACGAGATGGCGTCGACGCCCGAAGTGGTCAGCTGCCAGAGGTCTTCGGGGCTGCGCACGCCGCCCGGGTAGCGGCAGCTCATGCCGACGATCGCAATGGGCTCGAGGTCGGCCGCCTCAAGCTCCTGCAGACGCTGACGGGTCTGGTGCAGATCCGCGGTGACCCACTTGAGGTAATCCCGCAGCGTCTCTTCGTTCGCCA
The DNA here is from genome assembly GCF_055584025.1 of Streptomyces sp. NPDC104309. Lineage (NCBI taxonomy): Bacteria > Bacillati > Actinomycetota > Actinomycetes > Kitasatosporales > Streptomycetaceae > Streptomyces > Streptomyces sp. NPDC104309. The sequence goes on along the minus strand of NZ_JBVJMV010000001.1, from coordinate 360,508 downwards.
TTCAATCCCACCCTGAGCAGACAGCACTTAATAGCGATGGAGGACCGGGAACTGGGTGGAAAGTCGTTCGACGTCCCCACTACTGGAGGGTGAATTCCTCGGCATGAATCGGCCGAGGCCACACAACCCTTAACCCATAGCCTTCACATTGCGCATCCTCGAACGCCGACACGCTCCTGTAATTGCATCGGCATTCCAGCAGATCAACTCGCAATGCGAAGCTATTCGCCCCCTCTTGGCCGCACAACCCCTATGGGTTCGGCCCGTCCCCCTAAGGGCTGTCCCGCAATCCCTGGCGGGCGCGCGACGACAGCTACGGCACCTCGCCGCGTTGTCGGAACGTCCGCATGCATCCAGCATGCGGACGTCCCTCCGCCTTGCGATGCACCGCATCTGACGCCGCGCGCTGATCCACCACGGATTGCGGGACAGCCCCTAGCCAACCGCCCCTGTCGGCTCAGGGGTCGGCGGCCGGTCCGGCGCCCGGGAGCCGGGCCTCGCCGCCCGATTCAGGCGGGTTCCGGGTCACGGGTCCGCAGGGGGCGGGAGCGCGGCGGCAGCCCGCTCGGCCGCCGCCGCGTGGCCGGCCGCCTCGCTCCGCCGACGGGCGGGGCGGGTGCGGGGCCGTCAATTCGAGCGGCCGAGCTCCTGGTTGATGAAATCGAAGATCTCATCGTCCGATGCCGATTCGAGCTTCTGGCTCACATCGGCCTGTTCGGTCTCGGCGCGCCCGTCCGACCACTTGGCGAGGAATGCCTGGAGCCGCATCGTGACCCTTGTCCTCGTCAGGTTGTCGGGCTCCTTTCCTGACATGGCGGCCTCCAGCTTGTCCAGTTCCGCGAGGAGCGATGCGCCCGAGGCATCCGACGCGTCCGAGTCGAATCGGAGTTCCGTGTGCAGGAACGCGGCCGCCGCTGCCGCCGTCGGACGGTCGAAGGCCAGGCCTGCCGGCAGCCGGAGCCCGGTGGCCCGCGTCAGCCGGTTGCGGAGCTCCACGGCCGTCAGGGAGTCGAATCCGAGCTCACGGAAGACCCGGTCGGCTCCGACCTCGTCCACCGGGTGGCCGAGGACCGCCGCCGCGTGGGTGCGCACCAGCCGCACCAGTTCGGCCTCCCGCTCCGGCTCGGACATGGCCTCGAGCCGTCGGCGCAGCTCGTCGGCGGCGTCGTCGTCGACGTCCGCCGGCTCGGCGCCGCCCGCCAGGGCGTCCGCGGCCTCCGGCAGTTCCGCCAGGAGCGCGCTGGGCCGCAGGGCCGTGAACGACGGTGCGAACCGCGACCAGTCCACGTCGGCGACGGTGAGCAGCGGGTCGGCATCGGCGACCGCTTGGCGCAGCACGGTGAGGGCCAGCTCCGGCGCCATCGGGGGCAGGCCCCGCCTGCGCAGCAGATCCGCTTCCTCGGCCTGCCCGGCTTCGTCGTCCCGCACGGTGCCTTCCGTCGTGTCGCCGTCGGCCCACGGGCCCCAGGCCACCGACGTCGCGGCGAGGCCGCGCGCCCGGCGGTTCAGCGCCAGTGCGTCCAGGTAGGCGCCGGCCGCCGCGTACACGACCTGACCGCCGCCGCCCCAGACACCGGCGATGGTGGAGAACAGGACGAAGGCGTCCAGTTCCGTGTCGGCGAGGACCGCGTCGAGATGGGCAGCGCCGACCACCTTGGCGGCCAGCCGGGCGTCGGCCTCCTCCATGCGGATGGTGTCGAGCGGGGCGAGGTGGTTGCCGCCGACGGTGTGCACCACCGCCCGCACCGGGCCTCCCTCGTCGGCGAGCCGCCGGACCAGCGCGTCGAGCGCGGCGCGGTCGGTCACGTCGCAGTGCGCGACGACCGCGCGCTCGCCGAGCGCCGTCACCGCCGCCTCGGCCGGTTCCTGTCCTTCGGGCGTCATCAGGACCACCCGGTCGGCCTCGGTGCCGGACAGCCAGCGTGCGACGTACGAGCCGAACGGCGTCGTGGCGTCGGTGACGAGCACCGTGCCGCGCGGGGCCCACTCGCCACCCGTGGCGTTCGCCGACGCCCGCAGGAGCCGGGGCACGAACACTCCGGCAGGGCGCACCGCGGCCTGGTCCTGGCCGCTGCCGCCGCCGATGAGGGCGAGGACTCGGTCCACCGCGCGCTCGTCCGGCTTCGCGGGCAGGTCGATCAACCCGCCCCAGCTCTGCGGCTGTTCCAGACCCGCGACCCGGCCGAGGCCCCACAGCTGGGCCTGTGCCGGTTCCGGCGCCGCGTCGGAGCGGCCCGTGCTCACGGCTCCGCGGGTCAGGCACCACAGGGGCGCCCGTACACCCGCGTCGCCCAGTGCCTGGACCAGGTCCAGCGTGGCCGCCATGGGTTCCTGGCCGAGGGCCAGCAGGGAGACGACGCCCGCGATGCCCTCGGGGCCCGCGGCCTCGCCTGCTCCGGCCAGCTGCTCGGCCAGTCCGGCCCGGTCACGCGTGCCCGGGTCCACGGACAGGCGGGCGGCGACGGCGCCGTGCGCCTCGATCCCGGCGACGACCGGGTGGTCGAGGTGCTCGTCGGCCGCCACGACCAGCCAGGTGCCGGACAGCGGCGCGCCGGTGTCGTCCGCGATCGCCTTCCACGCGACCCGGTAGCGCCAGGTGTCGACCGTGGACTGCTCGCGGGACTGGCGGCGCCACGACGACAGCAGTGGCAGCACCTCGCCCAGCGGCTGGTCCGCGGTGAGTCCGGCCCCCTCGACGAGTCCCGACAGGTCCTCCTGCTCCACCGCGGCCCAGAACCGTGCGTCCATGGACGACACGGCATCCGCCTCCGGGGCGGCGGGACCGCCCGGCTTCGGCCAGTAGCGCTGCCGCTGGAAGGCGTAGGTGGGCAGGTCGACACGGCGGGCGCCGGTGCCGGCGTGGTATGCGGTCCAGTCGACCGCCGTGCCGCGTACGTGGAGTTCGGCGAGGGCGGTGAGCAGGGCCTGCGGCTCGTCGCGGTCCTTGCGCAGGGCCGGTACGAAGCCGGACTTCTCGGGGTCGACGGTGGTGTCGGTGAGGCAGTCCTGGGCCATGGCGGAGAGCACTCCGTCCGGACCCAGCTCCAGGAACGCGGTCACGCCCGCGGACTCCAGGGTGCGGATGCCGTCCAGGAAGCGGACGGCCTCGCGGACGTGGCGGACCCAGTACTCGGGGTCCTGGACCTCCTCCGCCGACAGGACCTCACCCGTCACGTCGGACACGATGGACAGCTGCGGTGCGTTGAAGGTCAGTCCCTCCGCGACCTTGCGGAAGTCGTCCAGCATCGCGTCCATGCACGGCGAGTGGAAGGCGTGACTGACCCGCAGACGCTTGGTCTTGCGGCCCTCGCCCTCGAAGTGCGCGGCGATCCGCAGGACCTCCGCCTCATCACCCGAGATCACCGTGGAGCGCGGGCCGTTGAGAGCAGCTACGGACACGTCCTCCGTCAGCAGCGGCAGGACCTCCTCCTCCGCCGCCTGCAAGGACACCATCGCCCCGTCCGCCGGGAGCGCCTGCATCAGACGACCCCGGGCCGCAACGAGAGCGGCAGCATCTTCGAGCGACAGCACCCCGGCCACGTACGCAGCCGACAACTCACCAATGGAGTGACCCAGCAGGTAATCCGGTCGTACCCCCCACGCCTCGACGAGACGGAAGAGCGCGACTTCGAGCGCGAACAGACCGGCCTGCGTGAACTGCGTCTGATCCAGCAGGTCACCACCCTCGAAGACCACCTCGCGAAGAGGCCGGTCCAGGTGACGGTCCAGCTCCGCGCAGACCGCGTCGAACGCGTCAGCGAAGGCGGGATACGCCTCGTACAACTCCCTGCCCATACCGTCCCGTTGCGACCCCTGGCCCGAGAACAGCATCGCGAACTGTCCGGACGTGACCGAGTCCACGATCACGTTCGAGTCCGTGCCGTCCTCGGCCAGTGCCTCGATGCCGCGCAGCAGTGCGTCCCTGTCCTTCCCGACGACGACGGCCCGGTGGGCCAGCGCGGCACGGCTCGTGGCGAGCGAGAACGCCACGTCCGACACATCGACTCCGGGCCGGCGCAGCAGGTGCGACCGCAGGAGCCTGGCCTGCGCCGTGAGGGCGCGTGCCGACTTCGCGGACAGCATCCACGGCAGGACCGGGGACGACGAGGCGATCGGGGCGACCGGCCGCGGCTCCGCGTCGGCGTCGGGCGCGGGAGCCTGCTCGATGATCGTGTGGGCGTTGGTGCCGCTGATGCCGAACGATGACACACCCGCACGGCGCGGCTCGCCCGTCTCCGGCCACGCCACCGACTCCCTCAGGAGCTCGACGGCCCCCGCCGACCAGTCCACCTGCGTGGACGGCTCGTCGACGTGCAAGGTCTGCGGCAGCACGCCGTGCCGCATCGCCATGACCATCTTGATGACGCCGGCGACACCGGCGGCGGCCTGCGTGTGACCGATGTTCGACTTCACCGAGCCGAGCAGCAAGGGCTGTTCCTGCGTCCGCTCCCGGCCGTACGTCGCGATCAGCGCCTGGGCCTCGATCGGGTCACCGAGCCTGGTGCCCGTGCCGTGCGCCTCCACCACGTCGACCTGCGACGCCGACAGACCGGCCGAGGCGAGGGCCTGGCGGATGACGCGCTGCTGCGCGGGCCCGTTGGGGGCGGTCAGACCGTTGGAAGCGCCGTCCTGGTTCACGGCGCTGCCGCGCACGACCGCGAGGACCTCGTGGCCGTTGCGGCGGGCGTCCGAGAGACGCTCCACCAGCAGCATGCCGACACCCTCACCCCAGGCCGTGCCGTCCGCCGCATCGGCGAACGCCTTGACGCGCCCGTCCTCCGCCAGACCGCGCTGGCGCGAGAACTCGATGAACGCGCCGGGCGTCGACATCACGGTGGCACCGCCGGCCAGGGCCAGCGAGCACTCGCCCGACCGCAGCGCCTGGATCGCCAGGTGCAGTGCCACCAGGGACGACGAGCACGCCGTGTCCACAGTGATCGCGGGTCCTTCGAGGCCGAACGTGTACGAGAGCCTGCCCGACACGGCGCTTGCTCCGTTCCCGGTGCCCATGTGGCCCTCGGCACTGTCGGCGGACATGAACAGCAGGGCCGAGTAGTCCTGGCCGTTCGTGCCGGTGAAGACTCCGGTCCGGCTGCCGCGCAGCGACTCCGGATCGATGCCCGCACGCTCGAACGCCTCCCAGGAGGTCTCCAGGAGCAGTCGCTGCTGCGGGTCCATTCCGGTGGCCTCGCGCGGCGAGATCCCGAAGAAGACGGGGTCGAAGTCCCCTACATCACGCAGGAATCCGCCCTCGGTCACATACGAGGTGCCCGCGTGGTCGGGGTCCGGGTCGTACAGCGAGTCGAGGTCCCAGCCCCGGTCCACCGGGAATCCGGTCACCCCGTCCGTGCCGGCCGCCAGCAGTTCCCACAGCTCTTCCGGCGTACGGACACCGCCCGGGAAGCGGCAGCTCATGCCCACGATCGCGATCGGGTCGTCCGGGTCGGTCACCACCGTCGCCGTCGCCGCCATCGCCTCAAGGGCGTCGGCGTGCTCGGCCTCCCCGCCGAACAGCTCGGCCCGCAGGTGCTCGGCCAGAACCGTCGGAGTCGGGTGGTCGAACACCATGGTCGCGGGGAGCTTGAGCCCGGTCTCCTTGGCCAGGCGGTTACGGAGCTCCACCGCAGTCAGTGAGTCGAAACCGAGCTCCCGGAAGGTGCTCGCCGCGGTGACCGAGTCCGCGCTTCCGTGTGCGAGGACGACCGCCGCCTGGTTCCGCACCAGTTCGAGCAGGGCCCGGGTCCGCTCCGCTCCGGTGGCCGCGGCCAGCCGGGCCCGCAGGGCCGAGGCCCCGTCGGCCGCCGCCGCGGTCACCTCCTCCTGGATGTCCCGCACCTCGGGCAGGCCCGTGAGCAGCGGGCTCGGGCGCAGCGCGGTGAACGCGGGCGCGAACCGTGTCCAGTCGACATCGGCCACGGTGACGTGGGTGTCGCGCTCGGCGAGCGCCTGCTGCAGGGCCGCGACGGCCCGCTCCGGAACCATGGCGGGCAGCCCCCGGCGCAACAGCTCCGCCTCGGCCTCGCCCGCCGCCATGCCGCCGTCGGCCCACGGGCCCCAGCTGATGGAGGTCGCGGTCAGGCCGCGGGCCCGCCGGTCCTGGGCGAGGGCGTCGAGGTGGGCGTTGGCCGCGGCGTAGGCGGCCTGGCCGCCACTGCCCCATACGCCGGCGATCGAGGAGAAAAGGACGAATGCGTCGAGCTCGTCGTGCGGCTCGGAGGTGGCCCCCGTGAAGACGGCGTCGAGGTTCGTCGCGCCGGTCACCTTGGCGGACAGGACGGCCGCCAAGGCGTCGTCGTCCAGCATGTCCAGCGGGTGCGAAGCAGCCACACCTGCGGTGTGGATGACGGAGCGGACCGGCGTACCGGCCTGGCGAAGCCCCTCCACCAGCCCGGCCAGCGCCTCCCGGTCGCTCACGTCACACGCGGAGACCTCGACCGCCACGCCCAAAGCCTCCAGCTCGGCCACCAACTCGACCGCACCCGGAGCCTCCGGACCACGACGACTCGTCAGCACCAACCGCTCAGCACCACTACCGGCCGCCCAACGGGCCACATGCGTACCCAGCGCACCCGTCCCGCCCGTCACCAGAACCGTGCCACGCGGCGACCAACCACCCGACGCCGGACGACTGCTACCGGGAGCGTGCACCAGACGACGCCCGTACACACCCGAAGCGCGCACCACGAGCTGGTCCTCACCACCGGCAGTGCCGGCGCCCGTGCCCGTACCAGTTCCTGTGCCTGCCAGCGCGGTACAGACACGGGTCACCGCCCGCTCGTCCAACGTCTCGGGCAGATCGATCAACCCGCCCCAGCGGCCCGGCTGTTCCAGCGCGGCCACCCGGCCCAGACCCCACACCTGCGCCTGCACCGCATCCACCGCACCATCAGAGCGGCCCACCGACACCGCACCCCGCGTCACGCACCACAACGGCACGGACAACTCCGCATCGCCCAACGCCTGCACCAGCGACAGCGTGCCCGAAGTCGGGGCATCCTGCCCCAGGGCCAGCAGCGACACAACGCCGGCGAAGTCGGCACCCTGCTCGGCGATTCGTGCGGCGAGCGCCTCACGGCTCACCTCACCACCGTCGACCAGCCACTCCACTACTTCTCCGCCACGCGCACGCATCCCCGCGACCACCGGGTGATCCGCACATGCCGACGGCGACACCACCAGCCAGGACCCTTCCAGTCCCGCACGCTCGGCACCACCCGAAACCGGCTGCCACGTCACCTCGTAACGCCACGAGTCCACGGTCGACAAGTCGCTCGACCTGCGCCGCCATGAAGAGAGCACGGGCAGTGCCGCGCCCAGCGACTCCAGCTCGTCCGAGCCCAGAGCCGCCGCGAAGGCATCCACGTCCTCCTGCTCCACCGCGGCCCAGAACGCATCGTCCAGGTCCGACGACAGGGAAGCCGCAGCCGCCCCGGCACCGCCCATCAGCAACGCACCGCCCTCCGGCCAGAAGCGCTGACGCTGGAAGGCGTAGGTGGGCAGGTCGACGCGTCGGGCGCCGGTGCCGGCGAAGTACGCAGTCCAGTCAACTGCCCTGCCGCGTACGTGGAGTTCGGCGAGGGCGGTGAGGAGTGCGTCGGGCTCGTCACGGTTCTTGCGGAGGACGGGTACGAAGGCGAGCTCATCGCCGCCCTCGGAGCCGGACGTCACACAGTCCTGCGCCATCGCGGACAGCACACCGTCGGGACCCAGCTCCAGGAACGCGGTCACACCCGCAGACTCCAGGCTGCGGATGCCGTCCAGGAAGCGCACCGCTTCGCGAACGTGGCGGACCCAGTACTCCGGGTCCTGTACCTCCTCCGCCGACAGAACCCCACCCGTCACGTCCGACACGATCGACAGCTGCGGAGCGTTGAAGGTCAGCCCCTGCGCGACCGCACGGAAGTCGTCGAGCATCGCGTCCATACGCGGCGAGTGGAAGGCATGGCTCACTCGCAGACGCTTGGTCTTACGACCTTCGGTCTCGAAGTGCGCGGCAATCTCAAGAACCGCCGCCACGTCACCGGAAATCACGGTGGAGCGCGGGCCGTTGAGGGCGGCGATCGAGACGCCGTCGACCAGCAGCGGGAGCACCTCGTCCTCCGCGGCCTGCAACGACACCATCGCCCCACCGGTCGGGAGCGCCTGCATCAGACGACCTCGCGCGGCTACGAGAGCGGCAGCATCTTCGAGAGACAGCACCCCGGCCACGTACGCAGCCGACAGCTCACCAATCGAGTGGCCCAGCAGATAGTCCGGCTTAACGCCCCACGACGTCACCAGCTCGAACAGCGCAACTTCGAGGGCGAACAGACCCGCCTGCGTGAACTGCGTCTGATCCAGCAGCTCACCACCCTCGAAGACCACCTCTCGAAGAGGCATTTCCAGGTGCCGGTCCAGCTCCACACAGACCGCGTCGAACGCCTCACTGAAGGCGGGATACGACTCGTACAACTCCCGGCCCATACCGGCCCGCTGCGACCCCTGACCCGAGAACAACACACCCGTCTTACCGGGAGTCAGCGGGCCTTCCACGGTCCGCTCGCCGCCGATCAGGACCGCCCGGTGCTCCAGCGCCGCACGCGTCGTCGCCAGCGAGAAGCCGACGTCGAGCGGCGACAGGTCGGGGTTCTCGGTGACGTACGACCGCAGCCGCTCCACCTGCCCCGACAGCCCCGCCTCCGACTTCGCCGACACCACCCACGGCACCACCGGCAACCCCACCGGAGCCACAACCGCCTCCGGCTCCTCGACCTCCGGCGCCTGCTCCACGATCACATGCGCGTTCGTGCCACTGATGCCGAACGACGAGACACCCGCACGCCGCGGCTCGCCCGTCTCCGGCCAGGCGCGCTGCTCAGTGACCAGCTCAACAGCACCTGCCGACCAGTCCACCTGCGGCGTCGGCTCGTCCACATGCAGGGTCTCGGGCACCAGGCCGTGTCGCATCGCCTGCACCATCTTGATCACACCCGCCACACCGGCAGCCGCCTGCGTGTGACCGATGTTCGACTTGATCGAGCCCAGCAGCAGCGGCCGGTCCTCCGCACGCTCCTGCCCGTACGTCGCGATCAGTGCCTGCGCCTCGATCGGGTCACCCAGCGTCGTACCCGTCCCGTGCGCCTCCACCGCGTCCACCTGCGACGCCGACAGACCCGCACTCGCCAACGCAGCCCGGATCACCCGCTGCTGCGACGGACCGTTCGGAGCCGTCAGACCATTGGACGCACCGTCCTGGTTCACCGCAGAACCACGGACCACCGCGAGGACGCGGTGCCCGTTGCGGCGGGCATCGGAGAGCCGTTCCAGCAGCAGCATGCCGACACCCTCGCCCCAGCCGGTGCCGTCGGCCCCGGCCGCGAACGACTTGCAGCGACCGTCAGCAGCCAGACCACGCTGACGCGAGAACTCGATGAAGCTGCCGGGCGTGGCCATGACGCTCGCGCCGCCGGCGAGCGCCATCGAGCACTCACCCGACCGCAGCGCCTGCGCCGCGAGATGCAGGGCTACCAGGGACGACGAGCACGCCGTGTCCACCGTCACCGCGGGACCCTCAAGGCCAAGCGTGTAGGAGACGCGGCCGGAGACGACACTGCCCGAGGTGCCTGTCGCGAGGTATCCCTCGACTCCTTCGGGCACGGTGGCCAGTTGCGCCACGTAGTCGTGGTACATCAGACCCGCAAAGACGCCGGTGCTGCTGCCGCGCAGCGAGCCCGGATCGATGCCCGCGGACTCGATTGCCTCCCAGGAACCTTCGAGCAGAAGCCGCTGCTGCGGGTCCATCGCCAGCGCCTCACGCGGCGAGATCCCGAAGAAGCCGGGGTCGAACTCCGCGGCGTCGTGCAGGAATCCGCCCTCGCGGGTGAACGACGTACCCAGGCGGTCCGGGTCGGGGTCGTACAACGCGTCGATGTCCCAGTTACGGTCCGTGGGCAGTCCGGTGATTCCCTCGCCACCGGTGGCCACCAGGTCCCAGAGCTTGTCCGGCGATTCGGCGCCGCCGGGGAACCGGCAGCTCATACCGACGATGACGACCGGGTCATCCGCCGTGTCGACGGCCACGGGAGCCGAAGGTACGGCTCTCGCCGCCTGATCGCCGACGATCTCGGCGCGGATGTGATCGGCCATCGCGACCGGTGTCGGATAGTCGAACACGAGGGTCGCCGGCAGGCGCAGCCCGGAGGCCCCGCTCATCCGGTTGCGGAGTTCGATGGCCGTGAGCGAGTCGAAACCCAGCTCGGTGAAGGCCCGCTGGGGCTGCACCGCGTCGCCCGAGGCATGGCCGAGCACTGCCGCAGCCTCCGCACGCACGAGATCCAGCACGAGGTCACGCTGTTCGGTTTCGGGGAGTGCGAGGAGCGTGCGCGCGAAGGACTCCGACTGATCCGCGCCCGACGCCGCCACCCGCCGACTCGGCACCCGCACCAACCCACGCAACAACAACGGCGTCAACTCCGGACGCGCCCGCAACGCCGCCACATCCACCCGGACCGGCACCACCACCGACGCATCCACACCCCCCGCCACATCGAACAACCCCAAACCCTGACCCGACGACAACGGCACCAGACCACCCCGCGCCAACCGCCGCAGATCCCCCTCACCCAACTGCCCCGTCATCCCACTCGCCTGCGCCCACAACCCCCACGCCAACGACTGACCCACCAAACCCTCACCACGCCGCACCCCCGCCAACGCATCCAAGAACGCATTCGCCGCCGCATAATTCGCCTGACCCGCACCACCAAACACACCAGCCGCAGACGAGAACAACACAAACAACGACAGATCCAGGCCACGCGTCAACTCATGCAAATGCCACGCCGCATCCACCTTCGGACGCAACACCGCACCCAGACGCTCCGAAGTCAGGGAAGACAACACACCATCGTCCAGCACACCGGCCGTATGCACGACACCCATCAGCGGATGCTCGACGGATACGTCTGCCAGCACCGCCGCCAAAGCCTCACGGTCAGCCACATCACACGCAGCCACCCGCACCGCAGCACCCAGATCCGTAAGCTCTGCGATCAACTCCGAAGTGCCCGGAGCCTGCCCCCCACGACGCGACACCAACAACAGATGACACACACCCCGCTCCGTCACCAGATGCCGGGCCACCAGACCACCCAGAACACCACTGGCACCCGTCACCAGAACCGTGCCCGCACCACCCAAATCACCCACCGCCCGCCCGGCGTCCACAGCCGCCCTCGCCAGGCGCGGCACAAACACCTCACCACGCCGCACCGCCACCTGCGGCTCACCCGAAGCCACCACAGCGGACAGCACCGCACGCGACGCCTCACCCCCATCAAGATCCACCAGGACAAAACGATCCGGGTTCTCCGACTGCGCCGTACGCAGCAGACCCCACACCGCAGCCTGCACCGGATCCGGCACCTCAGCCCCACCACAAGCCACCGCACCCCGCGTCACCACCACCAACCGCCCCTGACCAGCCTCCTCATCCGCCAGCCAGCCCTGCGCCACCTCCAACGCCCGGACTACCGCCTCATGCGTCCGCGCGACCACACCCTCCCCGACACCCACGCCCAGGCCCTCGACCACCCGCAGCCCAGACACATCCACATCCACGACCACAGGCACAGACACCGCCGACCACTCCACCCGGAACAACGCATCCCGAGCCACATCACCACCACCAGCACCCCGCAACTGCTCCGCAGTCACCGGACGCAACGCCAACGACTCCACCGACGCCACATGCGCACCCGAACCATCGGCCAACAACAACGACACACCCGAACCCGAACGCACGATCCGCACCCGCAACACCCGCGCACCCACCGCCGAGAGCGACACCCCCGACCACGCGAACGGCAGACCCACACCGCCCTCGACCGCCTCTGGGTCACCATCGGCAGCGAGCCCGATCGCGTGCAAGGCCGAATCCAACAGCGCCGGATGCAACCCGAAGCCCTCGGCATCCGCCCCCTCGGGCAGCACCACCTCGGCGAAGACAGCACCGCCCTGTCGCCAGGCCGAACGCAGGCCCTGGAACAGCGGACCGTACTCGTAGCCCGAATCGGCGAGTTCCTCGTACAGAGCGTCGATCGTCACCGCCTGGGCGCCCGCCGGCGGCCACTGTGTCAGCTCTTCCGCCACCGGCACGGCGACCTCGGCCAACACACCGCTCGCATGCCGTGTCCAGACTCCGTCCGCGGCATCGGCGGGACGCGAGTACACCGTCAGGTCACGTCGCCCGGACTCGTCGGCCGCGGCGACCGCGACCTGGACGGCGACCGCGCTCTGGTCGTTGAAGACCAGCGGGGCCTCGATGGTGAGCTCTTCCACCAGGTCGCATCCGACCTGGTCAGCTGCGTGCAGCGCCAGTTCCACGAACGCGGTGCCCGGCAGCAGCACCGAACCCCACACCGCGTGATCCGCAAGCCACGGATGCATCTCGACCGACAGCCGGCCGGTCAGCAGGACGCCATCGGTACCCGCGAGACCGACCGCACCCGACAGCAGCGCGTGGTCGACCGAGTCGATTCCTGCGGACGACACGTCCAGGTTCCCCTGCCCGAGGGCACCACTCAGCCAGTAGCGCTCGCGCTGGAAGGGGTAGGTAGGCAGGTCCACGTGCATGGCCTGCTGCCCCGCGAACATCGCCTCCCAGTTCAGCTCGACCCCGTGGACGTGTGCTTCGGACAGTGAGGTCATGAAGCGGCGTGCCTCGTCCTCGTCGCGCCGCAGGGTGCCCAGCGCGACCGCGTCGTTCTGGCCGGCCTCCTCGAAGGTCTCCTGCAATCCGAGGTTGAGGACCGGGTGCGGGCTCACCTCGATGAACACGGACAGACCATCACCCACCGCCGCCCGCACCGCCTGCTCGAACTCCACCGTGGAACGCAGATTGCGATACCAGTAACCGCCGTCCAGGCCCGTCGTGTCGTCCAGCAGACCGCCGGTCAGCGTGGAGTAGAACGGCACCCGGCCCGCAACCGGCGCAACCCCCGCCAGCAACTCCGCCAGCTCGTTCTCGATCAGCTCCACCTGGGCCGAATGCGAGGCATAGTCCACCGCGATCCTCTTCGCCCGGACTCCCTGCTCCGTGCAGGACGCGACCAGCTCCTCCAACGCATCCGGCTCACCCGACACCACCACAGAAGACGGGCCATTGACCGCGGCCACCGAGATCCGTCCGCCCCAGGCCGTGAGGCGCTCGCGGACCTCCGCGACCGGAAGCGACACCGAAACCATGCCGCCACCACCGGACAACGCCAGCAGAGCCCGTGACCGCAGGGCCACCACCCGCGCACCGTCCTCCAGCGACAGACCACCCGCAACCACCGCCGCCGCGATCTCACCCTGCGAGTGACCGATCACCGCCGCCGGCTCCACACCGCATGCCCGCCACAACTCCGCGAGCGACACCATCACCGCCCACAGGACCGGCTGCACCACGTCGACGCGATCGAAGCCCGGGGCACCCTCCGCACCACGCACGACGTCCAGCAACTGCCAGTCCGTGAACGGATCCAGAGCCGCCCCGCACTCCGCCATCCGCGCCGCGAACACCGGAGACGACTCCAACAGCCCAGCCGCCATACCCGCCCACTGCGCACCCTGACCCGGGAACACGAACACCGGACGAGCCGAAACCCCGGCCACACCACGCACCACACCCGCGCCCGAACCGGCACCCAGCGCCACCGTCTCCAGACCCGACCGCAACTCCTCCACACCACCCGCAAGCACCACCGCACGATGCTCGAACCGCGACCGGCCAAGCGCCAACAACCGCCCCACAGCCGACAGTTCCGGCAGCACACGACCGCCCTCCACCGCCAGCCGCAACCGCTCCGCCTGCGCCCGCAGCGCACCCTCCGACTTGCCCGACAGCACCAGCGGCACACCCGCACCCACCACCGGCAACACCACCGGAGCCACAACCGCCTCCGGCTCCTCGACCTCCGGAGCCTGCTCCACGATCACATGCGCGTTCGTACCGCTGATCCCGAACGAGGACACCGCAGCACGCCGCGGCTGACCCGTCACCGGCCAGGCACGCTGCTCCGTAACCAGCTCCACCGACCCTGCCGACCAGTCCACCTGCGACGACGGCGCATCCACATGCAGCGTCTGGGGCAGCACTCCATGGCGTACCGCCTGGACCATCTTGATGATTCCGGCGACGCCCGCGGCGGCCTGGGTGTGACCGATGTTCGACTTGATCGAGCCGAGCAGCAGCGGCCGGTCCTCCGGGTGCTCCTGACCGTACGTCGCGATCAGCGCCTGCGCCTCGATCGGGTCACCGAGACGGGTGCCCGTGCCGTGCGCCTCCACCGCGTCCACCTGCGACGCCGACAGACCGGCGTTCGCCAACGCGGCCCGGATCACCCGCTGCTGCGACGGACCGTTCGGAGCCGTCAGACCATTCGACGCACCGTCCTGGTTCACCGCACTGCCCCGCACCACCGCCAGGACCTGGTGACCATTGCGGCGGGCATCGGAGAGCCGCTCCACCAGGAGCATGCCGACACCCTCGGACCAGCCGGTGCCGTCCGCCGCATCGGCGAACGCCTTGCAACGACCGTCGGCCGCGAGCCCCCGCTGCCGCGAGAACTCCACGAACGTCGCCGGGGTCGCCATGACGGTGACACCGCCGGCCAACGCCATCGAGCACTCGCCCGAGCGCAGCGCCTGGATCGCCCAGTGCAGCGCGACCAGGGACGACGAGCACGCCGTGTCCACGGTCACCGCAGGCCCCTCGAAGCCGAACGTGTACGAGACACGGCCGGACGCCACGCTGCCCGAGTTGCCCGTGCCGATGAACGCCTCGACGCCGTCGGGCACGGAGCCGAGCCGAGCCGCGTAGTCGTGGTACATCAGGCCGGCGAAGACACCGGTCCGGCTCCCGCGCAGCGAGGCCGGGTCGATGCCCGCACGCTCGACGGCCTCCCAGGAGGTCTCCAGGAGCAGCCGCTGCTGCGGGTCCATCGCCAGCGCCTCACGCGGCGAGATCCCGAAGAACGCCGGGTCGAACTTCCCCGCCTCGTAGAGGAATCCGCCCTCGATGGTGCGGGACTTGCCTTCCTGGTCGGCGTCCGGTTCGTAGAGGCCGTCCAGGTTCCAGCCACGGTCGGTCGGGAATCCCGCGATTCCATCCCCTGCCGTGGCGACCAGCTGCCAGAGGCCCTCGGGGTCGGTCACCCCGCCGGGGTAGCGGCAAGCCATGCCGACGATCGCGATCGGCTCGTCGTCCGCGAGCCGCGTCACCGGAGCGGTCGCGGCCGCCTCGGGCTCCGCGCCCAGCGCCTCGGCGACCAGGAACTCCGTCAGTTCGCTCGGCGTCGGGTAGTCGAAGACGAGGGTCGCCGGCAGGCGGAGGCCCGTAGCCGTGTTGAGCCGGTTGCGCAGTTCGACAGCGGTCAGCGAGTCGAAGCCGAGCTCCTTGAACGCGCTCCGGGACTTGATCGCCTCGCCGGAGCCGTAACCGAGCACCGCCGCGACCTGGCCGCGAACCAGGCCGTCGACGAAACGGATCCGCTCGTCGGGCGACATACCGGACAGGCGTACGGCGAAGCTCGATCCGGACTCTCCCGAGGTGGCCGCACGGCGGCCGGGGACACGGACCAGCCCGCGGAAGAGGTGCGGCACTCCCTCCGTGGCGGCGCGCTTGCGCCACACCGGGAGGTCGAGCCGCACAGGCACCAGCGCCGCGCGCCCAGCGCCTTCGGCGGCGTCGAAGAGTGCGATGCCCTGCTCGGCCGAGAGCGGCGGAACGCCGGACCGGGCCATGCGCTGCGCATCGGCGTCGCCGAGCTGCCCCAGCATGCCGCCTTCGGCCCACGGGCCCCAGGCCAACGACTGACCCGCCAGACCCTCACCACGCCGCACCTCGGCCAACGCATCCAGGAACGCATTCGCCGCCGCATAGTTCGCCTGACCAGCACCACCGAACACACCGGCCGCGGAGGAGAACAGCACGAACATCGACAGATCCAGGCCACGCGTCAACTCATGCAGATGCCACGCCGCGTCCACCTTCGGACGCAACACCGCACCCAGACGCTCCGAAGTCAGGGAGGACAGCACACCATCGTCCAGCACACCGGCCGTGTGCACGACGCCTACGAGCGGATGCTCGACGGATACGTCTGCCAGTACCGCCGCCAGCGCCTCACGGTCGGCCACGTCACACGCAGCCACCCGCACCGCAGCACCCAGATCCACGAGCTCCGCCACCAAATCGGCAGCACCCGGAGCCTGCTCCCCACGACGCGACACCAGAAGCAGATGACGCACACCCCGCTCCGTCACCAGGTGCCGGGCCACCAGACCACCCAGCGCACCACTGGCACCCGTCACCAGGACCGTGCCCGCACCATCAAGATCACCCACCGGCCGCCCGGCGTCGACAGCCGCCCTCGCCAGGCGCGGCACAAACACCTCACCACGCCGCACCGCCACCTGCGGCTCACCCGAGGCCACCGCCGCAGGCAGCACCGCACGCGACGCCGCATCGCCGTCGAGGTCAGCGGTCAAGTCTCCGGCCATGCCTTCGGCCAGTGCCGGGTCGAGATCGGCGAGGACGAAACGGTCGGGGTACTCCGTGTGCGCCGTACGCAGCAGACCCCACACCGCAGCCTGCACCGGATCCGGCACCTCAGCCCCACCACAAGCCACCGCACCACGGGTCACGACCACCAGCCGCGACTGTCCGAACCGCTCATCCGCCAGCCAGCCCCGCACCAACTCCAGTGCGCCACCGGCTACTTCATGCGTGCGGGAAACGACGTCACCGGCGCCACCGATGCCTTCGTCCGTGCCCACACCCGTAGCCGTAGCCGTACCGGCACCGGCGAACGACACCGCCACCACGCCCGGCACCGACTCGCCTGCACCGAGTGCGGCGGCGAGCGCCTCCAGATCGGCGTAACGCACACCCGGCACGGCAACCGTGTCGCCGAGCACGGCCCAGCGCGCCTCTGCCCTCTCCTCCGTCACCGCGTGCCCGACCCAGTCCACCTGGAACAGGGCGTCACGGGTTGCGCTATGGCCGGCCGAGGCGACCTGCTCCTGCGACACCGCGCGCAGCGCGAGCGAATCGACCTGGGCAACCGGGGCACCAGCACCGTCGGCCACGGTCAGGGACACACCGGAGCCCGCAGGGCTGATCCGGACCCGCAGGACCGTCGCGCCCACAGCGGAGACCGTGACCCCGCCCCACGCGAACGGCAGCCCCGCCGCACCGGCCTCCGCACCGGCGTCGACGCCACCCGGCAGGCCCAGGGCGTGGAGCGCGGCGTCGAGCAGCGCCGGATGCATACCGAACCCGGTGGCATCCACCCCTTCGGGGAGAGCCACTTCGGCGTACACGTCGTCGCCCTTCCGCCAGGCGGCCCGAAGCCCCTGGAACACCGGGCCGTATCCGAGGCCCAGTTCCGCAAGGTCGTCGTACAGACCCGTCGTCTCGACGGCCACCGCGTCGCGCGGCGGCCACTGCTCCAGCGCCTCACTCACGGCCACTAGTCCCGCGGACAGCGTTCCGACCGCGTGCTGTGTCCACTCCGCGTCGGCGTCCTCCGCCGGCCGCGAATGCACCGTCACCGCACGGCTTCCGTCACTTTCGACAGCACCCACGGCCACCTGCACGGCCACCGCGCCGTGCTCAGGGAGCACCAACGGCGCCTGGAGTGTCAGATCACCCAACACCCCACAGCCGACGGCTTCTCCCACGTGGAGCGCCATGTCCACGAACGCGGTACCCGGCAGCAGCACCGAGCCCATCACCACGTGATCGGCCAGCCACGCATGCGAGTCCACGGACAACCGACTCGTGAACAGGAACTCGTCCCCCTGAGCCGGCACCACCTTCGCACCCAGCAACGGGTGCTCCCCCGCGCTCTGCCCCAGCGCCCGTGCATCACTCAACCCGACCGGCGACGACACCAGCCAGAACTGCTCATGCTGGAAGGTATAGGTGGGCAGATCCACGCGACGGGCACCGGCACCGGCGAAGTACGCCGACCAGTCAACCACCCGGCCACGCACATGAAGTTCAGCGAGAGCGGCGAGAAGGGCATCGGGCTCGCCGCGGTTCTTGCGCAGAGCGGGTACGAAGGCGAGCTCATCACCGTCCTCGGAGCCGGACGTCACACAGTCCTGCGCCATCGCGGACAGCACACCGTCCGGGCCCAGCTCCAGGAACGCGGTCACACCTTCCGCTTCCAGCGTGCGAATGCCGTCCAGGAACCGGACAGCCTCACGGACGTGGCGCACCCAGTACTCCGGGTCCTGGACCTCATCCGCCGACAGAATCTCACCCGTCACGTCCGAGACAATGGCCAGCTGCGGCGCGTTGAAGCTCAGCCCCTGCGCGACCGTGCGGAAGTCGTCCAGCATCGCGTCCATACGCGGCGAGTGGAAGGCATGGCTCACTCGCAGACGCTTGGTCTTACGACCTTCGATCTCGAAGTGCGCGGCGATCTCAAGAACCGCCGCCACGTCACCCGAAATCACGGTGGAGCGCGGTCCGTTGAGGGCGGCGATCGAGACGCCGTCGACCAGCAGCGGGAGCACCTCGTCCTCCGCGGCCTGCAACGACACCATCGCCCCACCGGTCGGGAGCGCCTGCATCAGACGACCCCGCGCGGCTACGAGAGCGGCAGCGTCTTCGAGGGACAGCGCCCCGGCGACGTACGCGGCCGACAGCTCACCGATCGAGTGACCCAGCAGGTAATCCGGCTTCACGCCCCATGACGTCACCAGCTCGAACAGCGCGACTTCGAGGGCGAACAGACCGGCCTGGGTGAACTGGGTCTGATCCAGCAGTTCACCCCCCTCGAAGACCACCCCGCGAAGAGGCGTCTCCAGGTGCCGGTCCAGCTCCGCACACACCGCGTCGAACGCCTGGCTGAAGGCGGGATACGACTCGTACAACTCACGGCCCATGCCCGCCCGCTGCGAACCCTGACCCGAGAACAGCACACCCGTCCTGCCGGGCGAAACAGAACCCTCGGCCACCCGCTCGCCGCCGAGCAGCACCACCCGGTGCTCCAGCGCCGCACGCGATGTCACCAGCGAGAAACCGACATCCACCGGCGACAGCTCCGGGCGCCCGGCAACGAACGACCGCAGCCGCTCCACCTGCCCCGACAGCCCTGCCTCCGACTTCGCCGACACCACCCACGGCACCACCGGCAATGCCACCGGAGCCACAACCGCCGCCGGCTCCTCCGCCTCCGGCGCCTCCTCCAGCACCACATGCGCGTTCGTGCCGCTCACACCGAACGACGAGACACCCGCGCGACGCGCGTCCCCCGTCTCCGGCCACGCCACGGACTCCGTCAGCAGCTCAACAGCACCCGCCGACCAGTCCACCTGCGGCGTCGGCTCGTCCACGTGCAGGGTCTGCGGCAGCACACCCTCCCGCATCGCCATGACCATCTTGATGATCCCGGCGACGCCCGCGGCGGCCTGCGTGTGACCGATGTTCGACTTCAGCGAACCGAGCCACAGCGGCCGGTCCTCCGGACGGTCCTGACCGTACGTCGCAATGAGCGCCTGCGCCTCGATCGGGTCACCCAGCGTCGTACCCGTACCGTGCGCCTCCACCGCGTCCACCTGCGAGGCCAGCAGACCGGAGTCGGCCAGGGCCTGGCGGATGACACGCTGCTGGGACGGGCCGTTCGGAGCCGTCAGTCCGTTGGACGCACCGTCCTGGTTCACCGCACTGCCGCGCACGACGGCCAGCACCTCGTGGCCCAGGCGCCGCGCGTCGGAAAGGCGCTCCACCAGGAGCACGCCCACGCCCTCGGACCAGCCCGTGCCGTCCGCACCCGCCGCGAACGACTTGCAGCGGCCGTCGGAGGCGAGGCCGCCCTGGCGGGAGAACTCGATGAACGCGCCAGGGGTGGACATCACCGTCACACCGCCGGCCAGCGCCATCGTGCACTCGCCCTTGCGCAGGGCCTGGACGGCCAGGTGGAGGGCGACCAGCGACGACGAGCACGCCGTGTCGATCGTCATCGTCGGTCCCTCAAGACCGAAGGTGTACGCCACTCGGCCGGACAGGACGCTGCCCGACGTACCAATTCCGAGGAAGCCCTCGACGCCTTCCGGCACGGAGGCGACCTGCGAGGCGTAGTCGTGGTACATCATTCCGGCGAAGACGCCGGTACGGCTGCCGCGCAGGGACGTCGGGTCGATGCCGGCCCGCTCGATGGCCTCCCAGGTCGCTTCGAGGAGGAGCCGCTGCTGCGGGTCCATCGCCAGCGCCTCGTTCGGCGAGATGCCGAAGAACGCCGGGTCGAACTTCCCCGCGTCGTAGAGGAATCCGCCCTCAGCCGTGTACGACGTGTCGTGGCTGTCCGGGTCGGGGTCGTACAGGCTGCTGACGTCCCAGCCGCGGTCGGTCGGGAACGGCGCGATGCCGTCGCGGCCGTTCACTGCCAGCTGCCACAGGTCCTCCGGGCTGAGCACCCCGCCCGGGTAGCGGCAGCTCATGCCGACGATCGCGATGGGTTCGTCCGTCGCGCCCAGCACCGCGGGGAGCCCATGGTCCAGGTCGTCCTCGCGGGGCGCGACCTCGTCCAGGATGAACTCGGCCAGCGCTTCGGGCGTGGGGTAATCGAAGACGAGCGTCGCGGGCAGCCGCAGGCCGGTCGCGGCGTTGAGCCGATTGCGCAGCTCCACCGCCGTGAGCGAGTCGAAGCCGAGCTCCTTGAACGCCTGCCCCGGCACGACGGCGTCTCGCGACGCGTGACCGAGCACGAGGGCGACCTCACCGCGCACGAGCTCCATGACCATGGCTGTACGGTCAGCCTCGCCAAGGCCACCAAGCCGGTCGGCGAGCGCCGACTCTGCCACGGCCGACTTCGCGGCACGGCGGTTCGGGACGCGTACAAGGCCGCGCAGCAGCGGCGCCACACCGTTGGACGCGGCCCCCCGGCGGAGCACCGCGAGGTCGAGCCGGAGCGGAAGCACCGCTCCCCAGCCCGTGTGCTCGGCGGCGTCGAAGAGGGCAAGGCCTTGCTCCGCCGTGAGAGCGGGGAGACCTGCGCGGGCCATGCGCTGCAGGTCGGCGTCGCCGAGCTGCCCCAGCATGCCGCCTTCGGCCCACGGTCCCCAGGCCAACGACTGACCCGCCAGACCCTCACCACGCCGCACCTCGGCCAACGCATCCAGGAACGCATTCGCCGCCGCGTAGTTCGCCTGGCCCGCCGAACCCAGCGTCGCCGCAGCGGAGGAGAACAGCACGAACATCGACAGATCCAGGCCACGCGTCAGCTCATGCAGATGCCACGCCGCGTCCACCTTCGGACGCAACACCGCACCCACCCGCTCCGAAGTCAGGGAGGACAGCACACCATCGTCCAGCACACCGGCCGTGTGCACGACGCCTACGAGCGGATGCTCGACGGATACGTCTGCCAGTACCGCCGCCAGCGCCTCACGGTCGGCCACGTCACACGCGGCCACCCGCACCGCAGCACCCAGATCCACGAGCTCCGCCACCAAATCGGCAGCACCCGGAGCCTGCTCCCCACGACGCGACACCAGAAGCAGATGACGCACACCCCGCTCCGTCACCAGGTGCCGGGCCACCAGACCACCCAGCGCACCACTGGCACCCGTCACCAGGACCGTGCCCGCACCATCAAGATCACCCACCGGCCGCCCGGCGTCGACAGCCGCCCTCGCCAGGCGCGGCACAAACACCTCACCACGCCGCACCGCCACCTGCGGCTCACCCGAAGCCACAACGGCAGCCAGCACCGCACGCGACGCCTCACCCCCATCAAGATCGACCAGGACGAAACGATCCGGGTTCTCCGACTGCGCCGTCCTCAGCAGACCCCACACCGCAGCCTGCACCGGATCCGGCACCTCGCCATCAGCACAGGCCACCGCACCACGCGTCACCACCACCAACCGCCCCTGACCAGCCCCTTCATCCACCAGCCAGCCCTGCGCCACCTCCAACGCCCGGACTACTGCCTCATGCGTCCGCGCGACCACACCCTCCCCGACACCCACGCCCAGGCCCTCGACCACCCGCAGCCCAGACGCATCCACATCCACGACCACAGGCACAGACACCGCCGACCACTCCACCCGGAACAACGCATCCCGAGCCACATCACCACCACCAGCACCCCGCAACTGCTCCGCAGTCACCGGACGCAACGCCAACGACTCCACCGATGCCACATGCGCACCCGAACCATCGGCCAACAACAACGACACACCCGAACCCGAACGCACGATCCGCACCCGCAACACCCGCGCACCCACCGCCGAGAGCGACACCCCCGACCATGCGAACGGCAGACCCGGCGAACCACCCTCGCTCGTCCCGCTGTCTTTGGACGTCAGTCCCATGGCGTGCAGCGCGGCGTCCAGCAGGGCGGGGTGCACGCCGAACCCGTCGACGTCTCCGCCCTCGGGGAGGGACACCTCCGCGAACACCTCGTCGTCGCGCTTCCAGACGGACTGCAGCCCCTGGAACACCGGGCCGTACCCGTATCCCAGTCCGGCGAGTCCTTCGTAGAAGCCCTCGACGTCCACGGCCACCGCGTCGCGCGGGGGCCATACCTCAAGCCCCTCACCCGCAGCCCCGGCCTCGGCCTCGGCCTCGGCCGACAGCGCACCCCGGGCATGACACACCCACTCGCCCTCGGCATCATCAGCCGGCCGCGAATGCACACTCACCACACGACGACCGTCCGCACCCGCCGCCGCCACCGACAACTGAACCGACACCCCACCACGCTCAGGCAGCACCAACGGCGCCTCCAGCGTCAACTCCTCAAGCCCCCCACAACCAACCCGCTCACCCGCATACAACGCCAAATCCACAAAAGCCGTACCCGGCAACAACACCGAACCCAGCACCACGTGATCCGCAAGCCACGCATGCGACTGAAGTGAGAGGCGGCCCGTCAGCACGAGCCCGTCACCCTCGGCCAGCGATATCGCCGCGCCCAGGAGCGGGTGCTCCGTGGAGTGCTGACCGACACCGGTCATGTCGCCGAGAAGCGTCGTCGGCGCCGCAGCCCAGTACCACTGCCGCTGGAAGGCGTAGGTGGGCAGTTCGACCCGGCGCGCACCGGTACCGGTGAAGTACGCCGGCCAGTCAACTCCCGCACCCTGGACGTACAGCTCGGCCAACGCGGTGACCAGCGAGCCCGGCTCCTCACGGTCCTTCCGGAGCACAGGAACGAAGGTGGCCTCGCCGGAGCCGGAGTCAGAGGTGACGACGCAGTCCTGCGCCATCGCGGAAAGCACACCGTCCGGACCCAGCTCCAGGAACCTGGTCACACCCTCCGTCTCCAGCATCCGGACGCCGTCCAGGAACCGCACAGCCTCGCGGACATGGCGAACCCAGTACTCCGGGTCCTGGACCTCATCCGCCGACAGAACCTCACCCGTCACGTCCGAGACGATGGCCAACTGCGGGACGTTGAACGTCAGCCCCTGCGCGACCGCCCGGAAATCGTCCAGCATGGCGTCCATGCGCGGCGAGTGGAAGGCATGGCTCACCCGCAGACGCTTGGTCTTGCGGCCCTCGCCCTCGAAGTGCGCGGCGATCCGCAGGACGGCCGCCTCGTCACCCGAGACAACCGTGGAACGCGGGCCATTGAGCGCAGCGATCGAGACGCCCTCGACCAGCAGCGGGAGCACCTCGCCCTCCGCCGCCAGCAAGGAAACCATCGCCCCGTCCGTCGGGAGCGCCTGCATCAGACGGCCCCGGGCCGCCACGAGAGCGGCAGCGTCTTCGAGAGACAACACCCCGGCCACGTACGCGGCCGACAGCTCACCAATGGAGTGGCCCAGCAGGTAATCCGGCTTAACGCCCCATGATGTCACCAGCTCGAACAGCGCTACTTCGAGGGCGAACAGACCGGCCTGGGTGAACTGAGTCTGATCCAGCAGCTCACCATCCTCGAAGACGACCTCGCGCAGAGGCGTTTCCAGGTGGCGGTCCAGCTCCGCGCAGACCGCGTCGAACGCATCCGCGAAGACGGGATACGACTCGTACAACTCCCGGCCCATGCCCGCCCGCTGCGAACCCTGGCCCGAGAACAGCACACCTGTCCTGCCAGCCGAGGCCACACCCCGCGCCACCCGGTCCCCGACCAGTACCGCCCGGTGCCCCAGCCCCGCACGCGACGTCACCAGCGAGAAGCCCACATCCACCGGCGACAGCTCAGGGCGCCCGGCAACGAACGACCGCAGCCGCTCCACCTGCCCCGACAGCCCCGCCTCCGACTTCGCCGACACCACCCACGGCACCACCGGCAACCCCACCGGAGCCACAACCGCCTCCAGCTCCGTCTCCACCGGCGCCTGCTCCAGCAGCACATGCGCATTCGTGCCGCTGATGCCGAAGGACGAGACGCCCGCACGACGCGGCTCACCCGTCTCCGGCCACGCCACCGACTCCGTCAGCAGCTCAACAGCACCCGCCGACCAGTCGACGTGCGTGGACGGCTCGTCCACGTGGAGTGTCTGCGGCAGGACGCCCTCCCGCATCGCCATGACCATCTTGATGATGCCGCCCACGCCGGCCGCCGCCGCGGCGTGGCCGATGTTGGACTTGATCGAACCCAGCCACAGCGGACGGCCGTCGGCCCGTTCCTGACCGTAGGTCGCGATGAGCGCCTGGGCCTCGATCGGGTCGCCGAGGCGGGTGCCCGTGCCGTGTGCCTCCACCGCGTCCACCTGCGACGCGGACAGGCCGGCGTTCGCCAGGGCCTGGCGGATCACGCGCTGCTGGGACGGGCCGTTCGGGGCCGTCAGGCCGTTGGACGCACCGTCCTGGTTGATCGCGCTGCCCCGGACCACCGCCAGGACCTCGTGGCCGAGGCGCCGTGCGTCGGAGAGGCGCTCCACGAGGAGCACGCCCACGCCCTCGGACCAGCCGGTGCCGTCCGCCGCCTCCGCGAAGGGCTTGCAGCGGCCGTCGGCCGCGAGGCCGCGCTGGCGGGAGAACTCCACGAACGCGGCCGGGGTCGCGAGGAGCGCGACGCCGCCCGCGAGCGCCATGCTGCACTCGCCCTGGCGCAGGGCCTGCGCGGCGAAGTGCAGGGCGACCAGGGACGACGAGCACGCGGTGTCGACCGTCACCGCGGGGCCCTCCAGGCCCATCATGTACGCGATGCGGCCGGATACCACGCTGGTCGCGGTGCCCGTGATGAGGTGGCCCTCGCCGCCCTCGGGGGTCTGGGCGGCGCCGGCGCCGTAGCCGGACGAGGAGGCTCCGGCGAAGACGCCGATCTGCTCGCCGCGCACCGACGTCGGGTCGATGCCCGCACGCTCGAAGACCTCCCAGGAGGCTTCGAGGAGCAGCCGCTGCTGCGGGTCCATCGCCAGGGCCTCGCGCGGGGAGATCCCGAAGAAGCCGGCGTCGAAATCGCCCGCCCCGTGCAGGAAGCCGCCTTGGAGGGTGTAGCTCGTACCGGGGTTGGCCGGGTCGGGGTCGTAGATGCCTTCCAGGTCCCAGCCGCGGGCCGTGGGGAAGCCGGTGATGCCGTCGCCGCCTGCGGCGAGGAACCGCCACAGGTCCTCGGGGCTCTCGACCTCGCCGGGGTAGCGGCAGCTCATGCCGACGATGGCGATCAGGTCGTCGTCCTCGGCGGCCGCGGTGTTGCCGGCCGGAGCGCGGGTGCCCGCGGCGGATACCTGGCGGGTGTCGGACGCGCCGTACGCGTCCCCGAGTCCGGAGGTGAGCTCGGCGTCGAGGAACCGAGCGAGGACGGCCGGCGTCGGGTGGTCGAAGACCATGGTGCTCGGGAGGCTCAGGCCCGTCTCGGCGGCAAGCCTGTTACGCAGTTCGACGGCGGTGAGCGAGTCGAAGCCGAGCTCGCGGAACGCCCGGTCGGGCTCGACTCCGTCCACCGAGCCGTGTCCGAGTACGACGGCGGCCTGGCCCCTGACGAGTTCGGTCAGTGCCTCGGTGCGCTCGGCCGCGCCCAGGTGCCCGAGCCGTTCGCCCAGCGGGGACGTGCCCTCTGCCGGGCCGGTCGTCCCGTCGGGTCCCGCGGGGGTCGTCAGCGCCTCGCGCGCCTCGGCGAGGTCACCGATCAGCGGGCGCGGGCGGGCCGCGGTGAAGACCGGCACGAAGCGCGCCCAGTCCACGTCCGCGACCGTCACCAGGGTGTCGTCGCAGTCGAGTGCCCGCTGCAGCGCGGTGATCGCGGGGGCGGGCGCCATGGAGCGGATGCCCAGGCGCAGCAGCTGCTCACCCTCCTCGCCGTCGGCCATGCCGCCGCCGGCCCAGGCGCCCCAGGCGACCGCGGTCGCGGGGACGCCGCGTGCCCTGCGGCGCTGGACGAGTCCGTCGAGGTAGGCGTTGGCGGCGGCGTAGCCGCTCTGGCCGCCGCTTCCCCAGACTCCGGCGACGGAGGAGAAGACGACGAAGGCGTCGAGGTCGTGGCCTTCGAGCAGTTCGTCCAGGTGGACGGCGCCGGCGACCTTGGCGGACAGCTCCGCGGCGAGTGTCTCCGTGGTGGCTTCGGACAGCAGCGTGGCCGTACCGACGCCCGCGGCGTGCACGACGGTCCGCAGGGCGCTCTCCTCGCCGTCCGTGTCCGGCGTGGCGGTGGTCTGCTCGATCAGTGCGGCGACGGCCGCCCGGTCGGCGATGTCACAGGCGACGACGGTCACCTGGGTGCCGAACTCCTGGAGTTCGTCGACCAGTTCGGTGACTCCGGGTGCGTCGGGACCCCGTCGGCTGGTGAGGATCAGGCGCTCCGCGCCGCTCTTGGCCAGCCAGCGGGCCACGTGGCTGCCGAGCGCGCCGGTGCCGCCGGTGATGAGTGCGGTGCCGCGGGGCGTCCACGTCGAGCCGTCGGTGCCCTCCCCTCGGGGGTCGCGGACGAGTCGGCGTACGAAGGTTCCGGAGGAGCGCACCGCCGCCTGGTCCTCGCCGCCGTCGGCGAGGACCGCGCACAGCCGACCGGCCGCGCGCTCGTCGAGCGTGGCCGGCAGGTCGACCAGTCCGCCCCAGCGGTGGGCGCACTCCAGGCCGACGACCCGGCCGAGCCCCCACAGCGCGGACTGGGCGGCACTGGTCAGCGGGTCGGAGCGGCCGACGGAGACGGCTCCGCGGGTGACGAGCCAGAGCGGCACGTCGATCTCCGCGTCGCCGAGAGCCTGGACCAGCGCCAGCGTGCCGGCCATGCCGGCTGCTACGACGGGATGGGTGGGGTGCGGCTCCTCGTCCAGGGCCAGGAGGGAGAGCACGCCGGCCGGCTGCCCGGAGTCCTGAAGGGCCTGGGCGAGTTCGTGCGCGAGTGCCGTGCGGTCGGTGGCGGCGGCGTCGATCCGCAGCGGCAGCACCGTGGCGCCGTGCGCGGCGAGGGCGTCGACCGTGCTGCGCACGAGGCCGTCCGTGCTGCGCACCGAGGGGTCGTCACCGGCGCCGCTGGGTACGGCGACGATCCAATTGCCCGTCAGCGCGTTGCCCGACGGCTGTCCCGCGGGGCCGGCCGTGGCAGGCTTCCAGCTGATGCCGTAACGCCACTCGTCGGCCGTGGAGTTGTCGCGGCTCTGCCGTCGCCAGGCGGCGAGCGCTGGGAGCACGTCGGCCAGCGGGGCGGAGTCGTCGGGGCGCACGGCGTCGACGAGCGACTGCAGGTCCTCGCGTTCGACGGCGTCCCAGAACCGGGCCTCTTCGGGGGTGTTGCCGCCCTCGCCGCCAACGACCGTCCGGTCCTCGGAGACGTGCGGCCAGTAGCGCTGTCCTTGGAAGGCGTAGGTGGGCAGGTCGACGCGGCGGGCGCCGGTGCCCGAGAAGTACGCCGCCCAGTCGACCGCCTTGCCGCGCACATGCAGTTCGGCGAGCGCGGCGGCGGACGTGTGTGTCTCGTCGCGCCCCTTGCGGAGCACGGGTACGAAGAGGGTGTCCTCGGTGCCGGATCCGGACGTGACGCAGTCCTGGGCCATGGCGGAGAGCACTCCGTCGGGGCCCAGTTCCAGGAAGGCTGTCACACCCTGGGCCTGCAGGGTGCGGATGCCGTCCAGGAAGCGGACGGCGCCGCGGACGTGGCGCACCCAATACTCCGCCGTACGGATCTCCCGTGCGGGGATCACCGCGCCGGTGACGTCGGAGACGATGGCGATCTCGGGCGCGTTGTAGCTGAGGCTCTCCGCGACGGCGCGGAAGTCGTCGAGCATGGCGTCCATGCGCGGCGAGTGAAAGGCATGGCTCACCCGCAGTCGCTTGGTCTTGCGGCCCTCGCCCTCGAAGTGCGCTGCGATCTCGAGAACCGACGCCTCGTCACCGGAAATCACCGTGGCGGACGGCCCGTTGAGGGCGGCGATGGAAACGCCGTCGACCAGCAGCGGCAGGACCTCGTCCTCCGACGCCTGGAGCGACACCATCGCCCCACCCGCCGGAAGCGCCTGCATCAGCCGACCCCGCGCCGCCACCAAGACGGCAGCGTCTTCCAGCGACAGCACCCCGGCCACGTACGCGGCCGACAACTCACCGATCGAGTGGCCCAGCAGGAAGTCCGGCTTCACGCCCCACGACGTCACCAGCTCGAACAGCGCGACTTCCAGCGCGAACAGACCGGCCTGCGTGAACTGCGTCTGATCCAGCAGCTCACCACCCTCGAAGACCACCTCACGAAGAGGCTGGTCCAGATGACGGTCCAGCTCCGCACACACCGCGTCGAACGCGTCCGCGAACACCGGGTACGCCTCGTACAGCTCCCGGCCCATACCGGCCCGCTGCGAACCCTGCCCCGAGAACAGCACCGCCAGACGTCCGGGTGCCGCCACTCCGCGCACCACAGCCGGGCCGTTGCCGAGGGAGCTCAACTCGCGTACACCGTCGATGAGTCCGGTACGACCGTCGGCGAGGACCACCGCGCGGTGTTCCAGGGCGGCGCGTCCCGTGGCGAGCGAGTAGCCGACGTCCAGAGCGGCGGATTCGTGTGCGGTGACGTTGTCCAGGTGGGCGAGAAGTTCGCTCGCCTGTGCCTTGAGCGCCTCGCCGGTCGCGCCCGAGACGAGCCAGGGGACGATCGACAGGGTCCGGTTCCGCCCGGACCCGTCAGCGGCAGGTCCGTCCTCGCGCGCGGGCGCCTGCTCGACGATGACGTGTGCGTTCGTGCCGCTCACGCCGAACGAGGAGATGCCCGCGCGGCGCGGCTGCCCGGTCTCCGGCCACTCCACCTGCTGGGTCAGCAGCTCGATGGCCCCGGCCGACCAGTCCACGTGCGGCGTCGGCTCGTCGACGTGGAGGGTGCGGGGCAGTGCCGCGTGCCGCAGCGCCATCACCATCTTGATCACACCGGCGACGCCCGAGGCGGCCTGCGCGTGACCGAAGTTGGACTTCATCGAGCCGAGGAACAGCGGTCTGCCCTCCGGCCTGTCCTGGCCGTACGTCTCCACAAGGGCCTGGGCCTCGATGGGGTCGCCGAGGACGGTGCCGGTGCCATGTGCCTCTACGGCGTCGATCTGCGCGGGCGAGAGGCCGGCGTTGGCCAGCGCGGCCCGGATGACGCGCCGCTGCGAGGGGCCGTTCGGCGCCGTCAGGCCGTTGCTCGCGCCGTCCTGGTTCACGGCCGAGCCGCGGATCACCGCGAGGATCTCGCGTCCGTTGCGGAGGGCGTCGGAGAGCCGCTCCACCACCAGGACACCCACGCCCTCGGCCCAGCCGGTGCCGTCGGCGGCGGCCGCGAACGACTTGCAGCGGCCGTCCGCCGCGAGGCCGCCCTGCTGGCTGAACTCCGCGTACGCGCCGGGGTTGTTCATCACGGTCACACCGGCCGCCAGCGCGAGGGAGCACTCGCGCTGGCGCAGTGCCTGCACCGCCTGGTGGAGGGCCACCAGCGACGACGAGCACGCCGTGTCGATCGTCACAGCCGGGCCCTCCAGGCCCAGGGTGTAGGAGACGCGTCCGGAGACGACACTTCCTGCGGTGCCGGTGACGTAGTAGCCCGCGACGTTCTCGTTCGACTGCCGCAGGCTCGTCTCGTACCCGGACGACTGGGCTCCGACGAAGACGCCGGTCGCGGTGCCACGCAGCGACGAGGGGGCGATTCCGGCCCGTTCCAGGGCCTTCCAGGACTCCTCCAGGAGCACGCGCTGCTGCGGGTCCATCGCCAGCGCCTCGCGCGGCGAGATCCCGAAGAAGCCCGCGTCGAAGTCCGTGACCCCGTCGACGAAGCCGCCCTCGAAGGTGACCGCGTTGCCGTGGGCCTCCTCGTAGAGCCACTCCAGGTCCCAGCCCCGGTCGGTCGGGAACCCGTTCACCGCGTCGGTCCCGGACTCGACCAGGTTCCACAGGCCCTCGGGGCTCGTCACCCCGCCCGGGTAGCGGCAGCTCATCCCGGTGATCGCGATCGGTTCCCGCGCCGCATCGGAGAGCTGGGTGTTCTCCCGCCGCAACCGGTCGACCTCTTTGAGCGACGCGCGCAGCGCTTCGAGAACCTTGTCAGCCGAACTAGCCATCATGCAC
Source organism: Streptomyces sp. NPDC104309 (assembly GCF_055584025.1). NCBI lineage: Bacteria > Bacillati > Actinomycetota > Actinomycetes > Kitasatosporales > Streptomycetaceae > Streptomyces > Streptomyces sp. NPDC104309. The sequence continues at coordinate 330,063 of NZ_JBVJMV010000001.1, read as the reverse complement.
TCCACACTTCACGCATCATCAGGATTCGCCGTCGCCCAACGCCATCTGGATCAGGCTCTCGGCGTCCATCTCGTCGATCGACTCGGTCTCGTCGCCCCCGGGCGGAGGGGTTTGCGCCCCACCGCGCCGGTCCGCGAGCTTCAGCAGGGTGTCCAGCACTCCGGCGGCCCTGAGTTGGTCAAGCGGCACTGTCGCCAGTGCACCGCGGACGGCGGCCTCGTCCAGGTCGTCATGGCCGCCGGGGCCGCCGTCGGTGCCTGTCCCGTCCCCCTCGGGGAGCAGCTTGCTCCGCAGGTACGTGACCAGCGCCGCGGGCGTCGGGTGGTCGAAGACCAGCGCGGCCGGAAGCCGCAGGCCCGTGGCCTCGCCCAGTTGGTTGCGCAGCTCCACCGCGGTCAGGGAGTCGAACCCGAGGGTGCGGAACGCCCGGTCGGACCGTACGTCGGTGGGTGCGGCGAGCCGCAGCACGGTCGCCGCCCGCTCCTGCACGAGTTCCAGGAGCAGGTGTTCCTGCTCAAGTCCGGAAAGTTCGAGGAGGTTCTGCCGCAGCGTCTCGGCGCGGTCGGCGCCGGTGGACGCGGACGCGGCGTCTGCCTCGTCCTCGGGTGCGAGCGCCGCCCGCACTTCGGGCAGGTCTCCGATCAGCGGGCTCGGCCGCAGGGTCGTGAAGGCCGTGGCGAATCGCGGCCAGTCCACGTCGACCGCGACGACCGACGCCTCGTCGTGCTCGATGGCCTGCTGCAGCGCGGTGATCGCGAGGCGGGGCGCCATCGGTGCCAGGCCGAGACGGGTCAGCTGCTCGCCGGTTTCGCCGGCGGCCATGCCGCCGTCGGCCCACTGGCCCCACGCCACGGATGTGGCGGCCCAGCCGCGGGCACGGCGGCGCAGCGCGAGCGCGTCCAGCGCCGCGTTCGCCGCCGCGTACCCGGCCTGCCGGGCGCTGCCCCACACTCCGGCGATGGAGGAGAACACCACGAACGCGTCCACCGTCCCGCCGAGCAGCTCGTCGAGGTGGGCGGCGCCCGCCGTCTTGCCCGCGAGGACGTCGGCGAACGCTGCCGGTTCGGTGTCGGCCAGGGCGGCGCTGTCACTGACGCCCGCCGTGTGCACGACCGCGCGCACGGAGGCGCCCTCGGTGTTCAGCCGCTCGATCAGCCCGGCCACTTGGTCGCGGTCGGCGACATCGCATGCCTCCACCGTCACCTTGGCGCCGAGCCCCGTCAGCTCCGCTTCCAGCTCGGCTGCTCCGGGGGCCGCGGCGCCCCTGCGGCTGGTCAGGACGAGCCGTTCCGCTCCTCGTCCCGCCAGCCATCGGGCGACGTGCCCGCCCAGGGCGCCGGTGCCGCCGGTGATCAGTACGGTGCCCTCGGGGCGCCACGGGCGTACGGCGGGCGCTCCGTTCAGCGGAGCGCGCACGAGGCGACGGCCGAACGCACCGGCCGCACGCACCGCGATCTGGTCCTCGCCCGCGCCGCCGGTGCCCGGTCCGGATGCCTCCGCCGTCCGCCGCGCGAGGATTCCGCACAGGCTGTCGGCGATCCTGGCGTCGACCCCGTCGGCCGGCAGGTCGACGAGACCGCCCCAGTTTCCGGGGCGCTCCAGGCAGACGACTCGTCCGACGCCCCAGACCTGGGCCTGCGCCACGCTCACCGTGCGGTCCGCGGTGCCGACCTGGACGGCGCCCATGGTGGCGCACCACAAGGGCGCCTGGAGCTCCACGTCGTCGAGGGCCTGCACCAGCGCGAGCGTCGACGTGACGCCGGCGGGAACCGCGGGGTGTGCCGGGTCGGGTGCTTCGTCCGCGCCTAGGAAGGACAGCACGCCGCCGATGCGGGACGGGTCCACTGTGGGGATTTCCGTACGGTTCCCTGTGCCGTTCTCCGTGCGGTTCCGCGTGCCGCTCCCCTCCAGGAGTTCACCGAGAAGCCCGGCGAACGCCTTGCGTCCGGCGTCGGCGGAGGACACCGCCATGGTCACGACGTGGGCGCCGTGCCCGGCCAAGGCGCGGCTGCAGGCGGAGACCGAGGCGTCGTCCCACAGCACCTCGGGAACCAGGACGATCCATGTGCCGGACAGTTCAGCCGACTTGGCCTTCGGCAGCGGCTTCCAGTCGACCCGGTAGCGCCAGCCGTCGACGGTGGAGCTGTCGCGGCTGTTGCGCCGCCAGGAGGCAAGGGCCGGCAGGACCGCACGCAGCGGCTCCGCCTCGGCCTTGTCCAGGGTGCCCATCAGGGCGTCCAGATCCTCGCTCTCGACGGCCTGCCAGAACTCCGCCTCGTGCGGAGCCATCCCGCTCTGCTCGGGCGCCGGGATGTCCGTGGTCTCGGGCCAGTAGCGCTGCCGTTGGAAGGGGTAGGTAGGCAGGTCCACGTGCATGGCCTCTTGCCCCGCGAACATTGCCTCCCAGTCCAACTCGACCCCGTGGACGTGGGCTTCGGCCGCCGAGGTCATGAAGCGGTGTGCCTCGTCCTCGTCACGGCGCAGGGTGCCCAGCGCGACCGCGTCGTTCTGGCCGGCCTCCTCGAAGGTCTCCTGCAATCCGAGGTTGAGGACCGGGTGCGGGCTCACCTCGATGAACACGGACAGACCATCACCCGCCGCCGCCCGCACCGCCTGCTCGAACTCCACCGTGGAACGCAGATTGCGATACCAGTAACCGCCGTCCAGACCCGTCGTATCGTCCAGCAGACCGCCGGTCAGCGTCGAGTAGAACGGCACCCGCCCCGCAACCGGCGCAACCCCCGCCAGCAGCCCCGCCAGGTCCTCCTCGATCAGCTCCACCTGGGCCGAATGCGAGGCATAGTCCACCGCGATCCTCTTCGCCCGCACACCCTTCTCCGTGCAGGACGCGACCAACTCCTCCAGTGCCTCCGGCTCACCCGACACCACCACAGAAGACGGACCATTGACCGCGGCCACCGAGATCCGTCCGTCCCAGACGGTCAGACGCTCACGCACCTCCGCCACCGAAAGCGACACCGAAACCATGCCACCACCACCGGACAACGCCAACAGAGCCTTGGAACGCAGAGCCACCACCCGCGCACCGTCCTCCAACGACAAACCCCCCGCAACCACCGCAGCCGCGATCTCACCCTGCGAGTGACCGATCACCGCCGCCGGCACCACACCACACGCCCGCCACAACTCCGCAAGCGACACCATCACCGACCACAAGACGGGCTGCACCACATCCACCCGGTCGAAGCCCGGGGCACCCTCCGCACCACGCACCACGTCCAACAGAGACCAGTCCGTGAACGGCTCCAAAGCCGCCCCACACTCCACCATCCGCGCCGCGAACACCGCCGACGACTCCAGCAACCCGGCCGCCATACCCGCCCACTGCGCACCCTGACCCGGGAACACGAACACCGGACGCACAGCCCGGCCCGCCACACCCCGCACCACATCCCCAGCAGCACGCCCCTCGACCACCGCCGACAACGCACCCGCCAGAGAACCCGCATCACCCGCGAGCACCACCGCACGATGCTCGAACCGCGACCGGCCGAGCGCCAACGCACGCCCCACCGCAGGCAGTTCCGGCAGCACACGACCGCCCTCCACCGCCAGCCGCAACCGCTCCGCCTGCGCCCGCAGCGCACCCTCCGACTTGCCCGACAGCACCAGCGGCACACCCGCACCCACCACCGGCAACACCACCGGAGCCACAACCGCCTCCGGCTCCTCGACCTCCGGCGCCTGCTCCACGATCACATGCGCGTTCGTACCGCTGATACCGAACGAGGACACCGCAGCACGCCGCGGCTGACCCGTCACCGGCCAGGCACGCTGCTCCGTAACCAGCTCCACCGACCCCGCCGACCAGTCCACCTGCGACGACGGCGCATCCACATGCAGGGTCTCGGGCACTAGGCCGTGCCGCATCGCCTGCACCATCTTGATCACGCCCGCCACACCGGCAGCCGCCTGGGTGTGGCCGATGTTCGACTTGATCGAGCCGAGCAGCAGCGGCCGGTCCTCCGCACGGTCCTGACCGTACGTCGCGATCAGCGCCTGCGCCTCGATCGGGTCACCCAGCTTCGTACCCGTACCGTGCGCTTCGACGACATCGACATCTGTGGCGTCGAGTCCGGCGTTGGCCAACGCGGCCCGGATCACCCGCTGTTGGGACGGACCGTTCGGAGCCGTCAGACCATTGGACGCGCCGTCCTGGTTCACCGCAGATCCACGGACCACCGCCAGAACCTGGTGCCCGTTGCGGCGGGCATCGGAGAGGCGCTCCGCAAGGAGCATGCCGACACCCTCGCCCCAGCCGGTGCCGTCGGCCCCGGCCGCGAACGACTTGCAGCGACCGTCGGGGGCGAGACCACGCTGGCGGGAGAACTCCACGAAGGTGCCCGGCGTCGCCATCACCGTCACGCCGCCCGCGAGCGCCATCGAGCATTCCCCCGACCGCAGCGACTGGATCGCCCAGTGCAGCGCGACCAGGGACGACGAGCACGCCGTGTCCACAGTGATCGCCGGGCCCTCCAGGCCCAGCGTGTACGAGACACGTCCTGACATCACGCTGCCCGCGGTGCCGGTGCTGAGGTACCCCTCCAGGCCCTCTCCGACCGCGCTCGCGTGCGCGGCGTAGTCGTGGTACATCAGGCCGGCGAACACGCCCGTGTCGCTGCCACGCAGGGCCAGCGGGTCTATGCCCGCGGACTCGACCGCCTCCCACGACGCCTCCAGGAGCAGCCGCTGCTGCGGGTCCATCGCCAGCGCCTCACGCGGCGAGATCCCAAAGAACGCGGCGTCGAAGTGCGTGGCGTCGTGCAGGAACCCGCCCTCGCGGGTGTACGAGGTCCCGGGGCGGTCGGGGTCCGGGTCGAAGAGCCGGTCCACGTCCCAGCCGCGATCGGACGGCAGGCCCGATATGGCGTCCCCGGAGGTGGACAGCAGCGTCCACAGGTCCTCCGGGTCGGCTACCCCGCCGGGATAGCGGCAGCTCATGCCGACGATCGCGATCGGGTCGTCGTCGTCCGCCACGCCGACCGTTCCCCGTACCTCGGCAGGCCCCTGTTGGGTACCGAGCGCCTCCGCCACCATGAAGTCGGTCAGCGCGGCCGAGCTGGGGTAGTCGAAGACCAGCGTCGCGGGCAGCCGCAGGCCGGTGACGGCGCTGAGCCGGTTGCGTAGCTGCACCGCGATCAGCGAGTCGAACCCTAGGTCGTTGAAGGCGTGCTGCGGCGCGATCGCGTCGCCGGAGGTGTGCCCCAGAGCCTGGGCGACCTCGTCACGCACCAACTTCAGTACGTACTGGTGGTGTTCGGTTTCGGGGAGTGCGAGGAGCGTACGCGCGAAGGACTCGGACTGATCCGCGCCCGACGCCGCCACCCGCCGACTCGGCACCCGCACCAACCCACGCAACAACAACGGCGTCAACTCCGGACGCGCCCGCAACGCCGCCACATCCACCCGGACCGGCACCACCACCGACGCATCCACACCCCCCGCCACATCGAACAACCCCAAACCCTGACCCGACGACAACGGCACCAGACCACCCCGCGCCAACCGCCGCAGATCCCCCTCACCCAACTGCCCCGTCATCCCACTCGCCTGCGCCCACAACCCCCACGCCAACGACTGACCCACCAAACCCTCACCACGCCGCACCTCGGCCAACGCATCCAGGAACGCATTCGCCGCCGCATAGTTCGCCTGCCCCGCACCACCGAACACACCGGCCGCAGAGGAGAACAGCACGAACAACGACAGATCCAGGCCACGCGTCAACTCATGCAGATGCCACGCCGCGTCCACCTTCGGACGCAACACCGCACCCAGACGCTCCGAAGTCAGGGAAGACAGCACACCATCGTCCAGGACACCGGCCGTGTGCACGACACCCATCAGCGGATGCTCGACGGATACGTCTGCCAGCACCGCCGCCAGCGCCTCACGGTCGGCCACGTCACACGCAGCCACCCGCACCGCAGCACCCAGATCCGTAAGCTCTGCGATCAGCTCCGGAGTCCCCGGCGCCTGCTCCCCACGACGCGACACCAGCAGCAGATGACGCACACCCCGCTCCGTCACCAGGTGCCGGGCCACCAGACCACCCAGAACGCCACTGGCACCCGTCACCAGAACCGTGCCCGCACCATCAAGATCACCCACCGGCCGCCCGGCGTCCACAGCCGCCCTCGCCAGGCGCGGCACAAACACCTCACCACGCCGCACCGCCACCTGCGGCTCACCCGAAGCCACAACGGCAGCCAGCACCGCACGCGACGCCTCACCCCCATCAAGATCGACCAGGACGAAACGATCCGGGTTCTCCGACTGCGCCGTACGCAGCAGACCCCACACCGCAGCCTGCACCGGATCCGGCACCTCAGCCCCACCACAAGCCACCGCACCCCGCGTCACCACCACCAACCGCCCCTGACCAGCCCCTTCATCCGCCAGCCAGCCCTGCGCCACCTCCAACGCCCGGACTACTGCCTCATGCGTCCGCGCGACCACACCCTCCCCGACACCCGCGCCCAGATCCTCGACCACCCGCAGCCCAGACACATCCACATCCACAACCGCAGGCACAGACACCGCCGACCACTCCACCCGGAACAACGCATCCCGAGCCACATCACCACCACCCGCACCCCGCAGCCTCTCGGGCGAGATCGAGCGCATGGCCAGCGAGTCCACCGACGCCACCGCGGCGCCCGTACCATCGGCCAGCAGCAGGGACACCTCTGCGTCGTGGCGGCGGAGCCGGACGCGCAGGGCGCGGGCGCCGACCGCGTGCAGGGAGACGCCGGACCACGCGAACGGCAGCTCGACGGCGCCCTCGCCGTCCTCGGTGCGGCCCTGTGTGCCGAGGCCGATCGTGTGCAGCGCGGCGTCCAGCAGGGCGGGGTGCACGCCGAACCCGTCGACGTCGGTGTCGCCGGGCAGTGCGACCTCGGCGTAGAGGTCCTCGCCGTGCCGCCACGCCGACCGCAGCCCCTGGAAGAGCGGGCCGTAGGCGTAGCCGGTCTCGGCGAGGGTCTCGTAGTGGGTGTCGACCGGGATGGCCTCGGCCCCGGCCGGCGGCCACTGGGCGAGGGTCTCCGCGGTGGGCGGGGCGGTGGACAGGTTCTGCCGGCTGACCGTTCCGGTGGCGTGGCGGGTCCAGCCGTCGTCCTGTGCGTCGGCTGGGGCGGAGTAGAGGTGCACCGTGCTGCGGCCCGAGGGGTCCGGAAGCGTGGCGGTCACCTGGATCGCGACGGCACCGGCGTCCGGCAGGACCAACGGCGCCTCGATGGTGAGCTCTTCGAGCAGGTCGCAGCCGAGCTGGTCGGCGGCGTGCAGCGCGAGGTCGACGAACGCCGTGCCGGGCAGCAGGACCGAGTCGAGCACGGTGTGGTCGGTGAGCCAGGGGTGCGTGTCGGACGACAGCCGACCGGTCAGTACCAATCCGTCGGTGTCCGCCAGGGTCATCGCCCCGGACAGCAGGGCGTGGCCTGCCGGGCGCATGCCCGCCGAGGAGACGTAGGTGATCGCCCCGTCGGCCGGGGCGAGCCAGTAGCGCTGCCGTTGGAAGGGGTAGGTGGGCAGGTCCACGTGCGTGGCCTGCTGCCCCGCGAACACCGCCTGCCAGTCCAACTCCACGCCGTGGACGTGTGCTTCCGCCACCGAGGTCATGAAGCGGTGTGCCTCGTCCACGTCGCGCCGCAGGGTGCCCAGCGCCACCGCGTCGTTCTGGCCGGCCTCCTCGAAGGTCTCCTGCAATCCGAGGTTGAGCACCGGGTGGGGGCTGACCTCGACGAACACCGTGTGCCCGGCGTCGAGCGCCGCGTGCGCGGCCGATGCGAACTCGACCGTGGAGCGCAGGTTGCGGTACCAGTAGCCGTCGTTGAGCTCGGCCGTGTCCAGCAGGCCGCCCGTCACCGTGGAGAAGAACGGCACCGTGCTCGAACGCGGGGAGACGCCCTTCAGCGCGTCGGCCACCTCGTCCGCGATGGACTCGACCTGGGCCGAGTGCGAGGCGTAGTCCACCTCGACGCGTTTGGCCCGCACGCCGACGGCCTTGCAGGATTCGACCAGTTCGGCCAGTGCGTCCGACTCGCCGGAGACGACCACCGAGGTGGGGCCGTTGACGACGGACACCGAGATGCGGCCGTCCCAGGCGGTCAGCCGTTCACGTACCTCGTCCAGGGGCAGCGAAACGAACACCATGCCGCCCCTGCCGGAGAGTTGGAGCAGCGCCCGGGCGCGCAGGGCCACCACCCGCGCGCCGTCCTCCAGCGACAGGCCACCGGCGACGCAGGCCGCCGCGATCTCGCCCTGGGAATGACCGATGACCGCCGCAGGCGCCACACCGCAGGCCCGCCACAGCTCGGCGAGGGAGATCATCACCGCCCACAGGACCGGCTGGACCACGTCGGCGCGGTCATAGCCCGGGGCGCCCTCCTCGCCGCGTACGACGTCCAGCAGACGCCAGTCCGTGAAGGGCTCCAGCGCCGCCGCGCACTCCGCCATCCGCGCCGCGAACACCGGCGAGGACTCCAGGAGCCCGGCGGCCATGCCCGCCCACTGCGCGCCCTGGCCGGGGAACACGAACACCGGGCGCACGGGTCCGTCCGCGGCGCCGTGTACCAGGTTGGGGGCCGCGCGGCCCGCCGCGAGGGCCGCAAGGCCGGAGCGGAAGCCATCCGCGTCCTGTGCCACGACCGCCGCACGATGGGTGAAGCGCGCCCGAGTCGTCGCCAACGCCTGTCCAAGCAGGGCTGGTTCGAATTCCTGCGTGCCGTCGATGAGTTGCCGCAGCCGCTCAGCCTGGGCCCGCAGAGCGTCCTGCGATCTGGCGGACAGCACCAGGGGCACGTCCCCGCTCACGACGGGCGCGAGAGCGGCGACGGGTGCCGACTCCGAGGCATGCTCCGGGGCCTGCTCCAGGATGACGTGGGCGTTGGTGCCGCTGATGCCGAACGAGGAGACTCCGGCCCGGCGCGGCTCGCCCGTCACCGGCCAGTCGACCGGCTCGGTCAGGAGCTCGACCGTCCCTGCGGACCAGTCGACCTGGGGCGTCGGCTCGTCCACGTGGAGGGTGCGCGGCAGCACGCCGTGGCGCATCGCCATGACCATCTTGATCACGCCGGCGACGCCCGAAGCGGCCTGCGCGTGGCCGATGTTCGACTTCAGCGAGCCGAGCAGCAGCGGCCGGTCCTCCGGGCGCTCCTGACCGTACGTCGCGATCAGCGCCTGCGCCTCGATCGGGTCACCGAGACGGGTACCCGTGCCGTGCGCCTCCACCGCGTCCACCTGCGACGCCGACAGACCGGCGTTCGCCAACGCGGCCCGGATCACCCGCTGCTGCGCCGGACCGTTCGGAGCCGTCAGACCGTTGCTCGCACCGTCCTGGTTCACCGCGGAACCACGTACCACCGCGAGAACCCGGTGACCATTGCGCCGCGCTTCCGAGAGCCGCTCCACCAGGAGCACGCCCACGCCTTCGGACCAGGCGGTGCCGTCGGCGCCGGCGGCGAAGGCCTTGCAGCGGGCGTTGACGGCGAGGCCGCCGTGCCCGCTGAACTCCGTGAAGACTCCAGAGTCGGCCATGATCATGGCGCCGGAGGCCAGCGCCATCGAGCACTCGCCCGAGCGCAGCGCCTGGATCGCCAGGTGCAGCGCGACCAGCGAGGAGGAGCAGGCCGTGTCCACCGACACCGCGGGCCCTTCCAGGCCGAAGGTGTAGGCGACGCGCCCGGACACGACGCTGCCCGCCGTCCCGGTCAGCACATGCCCGGCGACGCCTTCCGGCAGTTGCGCGAGCGAGGTGGCGTACCCGGAGGACGAAGTGCCGGTGAAGACGCCGGTCCGGCTGCCGCGCACCGTGGCGGGGTCGATGCCCGCGCGTTCGAAGACCTCCCAGGAGGCTTCGAGGAGCAGCCGCTGCTGCGGGTCCATCGCGAGCGCCTCACGCGGCGAGATGCCGAAGAACGCCGGGTCGAACTCCGCGGCGTCGTAGACGAATCCGCCCTCCTGGGGCAGGCCGTCGCCCCCGCCGTCCGCGGTGGTCGGCAGTCGCCAGCCGCGGTCTGTGGGGAAGGCCGCTATGCCGTCCGTCCCCGTGGCTACGAGCTGCCACAGGTCCTCCGGCGAGCTGACGCCGCCGGGGTAGCGGCAGCTCATCGCCACGATGGCGATGGGTTCGTCGCTGTCCGCCGTGCCGGTGCGCACCGCGGCCGCGGGCGTCCCGTCCGTGCCGGGCGCCTCGACCAGTTCGGCGTGCAGACGGTCGGCCATGACGGTCGGCGTCGGGTAGTCGAAGATCAGTGAGGCGGGAAGCCGCAGGCCGGTGGCCACGCCCAGGCGGTTGCGCAGTTCGACGGCCGTGAGCGAGTCGAAGCCGAGGTCCTTGAATGCCCGGTCCGGGCGCACGGCGCCCGCCGACGCGTGCCCGAGCACCGCGGCGGCCTGGCCGCGCACCAACTCCACGAGTGTGTGCCGCCGTTCGGCCTCGTCGAGTCCGCGCAGCCGTTGGACGAGGGTGGAAGCGGACTCTTCCGCGGCGGCCGCACCGCGCCGCCTGCCCTGCCTGCGTGCGCCCGCGAGCCCGTCGAAGAGGGCGGGCCGTGCAGCCCTGCCGCTCAGGACGGCCGGGTTCGGCTTCATCGGCACCAGAAGCGCGTCGTCCACGGCCAGGGCGGCGTCGAAGAGCGCGAGGCCCTCCTCCGCCGTCAGTGCGCGCAGCAGCCCGCCGCGCGGGGTGCGTCCCGCGCCCGTCCCGCGCAGCTGGTCGATCATGCCGCCGGCCTGCTCCCACGGGCCCCAGGCCAGGGAGGTCGCGGCGAGGCCCTGGGCCCGTCTGGCCTGGGCCAGGGAGTCGAGGAAGGCGTTCGCGGCCGCGTAGTTGCCCTGTCCCGGCGCCCCGAGCAGTCCGGACGTCGAGGAGAAGAGGGCGAACACGCGCAGGTCGAGGTCGCGGGTGAGCCGGTGCAGGTGCCAGGCCGCATCGAGCTTGGGCCGCAACACCGCCTCCAGACGGTCGCCGGTGAGCGAGGAGATGACACCGTCGTCGAGGACTCCGGCTGCGTGGACCACGCCGGTCAGCGGGTGCTCGGCGGGGATGCCGGCGAGCAGCACGGCGAGCGCGTCGGCGTCGGCGGCGTCGCAGGCCGCCAGGGTGACGTCGGCGCCGAGTCCGGTGAGTTCGGCGGCCAGTTCCCGTGCGCCCGCGGCGGCCGCGCCGTTCCGGCTGGTGAGCAGCAGGTGCCGGACGCCGTGCGCGGCGACGAGGTGCCGTGCGAGGACGGCTCCGAGCGCTCCCGTGCCGCCGGTCACCAGGACGGTCCCGGTGCCGTCGAGCGGCTGCGGCACGGTCAGCACCACCTTGCCGGTGTGGCGCGCCTGGCTGAGGAACCGGAAGGCCTCCGGGGCGCGGCGCACGTCCCAGTCGCGCACCGGCAGCGGGCGAAGCGCCCCGCGTTCGAAGAGCGCGACCACCTCGGCCAGCATCTGTCCGATCCGCTCGGGTCCCGCCTCGATGACGTCGAACGCCCGGTAGTCGACGCCGGGGTGTGCGGCGGCGACCGCTTCCGGGTCGCGGACGTCGGCCTTGCCCATCTCCACGAACCGGCCGCCGCGCGGCAGCAGCCGCAGCGAGGCGTCCACGAACGGCCCTGCGAGGGAGTCCAGTACGACGTCGACGCCGCGTCCTTGGGTGCCGGACCTGAACTGTTCCTCGAACTCCAGCGTGCGCGAGGACGCGATCCGTTCGTCGCTCAGACCCAGTTCCCTGAGGGTGTCCCACTTGCCCTGGGAGGCCGTGCCGTAGACCTCGGCGCCCAGGTGCCGCGCCAGCTGGACGGCAGCCATGCCCACGCCGCCCGCGGCGGCGTGCACGAGCACCGATTCGCGGGGCCGCAGCGCGGCCAGGTCGACCAGGCCGTAGTAGGCGGTCAGGAACACGATGGGGACCGAGGCCGCCTGGGTGAACGACCAGCCGTCGGGGATCCTGGCGACCATCCGGTGGTCGGTCGCCGCGGTCGGCCCGAAGCCGCCGCTGAGCAGGCCCATGACGCGGTCGCCGGGCGCCATCCCGGTGACGTCGGGGCCGACCTCGACCACGACGCCCGCGCCCTCGATGCCCATCGTGGCGCGTCCCGGGTACATGTCGAGCGCGATCAGTACGTCGCGGAAGTTCAGCCCTGCGGCGTGTACGGCGACGCGTATCTGGCCGCTCTCCAGGCCGTCGAGGACCTGCGGGTGGGGCAGCAGGCCCAGGCCGTCGAGAGTGCCCCTGTTCTCGCTGTCGAGCCGCCAGGCGGGGACGCCGGCCGGCGGCAGCAGTGCGCCGTCACGCCCCCCGCGCACGAACCGCGGTGCGTGCAACGTCCGTCCGCGCAGGGCGAGTTGCGGCTCTCCGCTGGCGAGCGCCGTCCGCAGGGCCGGTGCGTCGAGTGCGTACGGCTCTTCGGCGTCGAGCAGGACGAATCGGTCCGGGTTCTCCGACTGGGCCGAACGCAGCAGGCCCCACACGGGGGCGGCGGCCAGGTCGGGTGCCGCCGCCACGCCACCGTCGGGGCCGGCGGCACCGCTGGTCAGCACCAGCAGCCGGGCGGCGTCGAACCGCGGGTCGGCCAGCCACTGCTGCACCAGGGCGAGGGCGCGGCGCGCGGCGCGGTGCGCGGCGGTGTCGTCGTCCGCCCCGGCAGGGCGTCCGGTGAAGTCGGCGATCACGACGTCGGGCACATCGGCACCGCCGTCGACGGCGTCGCCCAGCGCGGCGAGGTCCACGAAGGCGTCGAACGCCTCGAAGGCCGCGGGCCGCCCGTCCTCGTCGGCCGCGAGCGCGACGGCCCACCGCGCCTCGTCGGACGTCCGCTCCGCCCTCGGCGCGGCTTCGGCGACCTCGGTCCAGCCCAGCTGGAACAGCCCGTCCATGGCGGCCGTGGCCTGGGTTCCGAACTGTTCGGCGGACACCTCGCGCAGCACCAACGACTCGACGGCCGCAACGAGTTGACCCGCGCCGTCCGCCAGGTGCAGCGACACCGCGTCCCGTCCCGCCGGGCTGATCCGCATCCGGAGCGTGGTGGCGCCGGTGGCCCGCAGACAGACCCCTCCCCAGGAGAACGGCAGCCAGCCGCGCCCGACGGCGTCAGCCGGTTCCCCGGCCGTATCCCGCTCCGCGGCGCCGCCGAGCAGCCCGCTCACCGCAAGGGCGTGCAGTCCGGAGTCGAGCAGCGCGGGGTGCACGCCGAAGCCAGCCACGTCGAGATCGGCCACCGCCACTTCGGCGAGCACCTCGTCGCCCCTGCGCCAGGCCCTGCGCAGCCCCTGGAAGGCCGGGCCGTAGCCGAACCCCCGCGTGGAGAGCTGCTCGTACACGTCATCGACGCCGATCGGGGTGGCGTCCTGCGGCGGCCATGCCCGCAGCGTGTCCCGTACGAGCGCGGCGGCGGCGTCCTCCGCTGCCGCGTCGGCCGGCGCGAGGAAACCCGTGGCGTGCTGGGTCCAGTCGCTCTCGTCCTCGTCGTCGGGCCTGGAGTGCACGCCGACGGACCGACGGCCGTCCGCCTCCGGGGCGCCGACCACCACCTGCACCTGGACCCCGCCGGACGCGGGGAGCGCCAGCGGCGCCTGCAGGGTCAGCTCTTCCACCGCTTCGCAGCCGACGCGTTCGCCCGCGTGCAGCGCGAGGTCGACGAAGGCCGTGCCGGGCAGCAGCACCGCACCCATGACGGCGTGATCGGCGAGCCACGGCTGCCGCTGCGCAGACAGCGAACCGGTGAACAGGAACTCGTCGGTGTGCGCGAGCCCCACCGCGGCACCGAGCAGCGGATGCTCCCCCGTGCGCAGCCCGAGCCCGGTCACGTCGCGGGGCGCGGCCCAACTGCTCCTCGGCCAGTAGCGCTCGCGCTGGAAGGCGTAGGTGGGCAGGTCCACGCGACGGGCACCGGCACCGGCGAAGTACGCCGGCCAGTCGACTGCCCTGCCGCGTACGTGCAGTTCGGCGAGGGCGGTGAGCAGGCTCTCCGGCACGTCGCGGTTCTTGCGCAGAGCGGGTACGAAGGTGAGCTCATCGCCACCCTCGGAGCCGCCGCTCACGCAGTCCTGCGCCATCGCGGACAGCACACCGTCCGGACCCAGCTCCAGAAACGCGGTCACACCTTCCGCTTCCAGGGTGCGAATGCCCTCCAGGAACCGGACAGCCTCGCGGACGTGCCGGACCCAGTACTCCGGGTCCTGCACCTCTTCAGCAGACAGAACCTCGCCCGTCACGTCGGACACGATGGCCAACTTCGGCGCATTGAACGTCAGCCCCTCCGCGACCTCGCGGAAGTCGTCGAGCATCGCGTCCATACGCGGCGAGTGGAAGGCATGGCTCACCCGCAGACGCTTGGTCTTGCGTCCCTCGCCCTCGAAGTGCGCGGCGATCCTCAGGACCTCCGCCTCGTCACCAGAAATCACCGTGGAACGCGGGCCGTTGAGCGCGGCGATGGACACACCGTCGACCAGGAGTGGCGAAACCTCGTCCTCTGCCGCCTGGAGCGAGACCATCGCGCCACCCGCCGGAAGTGCCTGCATCAGTCGGCCCCGGGCCGCCACCAGCGCGGCAGCGTCTTCGAGAGACAGCACTCCAGCCACGTGCGCGGCCGACAACTCACCGATCGAGTGCCCCAGCAGATAGTCCGGCTTCACACCCCACGACGTCACCAGCTCAAACAGCGCCACTTCCAGCGCGAACAGCCCCGCCTGCGTGAACTGCGTCTGATCCAGCAGCTCACCCGCACCCTCACCGAACACCACCTCACGAAGAGGCATCGCCAGGTGACGGTCCAGCTCCGCACACACCGCATCGAACGCATCCGCGAACACCGGATACGCCTCGTACAACCGCCGGCCCATACCGGCCCGCTGCGAACCCTGACCCGAGAACAGCACCGCCACCGGCTCGTCCTCGCCTGTGGTGGAGCCCACCGCGTCGGCGGTGCCGGGGTCCTCCGCCAGTGCGGCGGCGCGACGCAGCAGGGTCTCGGTGTCCTTGCCGATGAGCACGGCCCGGTTCTCCAGCGCGGTCCGGGTCCGCGCCAGCGAGTAGCCGATGTCCACGGCGTCGAGGCCGGCGCCGTCGGCGTGCGCCAGCAGGCGTCCGGCCTGGGCGGCGAGCGCCGGCAAGGACTTGGCCGAGAGCAGCCACGGAACGACCGGCAGGGACACCGTCGCAGGCTCGGTGGCCTGCTCGGTCTCCGGCGCCTGTTCCAGGATCACGTGCGCGTTGGTGCCGCTCATGCCGAACGAGGAGACGGCGGCGCGGCGCGGCTCGCCCGTCTCGGGCCACTCCACCGGCTCCGTGAGCAGCTCGACAGCCCCGGCCGACCAGTCCACGTGGGAGGACGGCTCGTCGACGTGCAGGGTCTGCGGCAGCACGCCTTCGCGCATCGCCATGATCATCTTGATGACGCCCGCCACGCCTGCGGCGCCCGCCGTGTGACCGATGTTCGACTTCAGCGAGCCCAGCCGGAGCGGCCTCCCGCCGGTGCGCTCCTGGCCGTACGTTGCGATGAGAGACCGCGCCTCGATGGGGTCACCGAGGCGAGTGCCCGTGCCGTGCGCCTCCACCGCGTCGACCTGCGCGGCGGAGAGGCCCGCGTTGGCGAGGGCGTCCCGGATCACGCGCTGCTGCGAGGGGCCGTGCGGAACGGTGAGCCCGCTGCTCGCGCCGTCCTGGTTGATCGCCGAGCCTCGGATGACGCCGAGTACGCGGTGGCCGTTGCGGCGGGCGTCCGAGAGGCGCTCGACCAGCAGCATGCCGACACCCTCGCCCCAGCCGGTGCCGTCCGCCGCCTCGGCGAACGCCTTGCACCGGCCGTCCTCGGCGAGGCCCCGCTGCCGGGAGAACTCCAGGAACGCGCCCGGGGTGGCCATGACCGCCACGCCGCCCGCGAGCGCCATGGTGCATTCGCCCTGGCGCAGCGCCTGGGCGGCCCAGTGGAGTGCCACCAGCGACGACGAGCACGCGGTGTCCACGGTCGCGGCGGGGCCCTCGAAGCCGAGGGTGTAGGCGATGCGGCCGGACATGACGCTGGCGGCGCTGCCGATGGCCAGGTAGCCGCCGAGTTCGGCCGTGTCGTTGTGCAGGAGCGAGGCGTAGTCCTGCGCGTTGGATCCGATGAACACCCCGGTCCGGCTGCCGCGCAGGGATGCGGGGTCGATGCCCGCCTGTTCGAAGGCCTCCCAGGAGGTTTCGAGGAGGAGTCGCTGCTGCGGGTCCATCGCCAGTGCCTCGCGCGGCGAGACACCGAAGAACTCGGCGTCGAAGTCACCGACGGAGCTCAGGAATCCGCCCTGATTGGCATAGGACGTGTCCGGGTTGTCCGGGTCGGGGTCGTAGAGCCCCTCGACGTCCCAGCCGCGGTCGTCGGGGAAGTCCGATATCGCGTCGACGCCGTCGGCGACCAGCCGCCACAGCTGCTCGGGCGAACGGACGTCACCGGGAAAGCGGCAGCTCATGCCGACGATGGCAATCGGCTCCTGCTCCTCGGACTCCACCTCTTGGAGCCGCTGCTTCGTCTGGCGAAGCTCAGCGGTCATCCACTTCAGGTGGTCCAGGAGTTTCTCTTCACTCGCCATCGAAACAGCACCGCCCCTTGAGAAAAGCTTGGTTTGCACACGCGTTCACGGGTTCCGGTCAGAACTTCCCGAACTCGCGTTGGATGAGGTCGAACATCTCGTCCGATGTCGCCGACTCGAGGTCGGAGTCCATCGCCGCGGCCTCGGGCTCGCCCGCTTCGGGCGGCGGCGACGCCATGCGGATCTGTGCTCCGCTCCACGTCGTCAGCAGACCCTGCAGCCGCTCTGTGATGTCCACGCCGTCGACGTCATCCGTGGACAGACCGGAGAGCATCCGCTCCAGCTCGTTGAGCACGGCGGCGACCGAAGTCGAGGCCTCCGCCGAGAGTTGCTGCGCGAGCTCGGCGCGCAGATGCTGCGCCAGCGCGGCAGGGGAAGGGAAATCGAAGAGCAGGGTGGTGGACAGCCGCAGCCCGGTGTGCCGGGCCAGCCGGTTGCGCACCTCGACCGCCATGAGCGAGTCGAAGCCCAGCTCGACGAAGCCGCGCCGGGGCCGGACCGCGTCCGCCGTGGCGTGCCCCAGCACGTCCGCCGCCTCCGTGCGCACCAGCTCCAAGAGAATGCGATTCTGCTGCGACTCGTTGGCCTGCGCGAGCCGTGCGCGCAGCTGGGCCGCCGCGTCGCGGCCACGGCCGTCGCCGTCCGCGCCGCCGTGGTCCTGCTCCAGAGCCCGTTGTACGTCGGCCAGTTCGCCCAGGAGCGGGCTGGGCCGCCGTGCCGTGAAGGCGGGGGCGAACCGCTGCCAGTCCACATCCGCGACCGTGAGGAGCGTCGCGTCGTCCGCCAGCGCCTGGTGGAGCGCGCCGACGGCCGACTCGGGTGCCATCACGGCGAGACCTCGCCGGCTCAGTTCCCCGCTGGTCCCTTCGGCCATGCCACCCTCGGCCCACGGTCCCCAGCTGACGGAGGTCGCGGTCAGGCCACGAGCGCGACGATCCTCGGCGAGGGCGTCGAGGTGGGCGTTGGCCGCGGCATAGGCGGCCTGACCGCCGCTGCCCCACACGCCGGCGATGGACGAGAACAGCACGAAGGCGTCCAGGCCCTCGCCGTCGCCCAGATACCCGCCGCTGCCCGGGGCACTGAACAGGGCGTCGAGGTGCGTGGCGCCATCCACCTTCGCCCGCAGAACCTCGGTGAACTCCTCGGCGCTCATGTCGGACAGCGCCGTCACCTGCCCCAGGCCGGCGGCGTGGACGACCGAGCGGACCGGCGTACCGGCCTGGCGAAGCCCCTCCACCAGCCCGGCCAGCGCCTCCCGGTCGCTCACGTCACACGCAGCGACCTCGACCGCGGCGCCCAACGCCTCCAGCTCGGCCACCAACTCGACCGCACCTGGAGCCTCCGGACCACGACGGCTCGTCAGCACCAACCGCTCGGCACCGTTACCGGCCGCCCAACGGGCCACATGCGCTCCCAGCGCACCGGTCCCGCCGGTCACCAGGACCGTGCCACGCGGCGACCACCCACCCGACGCCGTACGACGGTTGCCAGGCGCACGCTCCAGACGCCGCCCATACACACCCGAGGCACGCACCGCCAGCTGATCCTCACCACCCGCATCGGAGAGAACGCCGCACAGCAGCCCCAGCGCCGCCTCGTCCACCACCTCGGGCAGATCGATCAACCCGCCCCACCGATCAGAGTGTTCCAGCGCGGCCACCCGCCCCAGACCCCACACCTGCGCCTGCACCGCATCCACCGGACCGCCCCCCGGCCCCACCGCCACAGCACCCCGCGTCACACACCACAACGGCCCCGACACCCCCATGTCGCCCAACGCCTGCACCAGCCCCAGCATCGCAAGGCCCGGCTCGGTCTCCCTCGGCCCCAGAAGCGACACCACGCCGACCTCACCGGAGAGCCCCGTCACCCTCGCGCCCAAGGCCTCGCGGTCGACCACATCGCCTGCGCCCACCGGCACGACCACCACCTCGGCACCGCGCGTCAGCAGAGCGGCGACCACCGGGTGATCGACGTCGGCGTCCCTGCACACCACGACCCACTGCCCCGACACGGCCTCGGCGGCGTCGTGCCCGGTCGGCTTCCACGTCACCTGGTAGCGCCAGGAGTCCACACCGTCCGCCGCACGGACCGGGGCCGGCTCCTTGAGCCAGAAGCGCTCGCGCTGGAAGGCGTAGGTGGGCAGGTCTACACGGCGAGCTCCGGTGCCGGCGTAGTACGTCGCCCAGTCAACCGCCACGCCACTTACGTGCAGTTCAGCGAGGGCGGTGAGCAGGCTCTCCGGCTCGTCACGACTCTTGCGCAGAGCGGGTACGAAGGTGAGCTCCCCGCCCTCGGAACCGGACGTCACGCAGTCCTGCGCCATGGCAGACAGCACACCATCCGGGCCCAGCTCCAGAAACGCGGTCACACCTTCCGCTTCCAGCGTGCGAATGCCGTCCAGGAAACGGACAGCCTCACGGACGTGGCGCACCCAGTACTCCGGGTCCTGGACCTCATCCGCCGACAGAACCTCACCCGTCACGTCCGAGACAATGGCGACCTCGGGCGCATTGAAGGTCAGGCTCGCCGCGACCTTGCGGAAGTCGTCCAGCATCGCGTCCATGCACGGCGAGTGGAACGCATGGCTCACCCGCAGCCGCTTGGTCTTACGACCCTCGCCCTCGAAGTGCGCGGCGATCCGCAGGACCTCCGCCTCATCACCCGAAATGACGGTGGAGCGCGCGCCGTTGAGCGCAGCAATCGAGACGTCCTCGACCAGCAGCGGCAGCACCTCGTCCTCCGCCGCCTGCAACGACACCATCGCCCCACCCGCCGGAAGCGCCTGCATCAAACGCCCCCGCGCCGCCACCAGAACGGCAGCGTCTTCGAGAGACAACACCCCAGCCACGTACGCAGCCGACAACTCACCAATCGAGTGACCCAGCAAATAGTCCGGCTTCACACCCCACGACGTCACCAGCTCAAACAGCGCCACTTCCAGCGCGAACAGACCCGCCTGCGTGAACTGCGTCTGATCCAGCAGCTCACCACCCTCGAAGACGACCTCGCGAAGAGGCGTCTCCAGGTGAAGGTCCAGCTCCGCACACACCGCGTCGAACGCATCCGCGAACACCGGATACGCCTCGTACAACTCCTGGCCCATGCCAGCCCGTTGCGAACCCTGCCCCAAGAACAGCACACCGGTCCTGCCCTCGGCGGCCACGCCTCGCACGGTCCGCTCGCCGATCAGCACCGCCCGGTGCTCCAGCGCCGCACGCGACGTCACCAGCGAGAATCCGACATCCACCGGGGTCGCCTCGGGGGACTCGGCGACGAACGACCTCAGCCGCTCCACCTGCGCCACCAGTGCCGCCTCGGACTTCGCCGAGACCACCCAGGGCGCCACCGGCAACGTCACCGAAGCCTCGGTCGGCTCCGGCGCTTCCGCCTCCGGTGCCTGCTCCACGATCACATGCGCGTTCGTGCCGCTGACGCCGAAGGACGACACCGCCGCGCGGCGCGGCTCGCCCGTCTCCGGCCACTCCACCGGCTCCGTGAGGAGCTCGACGGCGCCGGCCGACCAGTCCACGTGGGAGGACCGCTCGTCGACGTGCAGCGTCCGCGGCAGTACACCGTTGCGCAGCGCCAGGACCATCTTGATGATCCCGGCGACGCCGGCGGCGGCCTGTGTGTGACCGATGTTCGACTTCAACGAGCCCAGCCACAGCGGGCGTTCGCCGTGCCGCTCCTGGCCGTACGTCGCCAGCAGCGCCTGCGCCTCGATGGGGTCGCCCAGGGCGGTGCCCGTGCCGTGCGCCTCCACCGCGTCGACGTCCGCCGCCGAAAGGCCCGCGTTCGCGAGGGCCTGGCGGATGACGCGCTGCTGGGACGGTCCGTTCGGCGCCGTCAGGCCGTTGCTCGCGCCGTCCTGGTTGACCGCGCTGCCCCGGACCACCGCCAGGACCTCGTGACCGTTCCTGCGGGCGTCCGAGAGGCGCTCCACCAGCAGCATGCCGACGCCCTCGGACCAGCCCGTGCCGTCCGCCGCATCCGCGAAGGACTTGCACCGGCCGTCCCCGGCCAGGCCGCCCTGGCGGGAGAACTCGGCGAACGTCACGGGGGTGGCCATCACCGTCACGCCGCCGACCAGCGCCATGGAGCACTCCCCCGCGCGCAGGGCCTGCGCCGCGAGGTGCAGCGCGACCAGGGACGACGAGCACGCCGTGTCCACCGTCATCGCCGGGCCCTCCAGGCCGAAGGCGTACGAAATCCGGCCTGAGAGCACGCTCGTCGCGTTGCCGGTCAGCAGGTGGCCGCCCAGGCCCTCCTCTTCACCGGAGTTCGGCCCGGACGCGTAGCCCTGGCTCGCCGCTCCCGCGAAGACCGCGACCCGGCTCCCGCGTACCGAGGTCGGGTCGATGCCCGCGCGCTCGAACGCCTGCCACGCCGTTTCAAGGAGCAGTCGCTGCTGCGGGTCCATCGCCAGCGCCTCGCGCGGCGAGATCCCGAAGAAGTCGGCGTCGAACTCTCCCGCGTCATGCAGGAACCCGCCCGAGCGAACGAACGTGGCCGCCGGGTCCGTCACCCAGCCGCGGTCGGCCGGGAACCCGGTGATCCCGTCGTTCCCCGACGCCAATAGCGCCCAGAGGTCATCGGGGGACCGGACCCCGCCGGGCAGGCGGCAGCTCATGCCGACAATCACGATCGGGTCGTCCCCATCGGTCGTCGTGGCCGCGGGGAGCATCTCCCCTGCGGTCGCCGCACCGTCCCCGACGATCCGCGAACGGAGGTGGTCCGCAAGGACCTTGGGGGTCGGGCAGTCAAAGACCAAGGTGGTGGCGAGTTCGAGGCCGGTCTCCTTGCGCAGGCCGTTCCTCAGCTCCACGGCGGTCAGGGAGTCGAACCCCAGCTCCTTGAAAGCCCGGTCCGCGGACACCTTGGCCGCGTTCGCGTGCCCCAGGACGGCCGCGACCTGCCGCCGGACCAGATCGAGCAGGACCGTGTCCCGTTCGGCGCCCGACAGGCCGAGGAGTCTCGTCCGCAGCTCGGACTGCTCGGCGTGGACGTCGGCGTCCGCGTCGGTGCCGGTACCGCCGGCCGCGTTGCGGTCGTCGGCCAGCTCGCCGAGAAGGGCGCTCGGGCGCAGCGCGGTGTACGTAGCCACGAACCGTGTCCAGTCGACGTCGGCCACGGTGACGTGCGTGTCGCCCTCGGCAATCGCCCGCCGCAGGCCGTCCATCGCCTTGACCGGAGACATCGCGGCCAGGCCACGGCGGTTCAGGTGCGCGGCAGCCTCACCCTCGGCCATGCCGCCCTCGGCCCACGGTCCCCAGCTGACGGAGGTCGCGGTCAGGCCACGAGCGCGACGATCCTCGGCGAGGGCGTCGAGGTGGGCGTTGGCCGCGGCATAGCCGGCCTGACCGCCGCTGCCCCACACGCCGGCGATGGACGAGAACAGCACGAAGGCGTCCAGGCCCTCGTCGTCGCCCAGATACCCGCCGCTGCCCGGGTCGCCGAACAGGGCATCGAGGTGCGTGGCGCCATCCACCTTCGCCCGCAGCACCTCGGCATAGTCGTCCGCCCCTGTCTCGGCGAGAGCGACGAACTTGTTGACACCGGCGGTGTGGACGACGGAGCGGACCGGCGTACCGACCTCCTTCAGCCCTTCCACCAGCCCGGCCAGCGCTTCCCGGTCGCTCACGTCACACGCAGCGACCTCGACCGCGGCGCCCAACGCCTCCAGCTCGGCCACCAACTCGACCGCACCTGGAGCCTCCGGACCACGACGGCTCGTCAGCACCAACCGCTCGGCACCGTTACCGGCCGCCCAACGGGCCACATGCGCTCCCAGCGCACCGGTCCCGCCGGTCACCAGGACCGTGCCACGCGGTGCCCAACCACCGGACCCGGCATGGCTGTTACTGGGGGCGTGCAGCAGGCGACGCCCGTGCATACCCGAAGCGCGTACGGCGAGCTGGTCCTCGTCGCCCGCACCGGAGAGAACGCCGCACAGCAGCCCCAGCGCCGCCTCGTCCACCACCTCGGGCAGATCGATCAACCCGCCCCACCGATCGGAGTGTTCCAGCGCGGCCACCCGCCCCAGACCCCACACCTGCGCCTGCACCGCATCCACCGGACCGCCCTCAGGCCCCACCGCCACAGCACCCCGCGTCACACACCACAACGGCATGGACAGCTCCGCATCGCCCAGCGCCTGCACCAGCGACAACGTGCCCAGCGCCGTACCCTCCCGCCCCAGGGCCAGCAACGACACCACACCGGCGAACTCGGAGGCGTCCTCGGCGAGCCGCGCGGCCAGCGCTTCACGGCTCACCTCACCGCCCTCCACCAACCACTCCACGACTTCTCCGCCGCGCGCACGCATCCCCGCCACCACCGGGTGATCCGCACACGCCGACGGCGAAACCACCAGCCACCGCCCGGACAGCCTCTCGCCGCCCAGGCCGCCGGGCACCAGCTCCCACGCCGTCCGATATCGCCACGCGTCAGCCGACGACGACATCGACGGCGCCACGCTCTCCGGCCAGTAGCGCTCACGCTGGAAGGCGTAAGTGGGCAGGTCGACACGGCGGGCGCCGGCGTCGGCGAAGTAAGCGGTCCAGTCAACCGCCCTGCCGTTCACGTGCAGTTCAGCGAGGGCGGTGAGCAGGCTCTCCGGCTCGTCACGACTCTTGCGCAGAGCGGGTACGAAGGTGAGCTCCCCGCCCTCGGAACCGGACGTCACGCAGTCCTGCGCCATGGCAGACAGCACACCGTCCGGGCCCAGCTCCAGGAACGCGGACACGCCTTCCGCTTCCAGGGTGCGAATGCCGTCCAGGAACCGCACCGACTCGCGGACATGGCGCACCCAGTACTCCGGGTCCTGGACCTCATCCGCCGACAGAACCTCACCCGTCACGTCCGAGACGATCGACACCTGCGGGACGTTGAACGTCAGCCCCTGCGCGACCGCACGGAAATCGTCCAGCATCGCGTCCATGCGCGGCGAGTGGAACGCATGGCTCACCCGCAGACGCTTGGTCTTGCGTCCCTCACCCTCAAAATGCGCGGCAATCTCAAGAACCGCCGGCTCATCACCCGAAATCACCGTGGAACGCGGGCCATTGAGCGCCGCAATCGAGACGCCGTCGACCAGCAGCGGCAGCACCTCGTCCTCCGCCGCCTGCAACGACACCATCGCCCCACCCGCCGGAAGCGCCTGCATCAAACGCCCCCGCGCCGCCACCAGAACGGCAGCGTCTTCCAGCGACAGCACCCCGGCCACATACGCAGCCGACAACTCACCGATCGAGTGCCCCAGCAGGAAGTCCGGCTTCACACCCCACGACGTCACCAGCTCAAACAGCGCCACTTCCAGCGCGAACAGACCCGCCTGCGTGAACTGCGTCTGATCCAGCAGCTCACCCTCACCGAACACCACCTCACGAAGAGGCCGGTCCAGATGACGCTCCAGCTCCGCACACACCACATCGAACGCATCCGCGAACACCGGATACGCCTCGTACAACTCCCGGCCCATACCCGACCGTTGCGAACCCTGACCCGAGAACAGCACACCGGTCCTGCCCTCGGTGGCCACGCCCCGCACGGTCCGCTCACCGAGCAGCACCGCCCGGTGCTCCAGCACCGCACGCGACGTCACCAGCGAGAAGCCCACATCCACCGGCGACAGCTCAGGGCGCCCGGCAACGAACGACCGCAGCCGCTCCACCTGCCCCGACAGCCCCGCCTCCGACTTCGCCGACACCGCCCACGGCACCACCGGCAACCCCACCGGAGCCGCAACCGCTACCAGTTTCTCCGCCTCCGGTGCCTGCTCCACGATCACATGCGCGTTCGTGCCGCTGATCCCGAACGAGGAGACACCCGCTCGACGCGGCGCGCCCGTCTCCGGCCAGGCCACGGGCTCGGTCAGCAGCTCAACAGCCCCTGCCGACCAGTCGACCTGCGGCGTCGGCTCGTCCACATGCAGGGTCTGCGGCAGCACACCGTGCCGCATGGCCAGCACCATCTTGATGATCCCGGCGACGCCGGCGGCGGCCTGCGTGTGGCCGATGTTCGACTTGATCGAACCCAGCAGCAGCGGCCGGTCCTCCGGACGGTCCTGACCGTAGGTCGCGAGCAGCGCCTGCGCCTCGATCGGGTCACCCAGCGTCGTACCCGTACCGTGCGCCTCCACCGCGTCGACGTCCGCAGCCGCCAGGCCCGCGCTCGCCAACGCCGCACGGATCACCCGCTGTTGGGACGGACCGTTCGGAGCCGTCAGGCCGTTGCTCGCGCCGTCCTGGTTCACCGCAGATCCACGGACCACGGCAAGCACCTCGTGGCCCAGGCGCCGTGCATGGGACAGGCGCTCTACCAGGAGCACGCCCACGCCTTCGCCCCAGGCCGTGCCGTCCGCCGACTCGGCGAACGCCTTGCAGCGGCCGTCGGGAGCCAGGCCGCCCTGGCGGGAGAACTCGATGAACGCGCCGGGGGTGGACATCACCGTCACGCCGCCGGCCAGCGCCATCGTGCACTCGCCCGACCGCAGGGCCTGGATCGCCCAGTGCAGGGCGACCAGCGACGACGAGCACGCCGTGTCCACCGTCACCGCAGGACCCTCAAGGCCGAGCGTGTAGGAGACGCGGCCGGACAGGACGCTGGCCGAGCTGCCCGTGGCGCCGTAGCCGGCGGTGGACTCGGTCGCGGTGTCCATCAGGTGCGCGTAGTCCTGGCCGTTGGTGCCGGCGAAGACCCCGGTACGGCTGCCGCGCAGCGACGTCGGGTCGATGCCCGCCCGTTCGACGGCCTCCCAGGTCGCTTCGAGGAACAGCCGCTGCTGGGGGTCCATTGCCAGGGCTTCGCGCGGCGAGATGCCGAAGAATTCCGCGTCGAAGTCGGGGGCTTCGTGGAGGAATCCGCCCTGGCGCGTGTACGACGTGCCCACGCCTTCGGGGTTCGGGTCGTAGAGGGATGCCAGGTCCCAGCCGCGGTTCTCGGGGAGCTCGGAGACTCCGTCCGCTCCGGTGGCCAGCAGCTCCCACAGCTCTTCCGCCGAGCCCACGCCGCCGGGGAACCGGCAGCTCATGCCGACGACGACAATCGGATCGCCGTCCGCACCGCCCACGCCATCCTTGGCGCCGGTACCCTCCGAACCGTACGGCGACGGCCTGTTGTCGCCGTTCTCCGTCAGTTCCGACCAGAGGTGACGTGCCAGCGCCTCCGGGGACGGGTGGTCGTACACGAGAGTCGTCGGCAGGCTCAGCTCGGACACCGCGTCGAGCCGGTTGCGCAGTTCCACCGCACTCAGGGAGCTGAACCCCAGGTCCAGGAACGCCCTGCCCGGCGGCACCGCCTCCGCGGACGCGTGGCCGAGGAGCGCGGCGGCCTCGCCGCGGATCACGTCGAGGACGAGGCGCAGGCCGTCCTGTTCGGACATGCCGCGCAACCGGGAGGAGAGCGCCGACGAGCGGCGGTCGGTCTCCGCCTCCGGACGGCCGGTGGTGATGTCCTGGGCGGCGTCGCGGAGTTCGGGCAGTAGATCGCGCAGGAGCGGGTTGGGCCTCCGGGTCGTGCCCCGTTCGGCCGCCCGTTCCCAGCGGACGTCCGCGACGGTGAGGGTGGTCACGTCGTCCTGAAGCGCCTGCCGCAGTGCCACGAGGGCGAGTTGGGGGTCCATCGCGCCGACTCCTGTGCGTGCGAAGCGCTCCTCCTGGCGCTCGCCGAGGCCGCTGCCCCGCCAGTGGCCCCACTGGAGCGAGGTGGCCGTGAGGCCGTGGGCCCTGCGGTGCTGGGCCAGCGCGTCGAGGAACGCGTTGGCCGGGGCGTAGTTCCCCTGGCCCGCGCCGCCGAGTACACCGGCGACGGACGAGAAGAGGACGAAGGCGGAGAGGTCCGTGCCGAGGTCACGGGTGAGTTCGTGCAGGTTCACCGCGGCCCGTACCTTCGCCCGCAGGGCACGGTCGAGTTGGCCGGTGGTCAGCGTGTCGAGCAGTCCGTCGTCCAGGAGCGCCGAGCTGTGGAAGACCGCCGTCAGGGGCAGCTCGGCCGGGACCGACGTGAGCAGTGCGGCCAGCGCGTTCCGGTCGCCCGCGTCGCAGGCGGCCAGAGTGACCTTGCTGCCTTTGGCGCCCAGTTCCGTCGCGAGGGCCTGTGCGCCGGGGGCGTCCTGGCCCCGCCTGCTGACGAGCAGCAGGTGCTCGCAGCCCTGGTCGGCGAGCCAGCGGGCGACATGGGCGCCGAGCGCGCCGGTCCCGCCGGTGATCAGCACGGTGCCGCGTGGCGGTGTCCACGTCGTGGCCGTGGGGTCCGCCGCGTCCGGCCCCGGCCGGTCGGGGGCGAGTCCGGGACGGTACGGGGCGTGCGCCAGCCGGCGGGCGTGCAGGCCGGTGGCGCGGACGGCCAGCTGGTCCTCGCCGTCGGCGGCGGCGAGCACCCGGCGCAGGCGGTGCGCCGACCGCTGGTCCAGCTCTGCCGGAAGGTCGACCAAACCGCCCCAGAGCTGGGTGTGTTCGGCACTGATGACGCCGCCGAGTCCCCAGAGCAGGGCCTGCGTCGGATCGGTCACCCGGTCGGTCCGCCCCACCGAGGCGGCTCCGCGGGTCGCGATCCACAGCGGGGCCTTGTGGAGCGACTTCTGAAGGGCCTTCTCCTCGGTGTGGCCGAGGGCCTTCACGAGGGTGAGGGTACTCGCGAAGCCGGCGGGCACCGCGTCCGCGCCGGGGTGGGCGCTTGTGTCCAGGGCGAGCAGCGAAAGGATGCCGGTCACCGCTGCCAGTTCGCCGCCGCCGTCAGCGTCGGCGTCCGCGAGCGCGGTGCGTATCCGTGCGGCGAGCGCCTCGCTGTCGTGTCCGGTCCCGACCCGCACGACCCGGACGTCGGCGGGGGCGAGCGCGCTGACGCACTGCTGTACGTACTGCTCGATGTCCGAGGCGTACTCGGCGACGTACTCCGCGTCGGGCTCCGGAGCGATCACGACCCAGGTCCCGGAGAGGACCCCTGTCCCGGCGGACTCGGAGATCCGCTGCCACGTCACGCGGTAGCGCCAGGCGTCGACCGTGGCGAGGGCCGTGCGCTGCTGCCGCCACGCGGCGAGGGCGGGCAGCGCGGCGGCGAACGACTGCTCCGTGTCCACCGCGAGCGTCCGGGAGAGTACCTCCAGGTCCTCGCACTCGACCGCCGCCCAGAACGTGCCGTCCTCGGGGGCGGCATCTGCCGCCGCTCCGCCGCCGGAACCGTCGGCGGTTCCGGCGGGGTCGGTGCTGTGCGGCCTGCTCACCGCGTCGAGCCAGTAGCGGCGGTGCTGGAAGGCGTACGTGGGCAGGTCCACGACCCGGTGCGGCCCGGTCCCGGCGAGCACGGCGCGCCAGTCGACCTCCACACCCTGCGCCCACGCCTCGGCGAGGGAGAGGAGCAGCCTGCGGGTCTCGTCCTCGGCCCGGCGCAACGTACCCAGCGCCACGGCGTCGCTGCCCAGCGAGTCGAACGTCTCCTGCAGCCCGAAGCCGAGGACGGCATGCGGACTCACCTCGACGAACACCCGGTGCCCCGCCGCGAGCGCGGCCCGCGTCGCTGCCTCGAACTCGACCCTCGACCGCAGGTTCCTGAACCAGTAGTCCGCGTCGAGCTCCACCGTGTCCAGCGGCCCGCCCGTCAGCGTCGAGTAGAAGGGCACCGCCGCGGACCGGGGAGCGAGCCCCGTCAGCGCCTGCGTCAACTCCTCCCGTACGCCGTCGATCTGCGCCGAGTGCGAGGCGTAGTCCATGGGGATGCGCCGCGTCCGCACGCCGGCCGCCGCGCACTCGCCCTCCCACTTCTCCAGGGCGTCCAGGTCGCCGGAGACCACCGCCGAGCCCGGCCCGTTCACCGCGGCCAAGGACAGCCGCGACCCGTACCGCACCACGCGCTCGCCGACCCAGTCCGCGTCCCGTGCCACCGACGTCATCCCGCCGCGGCCCGACAGCGGCAGCGTCACCCGGCGCCGCAGCGCCACCAGCCGCGCCCCGTCCTCCAGCGACAGGCCGCCCGCCACCACGGCGGCCGCGATCTCGCCCTGCGAATGGCCCAGTACGGCGCCCGGCACCACTCCCACCGACCGCCACACATCGGCCAGCGACACCATGATCGCCCACAGCACCGGCTGCATGACGTCTACGCGGTCCGACGACGGCGCGCCTTGCGCTCCCCGCACCACGTCCAGCACCGACCAGTCCACGTACGGAGCCAGAGCCGCTCCGCACTCCTTCAGCCGCGCCGCGAACACCGGCGAGGACTCCAGGAGTCCGGCGGCCATGCCCGCCCACTGCGCGCCCTGGCCGGGGAAGACGAACACCGGCCGCGTCGCACGGCCCGCCACGCCACGCACCACGCCGGGAGCCGAGCCGCCCTGCGCCAGCGCCGCCAGGCCGGCCCGGAAGTCCGCCTGCCGCTCGGCGATCACGGCCACGCGGTGCTCCAGCTGGGCCCGCGTCGTCGACAGGGACCAGGCCACGTCGGACACGTCGACCGCGTCGTCGGGTGCCGCCAGTTCGGCCTCCGGACGGTCCTCCAGGTAGGCCAGCATCCGCGCGGCCTGGCCTGCGACGGCCTCCGGCGACTTGCCGGACAGCACCCACGGCAGGACGTCGCTCGTCACCGGCGCCAGAGGGCCGCCTGCTGCGTGGGCGGACCCGCCCCCGTTCGCCGCGCGCTCCTCGGTGGCGCTCTGCGAGGCGCTCTTCGAGGCTCCCTCCTTGGCGCGTTCCGAGGGCGCCTGCTCAAGGATCACGTGGGCGTTGGTTCCGCTGATGCCGAACGACGAGACGCCCGCGCGACGCGGCTCCCCCGTCTCCGGCCACGCCACCGACTCCGTCAGGAGCTCGACGGCCCCCGCCGACCAGTCGACGTGCGAGGACGGCTCGTCCACGTGCAGGGTGCGCGGCAGCACACCCTCCCGCATCGCCATGACCATCTTGATGACGCCCGCCACGCCGGCGGCGGCCTGCGTGTGACCGATGTTCGACTTCAACGAACCCAGCCACAGCGGGCGTTCGTCGCGCCGCTCCTGGCCGTACGTCGCCAGCAGCGCCTGCGCCTCGATGGGGTCGCCCAGCGTCGTACCCGTGCCGTGCGCCTCCACCGCGTCGACGTCCGCCGCCGAAAGGCCGGCGTTCGCCAGCGCCTGGCGGATGACGCGCTGCTGCGAGGGACCGTTGGGGGCGGTCAGGCCGTTGCTCGCGCCATCCTGGTTCGCGGCCGATCCGCGGACCACCGCGAGCACTCGGTGGTCGTTGCGGCGGGCGTCCGACAGGCGCTCCAGGAGCAGCATGCCGACGCCCTCGCCCCAGCCGGTGCCGTCCGCCGCGTCCGCGAACGCCTTGCAGCGGCCGTTCGCGGCGAGTCCCCGCTGCTTGCTGAAGTCGATGAACGTCGCCGGGGTCGTCATCACCGTGACCCCGCCCGCGAGCGCCAAGGCGCATTCGCCCGACCGCAGCGACTGCATCGCCAGGTGCAGGGCGACCAGCGACGACGAGCACGCCGTGTCCACCGTCACCGCGGGACCTTCGAGGCCCAGCGTGTACGCCACCCGGCCGGTCACCACACTGCTCGCGGTGCCGGTGCCCAGGAAGCCGTCCACGCCCTCGGGCACCGCCCCGAGGCTCGCCGCGTGGTTGTGGTACATCACCCCGGCGAACACGCCGGTCCGGCTGCCGCGCAGTGACAGCGGGTCGATCCCGCCCCGCTCGACGGCCTCCCAGGTCGCTTCGAGGAGCAGCCGCTGCTGCGGGTCCATCGCCAGCGCCTCACGCGGCGAGATCTTGAACAGCTCGGCGTCGAAGTCGCCCGCGCCGTGCAGGAACCCGCCTTCTTGCGTGTACGACGTGTTGGGGCGCCGTATCTCCGGGTCGTAGAGGGAGTCGACGTCCCAGCCGCGGTCCGCGGGGAACTCCGTGATCCCGTCCCGGCCCGCCGCGGCCAGTTCCCACAGCTCCTCGGGGGAGCCGACGTCGCCGGGGTAGCGGCAGCTCATCGCCACGATCGCGATCGGCTCGCGGTCCTTCTCCTCCACGGCACGCAGTCGCTCGCTCGTCTCGTGAAGCTCGGCGGTCACCCGCCGGAGATAGTCGCGGAGCTTGTCCTCGTTCGCCATCAGCGAGTCACCTGCCGAACCTGTTGTCGATGAAGTCGAACAGCTCGTCGTCTGAGGCTGTGTCGAGGGTGTTGCCCACGTCGTCCGTCGTCACCGCCGCCTGCCCGCGCGCCTCGTTCCACTTGGCCACGAGCGCGTTCAGCCGGGCGGTGACCTCGGCCACCGGCTGCTCGTCGGCCGTGTCCAGAGCGGCGAACGCGGCTTCCAACTGGTCGAGTTCGTCGAGCACGGAGCGGGCCGCGGCCTTCGCCGGGGCGGCATCGCCCAGGATGTGCTCGGCGAGCACCATCGGCGTGGGGTAGTCGAAGACCAGCGTCGCGGGCAGCCGCAGGCCGGTCTCGGCGTTGAGCCTGTTGCGCAGTTCGACGGCGGTGAGGGAGTCGAAGCCCATCTCCGTGAAGGCGTCATGGGGTTTGACGTCCGCCCCCCGGGCGTGCCCCAGCACCTCCGCCACGCGGTCGCACACCAACTGGAGGGCGAGCCGCTCGCGTTCGGCTTCGGGCAAGGGACGCAGCCGGTCGGCGAACGATCCGCCGCCGCCACCGGAAGCGGAGCTCCCGTCGGCCGCACGCGGGGCCGCCCTGCGGACCAGCGAGCGGAACATGACCGGCAGCGGCGTGCCCGCCGACTGCCGGCGCAGCGCGGCCAGGTCCAGCCGGACGGGGACGAGCACGGCTTCCGGCAACGCACCGGCGGCGTCAAAGAGTTCGATGCCCTGCTCGGCCGAGAGCGGCGGAACGCCGGACCGGGCCATGCGCTGCGCATCGGCGTCGTCGAGGCGGCCCAGCATGCCGCTCTCCGCCCACGGGCCCCAGGCCAGCGACTGACCCACCAGACCCTCACCACGCCGCACCTCGGCCAACGCGTCCAAAAACGCATTCGCCGCCGCGTAGTTCGCCTGCCCCGCACCACCGAACACACCGGCCGCAGACGAGAACAACACGAACAACGACAGATCCAAACCGCGCGTCAGCTCGTGCAGGTGCCAGGCCGCGTCCACCTTCGGACGCAACACCGCACCCAGACGCCGCGGGGTGAGGGAGGACAGCACGCCATCGTCCAGGACACCGGCCGTGTGCACCACGCCTACGAGCGGGCGCTCGACGGGTACGTCTTCCAGCACCGCCGCCAGGGCATCACGGTCGGCCACGTCACACGCGGCCACCCGCACCGAGGAACCCAGCCCCTCCAGCTCCGCCACCAACCCAGCCACACCCGGAGCCTTTTCACCACGACGTGACACCAGGAGCAGGTGGCGTACACCTCGCTCCGTCACAAGGTGCCGGGCCACCAGACCACCCAGCGCACCACTGGCACCGGTCACCAGGACCGTGCCCTGACCGTCCAGGTCACCCACCGGCCGCTCGGCGGCGACAACGGCCCGGGTCAGGCGCGGCACGAACACCTCACCTCGCCGGATCGCCAGCTGCGGCTCACCCGAGGCCACGACGGCAGACAGCACCGCTTGCGGTGCCTCATCCCCATCAAGGTCGACCAGGACGAAACGGTCCGGGTTCTCCGTCTGCGCCGTACGCAGCAGGCCCCACACCGCCGCCTGCACCGGATCCGGCACCTCGCCATCAGCACAGGCCACCGCACCCCGCGTCACCACCACCAACCGCGCCTGACCGGCCGGCTCCACCGCCAGCCAACCTCGCGCCAACTCCAGTGCCCACACGGTCGCTTCATGCGTCCGCGCAACCACACCTTCCGCGCCGCCCGCGCTCAGATCCTCGACCCGCACCTCAAACTCGCCCGCGTCCACGTCCGCAGGCACAGCCAGCACAGACCACTCCACCCGGAACAACGCATCCCGAGCCACATCACCACCACCCGCACCCCGCAACTGCTCAGCAGTCACCGGACGCAACGCCAACGACTCCACCGACGCCACATGCGCACCCGAACCATCGGCCAACAACAACGACACACCCGAACCCGAACGCACGATCCGCACCCGCAACACCCGCGCACCCACCGCCGAGAGCGACACCCCCGACCACGCGAACGGCAGACCCGGCGAACCACCCTCGTCTGCCTGGAATCCCGCATCCGAGACAGCCATCGTGTGCAAGGCGGCATCGAACAGCGCCGGGTGCAGTCCAAAGCCGCCGGCCTCAAGACCGTCGGGGAGGGCCACCTCCGCGAACACCTCGTCGTCGCGCTTCCAGACGGACTGCAGCCCCTGGAACACCGGCCCGTAGTCGAGTCCTTGAGCCGCCAGACGGTCGTACACATCGGCCGTGTGCAACTCGACGGCATCACACGGAGGCCACGCCTCAAGCCCGTCACCCGCACTCACAGTCCCGGCGTCGTCCGACAGCACGCCCTCCGCGTGCCGCGTCCATTCGGCACGCGTGTCCTCGGAGGAACGCGAGTACACGGTGAGCGCCCGGCGTCCGCTCTCGTCATCGGGAGCACCCACCACGACCTGCACCTGAGTGTCGACCCGCTCCGACAACACCAGCGGCGCTTCCAACGTCAGCTCGTCCAGCGATCCACACTCGACGTACTCGCCGGCGTGCAGCGCCAGATCGACAAGTGCCGTGCCGGGCACCAAGATCGTGCCCTTGACAACGTGATCGGCGAGCCAGGGGTACCTGGCGGTCGACAGCAGGCCGGTAAACACCACACCCGCGCCCCCGGCCAGCGGAACGGCAGCACCCAGAAGTGGGTGCTCGTCCGGACTCTGCCCAAGACCACTTGCGTCGCGGTCGTACGTACGCTCATCCGTCAGCCAGTAGCGCTGGTGCTGGAAGGCGTAGGTGGGCAGGTCGACACGGCGGGCGCCGGTGCCGGCGTAGTAGGCGGTCCAGTCAACTGCCCTGCCGCGTACGTGGAGTTCAGCGAGGGCGGCGAGCAGACTCTCCGGCTCGTCGCGGTTCTTGCGCAGGGCGGGTACGAAGGTGAGCTCATCGCCGCCCTCCGAGCCGCCGCTCACGCAGTCCTGCGCCATCGCGGACAGCACACCGTCCGGACCCAGCTCCAGAAACGCGGTCACACCTTCCGCTTCCAGGGTGCGAATGCCGTCCAGGAACCGGACAGCCTCGCGGACGTGCCGGACCCAGTACTCCGGATCCTGGATCTCCTCGACCGACAGAACCTCACCCGTCACGTCGGACACGATGGCCAACTTCGGCGCAATGAAGGTCAGCCCCTCCGCGACCTCGCGGAAGTCGTCGAGCATCGCGTCCATACGCGGCGAGTGGAACGCATGGCTCACCCGAAGACGCTTGGTCTTACGACCCTCACCCTCGAAGTGCGCGGCGATCTCAAGAACCGCTTCCTCGTCACCAGAAATCACCGTGGAACGTGCGCCGTTGAGCGCAGCAATCGAGACGTCCTCGACCAGCAGCGGCAGCACCTCGCCCTCCGCCGCCTGCAACGACACCATCGCCCCACCCGCCGGAAGCGCCTGCATCAGACGACCCCGAGCCGCCACCAGAACGGCAGCATCTTCGAGCGACAGCACCCCGGCCACATACGCGGCCGACAGCTCACCAATGGAGTGGCCCAGCAAATAGTCGGGCTTCACACCCCACGACGTCACCAGCTCAAACAGCGCCACTTCCAACGCGAACAGACCCGCCTGCGTGAACTGCGTCTGATCCAGCAGCTCCCCACCCTCAAAGACCACCTCACGCAGGGGCCGGTCCAGGTGACGGTCCAGCTCCGCACACACCGCGTCGAACGCGTCCGCGAACACCGGAAAAGCCGCGTGGAGTACACGCCCCATACCGACCCGCTGCGAACCCTGACCCGAGAACAGCACACCCGTCTTGCCGGGCGACACCGAACCCTCCACGACCCGCTCACCGAGCAGCACCGCCCGCTGCTCCAACAACGCACGCGACGTCACCAACGAGAAACCGACATCCACCGACGACAGCTCCGGGCGCTCGGCGACGAACGACCGCAGCCGCTCCACCTGCCCCGACAGCCCCGCCTCCGACTTCGCCGATACCACCCACGGCACCACCGACAACCCCACCGGAGCCACAACCGCCGCCGGCTCCTCGACCTCCGGCGCCTGCTCCAACAGCACATGCGCGTTCGTACCACTGATGCCGAACGACGAGACACCCGCACGCCGCGGCTCGCCCGTCTCCGGCCAGGCACGCTGCTCAGTGACCAGCTCCACCGACCCCGCCGACCAGTCCACCTGCGACGACGGCGCATCCACATGCAAGGTCTCGGGCACCAGCC
The DNA here is from genome assembly GCF_055584025.1 of Streptomyces sp. NPDC104309. Lineage (NCBI taxonomy): Bacteria > Bacillati > Actinomycetota > Actinomycetes > Kitasatosporales > Streptomycetaceae > Streptomyces > Streptomyces sp. NPDC104309. The sequence continues at coordinate 295,208 of NZ_JBVJMV010000001.1, read as the reverse complement.
CGTGCCGCATCGCCTGCACCATCTTGATCACACCCGCCACACCGGCAGCCGCCTGCGTGTGACCGATATTCGACTTGATCGAGCCCAGCAACAGCGGCCGGTCCTCCGCACGCTCCTGCCCATACGTCGCGATCAGTGCCTGCGCCTCGATCGGGTCACCCAGCGTCGTACCCGTCCCGTGCGCCTCCACCGCGTCCACCTGCGACGCCGACAGACCCGCACTCGCCAACGCAGCCCGGATCACCCGCTGCTGCGACGGACCGTTCGGAGCCGTCAGACCATTCGACGCACCGTCCTGGTTCACCGCAGAACCACGGACCACCGCGAGAACCTGGTGACCATTGCGCCGCGCGTCGGACAGGCGCTCCACGAGGAGCATGCCGACACCCTCGCCCCAGCCGGTGCCGTCGGCCCCGGCCGCGAACGACTTGCAGCGACCGTCAGCAGCCAGACCACGCTGACGCGAGAACTCCACAAAGGTGCCCGGGGTCGCCATCACCGTCACGCCGCCCGCGAGCGCCATCGTGCACTCGCCCTTGCGCAGGGCCTGGATCGCCCAGTGCAGCGCGACCAGGGACGACGAGCACGCCGTGTCCACCGTCACCGCGGGACCCTCAAGGCCCAGCGTGTAGGAGACGCGGCCGGAGACGACACTGCCGGAGTTCCCGATGCCGAGGTACCCCTCGACGTCGTCCGGCGCCGTCCTCAGCCGGGACGCGTAGTCGTGGTACATCACGCCGGCGAAGACGCCGGTGCTGCTGCCGCGCAGCGAGCCCGGGTCGATGCCCGCGGACTCGATGGCCTCCCAGGACCCTTCGAGCAGAAGCCGCTGCTGCGGGTCCATCGCCAGCGCCTCACGCGGCGAGATCCCGAAGAAGCCCGCGTCGAACTGCGGGGCGTCGTACAGGAACCCGCCCTCAGTCGCGTACGACGTACCCACCTGGCTCGGATCGCTGTCGAACAGCCCTGAGACGTCCCATCCCCGGTCGGTCGGGAACCCGGAGATCCCGTCCCCTCCCGAGGCCACCAGCCGCCAGAGGTCGTCCGGCCCGGCGACCGCACCCGGGTAGCGGCAGCTCATGCCCACGATGGCGATCGGCTCGTCGTCGGCTACCGCCACCGCCGCGCCTACAGTGATCTCTTCGGCGGTTCCCAGCGCCTCGGCCAGCACGAAGTCGGCCAGCGCCGCAGGGCTCGGATAGTCGAAGATCAAGGTGGCCGGCAGGCGAAGGCCGGTCGCCGACACGAGCCTGTTCCGCAGTTCGAGCGCCGTGAGCGAGTCGAAGCCGAGCTCCTTGAACGCCTGTCCCGCCACGATCGCGTCCCGGGACGCGTGCCCCAGCACTATCGCGACCTGCGCCCTGACCATTTCGTCGACCAAGGCGGCCCGTTCGCTCGTGGGCACCGCCGCGAGACGCTCCGCAAGCGTCGATCCGCTGCCACCGGCACGGGCCGCGCGCCGCCAGCTGCCCTGCACGAGGCCCCGCAGCAATGCGGGCAGCGCTCCTGCGCCGGCGCGCCTGCGCAGGGCGGGGACGTCCAGCTTGACGGCCAGGAGGGCGGCCCGATCCGTACCGTGGGCCGCGTCGAACAGGGCGAGACCGTCTGCGGGGACCAGCGGCACCACGCCGTCCCGCGCCATGCGCTGCGAATCGGCGTCGCCGAGCCGCTCCAGCATGCCGCCTTCGGCCCACGGGCCCCAGGCCAGCGACTGACCCACCAGACCCTCACCACGCCGCGCTTCCGCGAGTGCGTCCAGGAACGCGTTCGCCGCCGCGTAGTTCGCCTGCCCCGCCGAACCCAGCGTCGCCGCCGCCGACGAGAACAGCACGAACAGCGACAGATCCAGGCCGCGCGTCAACTCATGCAGATGCCAGGCCGCATCCACCTTCGGACGCAACACCGCGCCCACCCGCTCCGGAGTGAGGGAAGACAGCACGCCATCGTCCAGGACACCGGCCGTGTGCACGACACCTACGAGCGAGCGCTCGTCGGGTACGTCTTCCAGCACCGCCGCCAGGGCATCACGGTCGGCCACATCACACGCGACCACCCGCACCGAGGAACCCAGCCCCTCCAGCTCCGCCACCAACCCAGCCACACCCGGAGCCTGGTCACCACGACGCGACACCAACAACAGATGCCGTACACCCCGCTCGACCACCAGGTGCCGGGCCACCAGACCACCCAGCGCACCACTGGCACCGGTCACCAAGACCGTGCCCTCACCGTCCAGGTCACCCACCGGCCGCTCAGCAGCTACAACCGCCCGCGCCAGCCTCGGCACGAACACCTCACCACGCCGCACCGCCACCTGCGGCTCACCCGAAGCCACCACAGCGGACAGCACCGCCTGCGACGCCTCATCCCCATCCAGATCCACCAGCACAAACCGGTCCGGGTTCTCCGTCTGCACGGTCCGCAGCAGACCCCACACCGCCGCCTGCACCGGATCCGGCACCTCGCCATCGGCGCAGGCCACCGCACCCCGCGTCACCACCACCAACCGCCCCTGACCGGCCGGCTCCTCCGCCAGCCAGCCCCGCGCCAACTCCAGTGCCCGCACGGTCGCTTCATGCGTCCGCGCAACCACGCCCTCCGCGCCGCCCGCGCTCAGGCCCTCGACCACCCGCAGCCCAGACGCATCCACGTCCACGACCGCAGGCACAGACACCGCCGACCACTCCACCCGGAACAACGAATCCCGAGCCACATCACCACCACCCGCACCCCGCAACTGCTCAGCAGTCACCGGACGCAACGCCAACGACTCCACCGACGCCACATGCGCACCCGAACCATCGGCCAACAACAACGACACACCCGAACCCGAACGCACGATCCGCACCCGCAACACCCGCGCACCCACCGCCGAGAGCGACACCCCCGACCACGCGAACGGCAGACCCGGCGAACCACCCTCGGCCGGCTCCGGAGCAACCCCGGCAGCGAGTCCGACCGCGTGCAACGCCGAGTCCAACAGCGCGGGGTGCACACCAAACCCGTCGACATCCGCCCCCTCGGGCAGAGCGACCTCGGCATAGACGTCGTCACCCTGCCGCCACACCGACCGCAGCCCCTGGAACAGCGGTCCATAGCCAAGACCTTGGTCCGCCAGACGGTCGTACACGTCAGCTGTCTTCAACTCGACGGCGTTACGCGGGGGCCACACCTCAAGCCCCTCACCCACAGGCTCGGTCTCGGCCGACAGCACACCCCGGGCATGACACACCCACTCGCCCTCGGCATCATCAGCCGGCCGCGAATGCACACTCACCACACGACGACCGTCCGCACCCGCCGCCGCCACCGACAACTGAACCGACACCCCACCACGCTCAGGCAGCACCAACGGCGCCTCCAGCGTCAACTCCTCAAGCCCCCCACAACCAACCCGCTCACCCGCATACAACGCCAAATCAACAAACGCCGTACCCGGCAACAACACCGAACCCAGCACCACGTGATCCGCAATCCACGCATGCGACTGAAGGGAGAGCTGTCCGGCAAACAGCCAGCCGTCCCCGTCCGCGAGCGAGACGACCGCATCCAGCAGCGCGTGCTCCACAAGCCGCGCTCCGAAGCCCGTGCCGTCGACGGCATCCGCCGGAAGGGACTTCAGCCAGTAGCGCTCGTGCTGGAAGGCGTAGGTGGGCAGATCGACCCGGCGCGCACCGGCACCCGCGTAGTACGCCGACCAGTCAACTCCCGTGCCGCGTACGTACAGTTCGGCCAGCGCGGCGACCAGCGAGCCCGGCTCCTCACTGCCCTTGCGGAGCACGGGTACAAAGGCGAGTTCCCCGCCCTCAGAACCGGATGCGACACTCTCCTGCCCCATCGCGGACAGCACGCCGTCCGGACCCAGCTCCAGGAACCTGGTCACACCCTCCGCTTCCAGCGCCCGGACGCCGTCCAGGAAGCGGACCTCCTCACGCACATGCCGGACCCAGTACTCGGGCGAGCAGAGGTCCTCGGCCGAGACAACCCATCCCGTCACGTTGGACACGAGCGCCAACTGCGGGGCGTTGTAGGTCAATTCCTGCGCAACCGCCCGGAAGTCGTCAAGCATCGCGTCCATACGCGGCGAGTGGAAGGCATGGCTCACCCGCAGCCGCTTGGTCTTACGACCCTCACCCTCAAAATGCGCGGCAATCTGAAGAACCGCCGCCTCATCACCGGAAATCACGGTGGAGCGCGGGCCGTTGAGCGCGGCGATGGACACGCCCTCGACCAGCAGCGGCAGCACCTCGTCCTCCGCCGCCTGCAACGACACCATCGCCCCACCCGCCGGAAGCGCCTGCATCAAACGCCCCCGCGCCGCCACCAAGACGGCAGCGTCTTCGAGAGACAGCACCCCAGCCACGTACGCAGCCGACAACTCACCGATCGAGTGACCCAGCAAATAGTCCGGCTTCACACCCCACGACGTCACCAGCTCAAACAGCGCCACTTCCAACGCGAACAGACCCGCCTGCGTGAACTGCGTCTGATCCAGCAGCTCACCCTCACCGAAGACCACCTCACGAAGCGTCCGGTCCAGATGACGGTCCAGCTCCGCACACACCACGTCGAACGCGTCCGCGAAGGCCGGATATGCCTCGTACAACTCCCGGCCCATACCGGCTCGTTGCGAACCCTGGCCCGAGAACAGCACACTCGTCTTGCCCGCCGACGCCACACCCCGCACGGCCCGGTCCCCGACCAGTACCGCCCGATGGCCCAGCACCGCACGCGACGTCGCCAGCGAGAAGCCCACATCCACCGGCGACAGCTCAGGGCGCCCGGCAACGAACGACCGCAGCCGCTCCACCTGTCCCGCCAGAGCCGCCTCAGACTTCGCGGACACCACCCACGGCACCACCGGCAACCCCACCGGAGCCGCGACCGCCGCCGGCTCCTCCGCCTCCGGCGCCTGCTCCAGCACCACATGCGCGTTCGTGCCGCTCACACCGAACGACGAGACACCCGCGCGACGCGGCGCCCCCGTCTCCGGCCACGCCACCGACTCCGTCAGCAGCTCAACAGCACCCGCCGACCAGTCCACCTGCGGCGTCGGCTCGTCCACGTGCAGGGTGCGCGGCAGCACACCCTCCCGCATCGCCATGACCATCTTGATGACGCCGGCAACGCCGGCGGCCGCCTGTGTGTGACCGAGGTTCGACTTGACCGAGCCGAGCAGCAGCGCGCGGTCGCCCGACCGTTCCTGGCCGTACGTGGCCAGCAGCGCCTGCGCCTCGATGGGGTCGCCCAGCGTCGTGCCCGTGCCGTGTGCCTCGACCGCATCGACGTCCGCAGCCGTCAGGCCCGCGCTCGCCAACGCCGCTCGGATGACCCGCTGTTGGGACGGGCCATTGGGCGCCGTCAGACCGTTGGACGCACCGTCCTGGTTGACGGCGGAGCCGCGCACGATCCCCAGCACCTCATGGCCCAGGCGCCGCGCACGCGACAGGCGCTCCACCAGGAGAACGCCCACGCCCTCGGACCAGCCCGTGCCGTCCGCGCGCGCGGCGAACGACTTGCAGCGGCCGTCAGAGGCGAGGCCGCGCTGGCGGCTGAAGTCCACGAACGTGCCAGGGGTCGCCATCACCGTCACGCCACCGGCCAGCGCCATCGTGCACTCGCCCTTGCGCAGCGACTGCACCGCCAGGTGCAGGGCGACCAGGGACGACGAGCAGGCCGTGTCGATGGTCACGGCGGGGCCTTCGAGCCCGAAGGCGTAGGCCACGCGGCCGGAGACGACGCTGCCCGAGTTGCCGACGCCGATGAACGCCTCGACGCCGTCGGGTACGGAGCCGAGCCGGGCCGCGTAGTCGTGGTACATCAGGCCCGCGAAGACGCCCGTACGGCTGCCGCGCAGTGACGTCGGGTCGATGCCCGCACGCTCGAACGCCTCCCAGGAGGTCTCCAGGAGGAGCCGCTGCTGCGGGTCCATCGCCAGCGCCTCACGCGGTGAGATCCCGAAGAACGCCGGGTCGAAGTCGCCCGCCCCATAGAGGAATCCGCCCTCTTCGGTGGCCGACTTGCCGTCCTGGCCCGCGTCGGCCTCGTAGAGACCGCCGAGGTTCCAGCCGCGGTCGTCCGGGAAGCCGGAGACGCCGTCGGTGCCGGTGGAGACGAGTTGCCAGAGGTCCTCGGGGCTGGTCACGCCGCCCGGGTAGCGGCAGCTCATCCCCACGATGGCGATGGGTTGCTGTTGCTCGGCCTCCATGTCGCGGAGGCGCTGTCGCGTGCGGCGCAGATCCGCGGTCGTCCTCTTCAGGTAATCACGGAGCTTCTCTTCTTTGTCCACTCAACCCAACCCGTCGCGGCGGTCAGCAGGTGAATATCGGCCCACCATCAAACGGTCCGTCAACGAGCCTCAATTCGTCATCGATGGGCACCAATGAGCGTCATTGAGCTCGGTCCCGTGGAGTGGCACGACTGGCGCGTTCCGACCGGAATACCTGAGTGGTTTCTTCGGTGAATTCGCAGCACCGCGCACTCCGAAATGATCCTCCCTACTCGGGGAATCTACGGGTGGCTCGTCGAACCGGACAACCCCTAGGCGGTTGCCGCAGCCCCCTAAGGGCTGCCCCGTAATCCCTGGCGGCGAGGTGCCGTAGCTGTCGTCGCGTGCCCGCCAGGGGTTACGGGACAGCCCTCAGCCGGGAACCCCGTACCCGGAGTGCGTACCCCGGGCGAGGAGGAGTGCGCCGCGCAGGGAGGAGAGCCCACCGAGTGCGGCGGAACGGACGGGGGCGAGCCGGTGGCCGGGCCTGGTGAGGGCGGTCGCGGCGGCTGCCACTCGGTCGGTGAATCCGGGGAGTCCGTCGGCGAATCCGCCGCCGATCAGGGCCAGGGAGGGGTGCACGAGCTCGTTGAGGTTGACGACGGCGACGGCCAGGGCGGCGCAGCTTTCCTGTACGGCGGCGACGGCCCAGGGCTCGTCGTCGCGCAGGCCTTGCCCGAGGTCGTCGAAGGTCGTGGTGGTGCCGCGCAGCCGTGCCGCCCTGCGCAGGGTGGCCGGGCCGGATGCGATGGCCTGTACGCAGCCACGGCGGCCGCAGTCGCAGCGCGGTCCGGTCCTGTCGACGATCACGTGGCCGACTTCGCAGGAACCGCGGTCCGCGCCGGGGCAGGGCCGGCCGTCGACGACCATGCCGCCGCCGATGCCGGTGCCGACGCCGAGGTAGACGAGGTTCCGGCAGCCCGCCGCGTCGGCCTCGGCGAGGGCGGCGAGGTCTCCGTCGTCGGCCCAGGCGACCTCGCTCCCGGGGAACAGGGGGTGGAGCGCGCCGCGCAGGTCGAGTCCCGTCCAGGAGGGGCGGTTCGGCCAGGTGGTCACCCGGCCGGCGCCGTCGACGGTGGCGGGCATGGCGATACCGACGGAGGCGACCGGGCCGGGCGTACCGGCGAGGAGCGCGCGGACCTGCGTGGCGAGGGCTGCCAGGTCTTCGCATGCGGTGCTTTCGGGGCTCGGCCAGGGGAACACGGCTTCCTGGGATTGCGTGCCGCTCTCGGCGCGCAGGGCGACTTTCGTGCCGCCGATGTCGATTCCCAGATATGTCACCGTGTTCTCCATGGCCGGGTTCCCTCGTCCGTTATTCGCCGGAAGTGTTTCCGGTGGCGGGCACGGCGAGAATGTCGAAGGAAAGGGTGAGGTGACGAGCGGTCATGCCTTTGTCGACGGTGATGCCGAATGCGTACCTGTCGATTCGGGTGGTGGCGCTGAAGCGGATTCCTTCGGCCCCGCAATCCGGATGTTCGACGGCGAGTTCGACGGGATGAGCGGTGGCCTTGACGGTCAGTTCTCCGCGCAGGACGTATCCGGTGCCCGTGTCCTGGAGGGCGTTCGAAGCGAAGGTGATGTGGGGGTGCGTTGCGGTGTCCAGGTACTTGGGTGAGCGCACGACCTTGTCGCGGGTTCCGTTGTCGGTCGTGAAGCTGTCGGCGGCGATGACGGCCGTGGCCGACGACTGCGCGGGCTCGGCGAGGATGTTCACCTGGCCCGAGGCGAGGGCGAACGTTCCGTGTACGGCGCCCAGGCCGAAGAAGTGGCGTGTGGTGAAGGCGATCGTGCTGCGTCCGGCGTCGATGGTGTAGGTGCCGGGTGCGGGGGTGGTGCGCTGGTCGTCTGTGGTGTGCGGCATGTGAATCCTTGGGGGAGGCCGTCGGTTCCGCGGCGGCGGGGCGGGGGCGGTTCGGGGCGGTGGGTCAGCGGCGTCCGAGAGGGGTGCGCTCGGTCGTGGCGCCGTCGTTGCGCAGGTCCACGGGGAGGTCCTTTCGGCGCTTGACGTTGAGCTTCCGGTAGACGCGTGTCAGGTGCTGCTCCACCGTACTTGCGGTGATGTGCAGTTTCCCGGCGATCTCGCGGTTCGTGCAGCCCATCACGGCCAGTGCGGCGACCCGCCGTTCGGAGCCTGTGAGGGAGGTGATGCCGTCGGCGCCCACGGGTGCCGTCTCGAATCCGCCGATGTCGCCGGAGGCCGCCATGAGTTCCTTGCTCAGTGGGCCCGCGTTGCACAGCTTCGTCACGTGCCAGGCCCTGCGGAAGACCATGCGGGCCCGCCGGTGTTCGTCGAGTGCGTGATAGCTGCGGCAGAGGTCGACGAGCACCCTGGCCTGTTCGTAGCCGTCGCCGCAGTCCTCCAGGAGGTCCAGTGCTTCGGTGAGCAGTTCGGGCTGTCTGCTGACGGGGCCGAGCGCGGCGAGGAGGCGCAGTGCCGAGCCGCGGGCGCGTGGGTCGTCGGCGCCGGCTCTGGTCAGCTCGTCGTAGACGAGGCGCTTGGCCTGGTCCGGGTTGCCGAGGCGCAGCCAGGCCTCGGCGGCTCCGGTGCGCCAGGGGATGAGCGCCGACGCGTCCAGGCCCCAGGTACGCATGAGTTCGCCGCAGGACAGGAAGTCGGCGAGGGCGGCGTGCGGGTGGTTGGTGGCGAGGAGGTAGTGCCCGCGGGCGTGGAGGTAGTGCAGTCCGTAGCGGCTGCGGAACATGGCGTCGGTCGCGGAGTGCGTGAGGCACTTCGCCGCTTCCTCGTAGTCGCCGGTTCTGGTGGCGGCGAGGACGAGGCTGCCCAGCGGCAGGCCGATGGCGACTCCCCAGGCCTTGGGCGCGAGGTGGGTCAGTGCCTGGCGTGCGTGGTCGGCGCCGGCCGTCAGGTCACCCTGTCTGATGGCCACTTCGGCGCGCATGGCGGCCAGCGTCGCGGTGCGCACCGGGGTCTGCCGGGGGGTGGCCGGGTCGTTGAGGCGGTCGCACCAGTCCGCGGCGCTGCCGGGGCGCCCGGCGCAGATCAGTACGGACAGGGCCAGTTGGACGGCCTCTTCGGTCCAGGGGCTGCGGCGGCCGACGCCGGTCTCCGCGAGGATCTGTTCGGCGCGGTCGGCGGCCTGCTGGTCGGGGCCGCGAGTGATCAGGTCGCCGAGGGCGGCGGCCGAGCGCCACCACGGGTCGCTGAGCGGAGTGAGCAGGTGGCCGATGTCGCCGCCGCGGGCGAGGGGGTGGCGGCTTCTGCGGGCGAGCGGGGGGTGGGTGGCGGCCAGCCACCTTTCGATGTCGCGTGGTTCGTCGCGGGATTCGGTCCGTTGGTCGCCGGCGGTGCCCCTGAGGTGTCTGAGGACAGTCTCGGCCTCGTCGGTCCTGCCGTGCCAGAGCAGGTGCCTCAGGAGGACGAGGCGGTCGCCGTGGCCGAGCCGGCCGCTGCGTACGGCGGCGACGAGCGGGGTGAGGTGGCGGGCCGCGGCGGAGGGGCTGAGTTCCCATTCGGCCTGGGCGAGGCGTGCCCTGATGGCCAGCCTGTCCTGCTCGTCGGAGCTGGACCGGTGGGCGAGTTTGAGGCACTCGGTGGCCAGCCGCGGGTCCTCGTCGAGCATCGCCTGCTCAGCCGCTTCCAGGAGCACCCGCACCGCCCAGGGGCCGTGGGTGTGCCGGGCTTCCACAAGGTGCCGGGCGACGGTCATCGTGGGTGCGCCCCGGTCGTGCATCAGCTGGGCGGCGCGGCGGTGCAGGGCGAGGCGGTCCTGCGGGGAGATGTCGTCGATGACCGCGGCGCGGGCCACCGGGTGGCGGAAGGCGCGCTTGTCGATGAGTCCGGCGGCGTCCATGTCGTGCAGGGCCCGGCTGACGGTCTCCGTGTCGAGCCCGGCCAGCTGGCTCAGTTCGTCGACGCCGCCCCCTTCGCCGAGCACGGCGAGGGAGCGGGCCACCTGGAGCACGGCGGGCCTGTCGCGGTACAGGCAGCTCAGCAGGGCGAGCCCGTATCCCTGGGCGCGGGGCGCGCCGGCGATGTGCCGGTCCTCGATGAGGGCGTGCAGGAGCAGGGGGTTGCCTCCGCTGGCGCGGAAGAATGCGTCGGTGTCCCAGGGTGTCGCGTCGTCGGTGTGAGTGTCGGCGAGCGGGGCGCCGGCGGCGGGTGTCCCGGCCCCGCCGTGCAGCACCGCGGCAACGCCCTCGCGAGTGAGGGGTGCGAGGCGCAGCTGGTGGAAGTGCGGCTGACGGCGCAGCTCGGCGCGGAACGGCGAGTGCTGCGTCTCGAACTCCGCCTCGTCGGTGAGGACCATCAGGACGCGGGCCGAGCCGAGTCGGCGCGCGATGTAGAGGAGGCAGTGCAGGGAGGGGACGTCGGCGTGCTGGACGTCGTCGACGGCGATCAGCAGGGGCGTCTCGGCGGCGAGGTCGAGGACGGCCACGCCGAGGCCGTGGACGATGCGCACGACCGCCGCTTCGACGGCGTCGTGGTCCGGCCGGGGAGGGGCGTCCGCAGACGCCCCGTCCCTCAGTAACCGGTCCACTCGGGCCATGAGCTCGCCCGGCAGGGCGTCGCTGCGCAGGAGTTGGCTGAGCACCCCGAAGGGCAGGAACTGCTCGGCGCGCGAGCAGGTGGCACGGAGTACACGGACGTCCTCAGAGGCCCGGTCCGCGCACACTCTCAGGAGTTCGGTCTTGCCCGTCGTCGCCGGGCCGTTCAGCAGGACGATCTGTCCCCGCCGTCCGCGGCACTCGTCCACCAGGCGGTCCAGGTACCGCACCTGTTCGTCCCGCTCGACCAAACGCACCCGTTCACCCCTGCCACCGCTGTGTGCACCGCCGGTTGTAGCTGCCCGTCACTCCGCCGGCTTGTGCGCGACGGCCATGACGTAGTCGATGCCTGCGAGTTCCTTCTTCAGCAGGTCCTGGTCGCTCCAGTTGCGGACCATGCCCTTGTAGCTGGTGGAGCTGACCTTGGCCTTGTACGAGGGGCTGGCGAGCCTGTTGACCATGAACTGGCGGTACTGCTCCCACACGCGGTCGCGGATGGAGTCGACGCGTGCCTGCTCGAAGCCGGCGTCGGCGAGCTGCTTGGTGTAGGTGTCGGCGGTGTACCAGTTGGCCTCGTCGTAGCTGATGAGGATCCAACTCAGGGCGCGCGACTTGAGTTCCTTGCGCACCACGTCGTCGTTGGTGGGCAGGACATCGGCGACGGCGAGGACACCGCCGGGCCGCAGCACGCGGAACGCCTCCTTGAAGAAGTCGCTGCGCGGGTAGAAGTGGAAGGCGGATTCGAGGGCCACCACGCGGTCGAAGGTGTTGTCGGGGAAGGGGATGTCGGTGGCGGAGCCCTGCTGGAAGTCGAGCCTGTCCGCGACTCCTTCCTTCGTGGCCCTGCCGCGTGCGTGGTCGATCTGGTGGGGCGTGATGTTCAGGCCGTGGATCTTCTTGGGCTGTCGTTCGCGCAGCCAGGAGAAGTCCTGGTCGCCGTAGCCGAATCCGAGGTCGAGGACGGTGTCGCCGCTCTGTATCCCGGCGGCGTCGGCCAGCTTGGTGGCCATCTCCTCGGCTGCTTCGTCGAGGCTGGTGACGCCGTCGTTCCAGTAGCCGAAGTTGCAGTACGTCGTGGTGCGCTCGACGAACTCGAAGCTCGGCGGCATGAACTGGTAGAGGCGGCGGGTCCGTTCGACGGGGTCGCCCGTCGTGATCATCTGGACCAGCTTGCCGAACTGCTTCACTGCTTCGAACATCTGCGGAGCTGCCTTTCCCGTGCTGTGTGACATGAGGGGAGTTCAGGGCTGCGTGTGCCCGAGTCGGCCACGCAGATCTTCGACGAGCGCGGCCAGGTCGTCGCGGTCGTGGGCGGTGCCGAAGAGGTAGAAGTCGGGGCGCACGAGCATGCCGGTCGCGGTGCCTGCGGCCGCTTCGGCGAGGTAGGGGAGGTAGACGTCGTCGATGTCGACGACCTCGTGCTCCCCGGCCTTCTCCGGGGCCGTGCCCGCGGGCAGCACCCGCACCAGTTGGGTGTCCAGGGCGTCGAGGAACGCCAGGTCCGCGGGGTCGAGGAGGAGCCGCGGGTCCTCGGTGCAGAGCAGGGTGAATCCGGTGCCGACGACGTCGTCGAACAGGCCGGTCCTGCCGCCCTGTGCCACCCGTGCCTGCGGGACGAGGTTGCCCGCGCCGGGCTGGGGTGCGTGGCCGGCTCCGGTACGCAGCAGTCCGCCGGTGAGCGACTGGGCGAGGGCGGGGCCGCCGGACGCCGCCTGGTCGCGGCCGCCGCGGGCACGGGCGCGGGCGGCCAGCAGGAAGGCGTCGCGTCCCGCGGCCGCGGCCCGGTCGGTCTGGCAGATCACCTCGCCCAGGGCGATGGACGTCTCGATGGCCGACCGTACGTGGGAGTTGCGTTCGACGGTGTAGGTGTCGAGGAGCTGCTCGTCGGCGAGGCCGCCGAGTACGAGGTGCAGCTTCCAGGCGAGGTTGACGGCGTCGCGGAAGCCCGAACACATGCCCTGCCCGACGAAGGGCGGCATGACGTGTGCGGCGTCGCCCGCGATGAGGAGCCGGCCCGAGCGCCACTGGTCGGCGCAGCGGGCCTGTGTGGTGTAGACGGCGTGCCGTTCCAGGGTGGCGTTGTCGGGGTCGAGGCCGAAGAGTCCGAGGAGTTGCCAGATGTTGTCGATGTCGCCGAGTTCTTCGACGGTCTCGCCGGGTACGCGCATGAACTCCCAGCGACGGTGTCCGGGGCCTGCCGAGACGGCCGTGCGCGGCCGGGCCGGGTCGCAGATCTGCAGGTTGTTGGGCTTGTACGCGCGCTTGTCGTGTGTGACGACGTCGCAGATCAGCCAGTCGTGGGCGAAGGAGTAGTCGGTCACTGCGGAGTCGATGCGGCCGCTGACGAAGCTGTTGGCGCCGTCGCAGCCGATCACCCAGCGGGCGGAGTACGTGTGCCGGCCGCCGTCGGCGTCCTCGGCGACGACGTCGACCCGGCCCTCGTGCTCGGTCAGTTCCACGGCGACCTGACCGCGGTGCACGGTGACGCCGGGGAGTTCCGCGCCGCGTGCGGCGAGCTCCGCCTCCAGGCCCGGCTGGTACATGGATGTCGACTCGGGCCAGCCCGAGGGGCTCTGTCCGGGTACGTCCATGTGGATGAGGGTCTGGCCGCGGGCGTTCTCCCACACGTACTCGCCGGTGGGCTCGCGGATGCCGTCCAGGCGGCCGGCGACGCCCGTGGCGGCGAGGATCCGGGCCGCCTCGCCGTCGTACGCGACGGCCCGCGGCATGCTGTACGGCTGCGGCCAGCGTTCGACGACCGTGACGGTGTGGCCGTGCTGGGCCAGCAGGATCGTCGCCAGCTGGCCGACGGGCCCGTAACCGACGATCAGCACATCGGAGTTCACCACGTCTGTTCTCCCTGAGCGTTCACGCGAAGGGCCCGGACCATGTTCAGGACCCCAGTTCGTTGTCGATGAGCCCGAACATCTCGTCGTCGGTGGCCGAGTCGAAGTCGAAGTCCTCGACGTCTGCACCGAGTTCGTCGGCTCCGCCGCCCAGGGACCACCACTTGGCGGTCAGTGCCTCCAGGCGGGCCACGACGTGCGCATGCAGTTCGTCGTCGGCGCCCGCTGTGGCGAACGCCTCCTCCAGCCGGTCGAGTTCGGTGAGGACCGCGGGCCTGGCCTCGGGGACCGTGCCGAGCCTGCCGCCGAGGTGGTCGGCGAGGACGATGGGGGTGGGGTAGTCGAAGATCAGCGTGGCAGGCAGCCGCACACCGGTGGCGGCGGTGAGGCGGTTGCGCAGGTCCACGGCCGTCAGCGAGTCGAAGCCGATGCCGCTGAACGCCTGGGCGGCCTCGATCGACGCGGCGGTGTCGTGGCCGAGTGCGATGGCCGCCTCGGAGCGCACCAGGTCGAGGAGTGCCTCGGCCCGCTCGGCGTCGGGCAGGGCGGTCAGGCGCTGGATGAGCGAGGGCCCTTCGGCGGCCGCGGTGGCGCGTGCGGTTCTGCGCGGGGCGCGGACCAGGCCGCGCAGCAGCGGCGGCAGGTCCGCCGGGTCCGCGTCGCCGAGCACGGCGAGGTTCAGTCGGGCGGGCATCAACTGGGCGTGGCCCGACCGCAGGGCGGCGTCGAGGAGGCGCAGGCCCTCTTCGCTGCTCAGGGCGTCCATGCCGGCGCGTCCGCCGCGTCGCAGTTCGCCGGTGCCGAGCTGCCGTGTCATGCCGCTCGTCTGTGCCCACAGCCCCCAGGCGAGGGAGGTGGCGGGCAGGCCGTGCGCCTGCCGGCGCTGGGCCAGGGCGTCCAGGAAGGCGTTGGCCGCGGCGTAGTTGGCCTGGCCCGGGGTGCCGAGGAGGCCGGACGCGGAGGAGAACAGGACGAAGGCGGCCAGGTCGGTGTCCCTGGTCAGTTCGTGCAGGTGCCAGGCGGCGTCCGCCTTGGCGCGCAGCACGGGCTCGAAGCGTTCGGGGCCGAGGGAAGTGACCACGCCGTCGTCGAGGACGCCGGCGGCGTGCACGACGGCGGTCAGCGGGTGGGCGGCGGGGATCGCGGCGAGGACGGCAGCCAGGGCATCGCGGTCGCCCGCGTCGCAGGCGGCGAGGGTGACCCGGGCGCCCTGCTCGGCCAGTTCGGCGCGCAGGGTGCGGCTGGCTGCAGAGGCGTCGCCCGTCCTGCTGACGAGCAGCAGGTTGCGCACGCCGTGTTCGGCGGCCAGGTGCCGGGCGACGAGGCCGCCCAGGGTGCCGGTTCCTCCGGTGATCAGTACGGTGCCCTCGGTGTCGAGGGTGCGGCCGTGTTCGGGTGCGGTGGCGGGCAGTCGGGCGAGGCGTGGCACGAGTGCGCGGCCCGCGCGGATCGCGATCTGCGGTTCCCCGGAGGCGATGGCGGCCAGGGCGGCCTGCCGCGAAGCTTCGTGTCCGTCGAGATCGGCCACGGCGATGCGGCCGGGGTGCTCGGACTGCGCGACGCGCACCAGGCCCCACACGGCGGCCATCGCGGGGTCGGGGGCGTCGCTGGTCCCGGTCCCTTCGGGCAGGCAGCCGCTGCGGGTGAGGATCAGGAGGCCGGGTCCTTCATGCCTTTCGTCCCCTTCGTTCAGGTGGTTCTGGACGGCCCGCAGGACGCGGTCGCACAGTTCGCGTGTCCGCTCGGGGCCCTCGGCCGCCGTGGTGTCGGTGAGGTCGACGAGGAGCGGGCCCGGGGACTGCGGGGTGCGGTCGGGCAGGGGCAGCGGGGTCCAGTTGAGGTGGTGGATGAGGTCGTGGGGGCTCTGGTGGCCGCGCAGCTGGTCGGCGGCTACGGGTCGGAACACCAGCGAGGCGAGCGAGAGGACCGGTGCGCCCGCGGGGTCGGTGGCCTCCAGGGAGAAGGCGTCGGGTCCCGCCGGGGCGAGCGTGACGCGCAGCGCGGTGGCTCCGGAGGCGTGCAGGGTGAGGCCGTTCCAGGCGAACGGGAGGAGCAGCCGGTCCTTGCCGATGCCGGACAGGGCGCCGAAGCTCGCCGCGTGCAGAGCGGCGTCGAGGAGCCCGGGATGCAGGCCGAACTCCCGGGCGTCGGCCGCTCGTTCATCGGGCAGGGCGACTTCGGCGTAGACCTTGTCGCCGTGGGTCCAGGCGCTGTGCAGTCCGCGGAAGAGCGGTCCGTACGCGTAGCCGGCCTCACGCATGGCCGGGTAGAAGCCGTCGACGTCGGCGCTCTCCGCAGCCGGCGGCGGCCAGGTCCCGGTGGCAGTCGGCGGGGCGTCGGCCGTGGCGGGGGCGAGCAGGCCGTCGGCGTGCCGGGTCCAGGGCGCGTCGGGGGCCGCGTCGGCCGGGCGGGAGTGGACGGTCACGGGCCTGCGGCCCGTCCCGTCGGGGGCGGCGACGGCTATCTGGAGCTGGACGGCGCCCTGTTCGGGCAGGACGAGCGGGGCGGCGGTGATCAGTTCGTCGAGGTGGGGGCAGCCGGTTTCGTCGCCGGCCCTTACGACGGCGTCGACGAGTGCGGTGCCGGGCACCAGGACGGCGCCGCCCACGGTGTGGTCGGCGAGCCAGGCGTGGGTGGACAGGGAGAGCCTGCCGGTACAGAGCACTCCGTCGCTGTCCGGCAGGGTGACGAGGCCGCGCAGCAGCGGGTGTGCCGCGTCGGTGAGTCCGGCCGCGCCGGCGTCGCCCGCCGCCGTGCCGGAGTCCAGCCAGTAGCGGCGGCGTTGGAAGGCGTAGGTGGGCAGGTCGACGGGGCGGACGGCGCTGCCGGTGAACAGCGGGGCCCAGTCCACGGGGACGCCGCGGACGTGCAGCCGTGCGAGCGCGGAGACGACGGCCTGCGGTTCACTCCGGTCGCGCCGCAGCGTGGGTACGGCGGCGACGGCTTCGCCCGCTTCGGCGAGGCAGTCCTGGACCATCGCGGTGAGCACTCCGCCGGGGCCCAGTTCGAGGAACGTACGGACTCCGTGGTCGTGGAGGGTGCGTACGGCGTCGTGGAAGCGGACGGACTGGCGGATCTGGTCGGTCCAGTAGTCGGGCGAGCACAGTGTCTCGGCGTCCGCGGACGTTCCGGTGCTGGTCGAGACGAAGGCAACGGTGGGCGGCCGGAAGGTGAGCCGTTCCACGACGGCGCGGAAGTCGTCGAGCATCGGCTCCATGAGCGGCGAGTGGAAGGCGTGGCTGACGTGGAGCCGCTTGGTGACGTGGCCGCGTGCGGCGAGTTCCTCGGCCAGCCGCAGGACTTCGGTCTCGTCGCCGGAGAGCACCACGGACGAGGGGCCGTTGACCGCGGCGACGCTCACCCGGCTCTCAAGGCCGGCGAGCAGTGGCAGGACGTCGTCCTCGGACGCCTCCACCGCGACCATGGAGCCGCCGTGCGGGAGCGCCTGCATGAGCCTGCCGCGCGCGGCGACCAGGGCGCAGGCGTCGGTCAGCGAGAGCACTCCGCCGACGTGCGCGGCCGCGAGTTCACCGACCGAGTGTCCGGCGACGGCGTCGGGCCGTACTCCCCAGGACTCCATGAGCCGGTACAGCGCCACTTCCACGGCGAACAGCGCGGCCTGGGCCATCGCGGTCTGTTCCAGGAGCGCCGGGTCGTCGCCGAAGACCACGTCGCGCAGGGGGCGGGGCAGCCGTGGGTCCAGTTCGGCGCACACCTCGTCGAAGGCTTCGGCGAACACCGGTTGGGTGGCGTCCAGTTCGCGGCCCATGCCGATGCGCTGGGCGCCCTGTCCGGTGAAGAGCACCGCGCAGCGTCCGGTGGCCGGGGCGCCCTGGGTGAGCGCGGCGGCCTGTTCGCCGCGGGCCAGGGCCCGCAGTCCGGCGAGGAGCCCGTCCCTGTCGTCGGCGACGACGACGGCCCGGTGCTCCAGGGCGGAGCGGGAGGTGAGGGAGTACGCGATGTCGACAACGTCGGGCGCCAGGGGCCCTTCGGCGAAGTCCACGAGGCGTTCGGCCTGGGCGCGCAGCGCCTGCGGGGTGCGGCCGGAGAGCAGCCACGGCACGGCGGGCAGCTGCCGCGATCGGGTCGGGTCGTCGGCATGCTGCGGGGCCGCGGCGGATGGGGGGCCGTCCTCGGCGGGGGCCTGTTCGAGGATGACGTGGGCGTTGGTGCCGCTGATGCCGAACGACGACACTCCGGCCCGTCGTGCCCGGTCGTCGACGGACCAGTCGCGGGGCTCGGTGAGCAGTTCGACGGCGCCGGTGGTCCAGTCGATGTGCGGGGAGGGCTCGTCGACGTGCAGGGTGCGGGGCAGGACGCCGTGCCGCATCGCCATCACCATCTTGATCACGCCTGCCACGCCGGCGGCGGCCTGGGTGTGCCCGATGTTGGACTTCAGGGATCCCAGCCACAGCGGGTGGTCCGCCGCCCTGTCCTGGCCGTAGGTGGCGAGCAGGGCGTGCGCCTCGATGGGGTCGCCCAGAGTGGTGCCGGTGCCGTGTGCCTCCACGGCGTCCACGTCGGCCGCTGTCAGCCCGGCGTCGGCGAGGGCCTGCCGGATGACGCGCTGCTGCGATGTGCCGTTGGGGGCGGTGAGTCCGTTGCTCGCGCCGTCCTGGTTGATGGCCGTACCGCGTACGACGGCCAGGACCGGGTGGCCGTTGCGGCGGGCGTCGGACAGCCGCTCGACGAGCAGGAGGCCCGCTCCCTCGGACCAGCCGGTGCCGTCGGCCGAGGCGGCGAAGGCACGGCACCTGCCGTCGGTGGACAGCCCCTGCTGCCGGGAGAACTCGACGAATCCGTCCGGTGTCGCCATCACCGTCACGCCGCCGGCCATGGCCAGGTCGCACTCGCCCGACCGCAGGGCCTGGCAGGCCATGTGCAGGGAGACGAGGGACGACGAGCAGGCCGTGTCCACGGTGACGGCGGGGCCTTCGAGACCGAAGGTGTACGCCACGCGTCCGGAGAGCACGCTCGCCGCGTTGCCGGTGACGAAGTACCCCTCGACGCCGCGCCGGTCGGGGCTCTGTCCGGCGCCGTAGTCCTGATGCATGGCGCCGACGAACACGCCGGTCCTGCTGCCGTGCAGGGACTGCGGGTCGATGCCCGCCCGCTCCAGGACCTCCCACGCCGTCTCCAGGAGCAGCCGCTGCTGAGGGTCCATCGCCAGCGCCTCGCGCGGCGAGATCCCGAAGAAGGCGGCGTCGAAGTCGCCCGCGTCGTAGAGGAAACTCCCGTGCCGGACATACGACTTGCCGGTCTTGGCGGGGTCGGCGTCGTAGAGGTCGTCGACGTTCCAGCCGCGGTCGGTGGGGAACGCGGCCACGGCGTCGCCGCCGGCGTCGACGAGTTTCCACAGGTCTTCCGGGGAGGCGACGCCGCCCGGCAGTCTGGCGCTCATGCCGACGATGACGATCGGGTCGTCGTCGGGTCCCGCGACGGCCGGGCCCGACACGGGCGGCTGCTCAGGACCGGTCCCGAGCAGCAGGCCGCGCAGCCGGTCCGCGAGGGCCCTGGGCGTCGGGTGGTCGAAGACCAGCGTCGACGGCAGCGTCAGTCCGGCCGCCTCGGCCAGGCGGTTGCGCAGTTCGACGGCGGTCATGGAGTCGAAGCCCTGGTCGCGGAAGGCGCGGGCGGCGTCGACGACGTCGGCGCCGGTGTGGCCGAGCACGGCGGCGGCTTCGGCGCGGACCAGGTCGAGCACGGCCCGGTCGCGCTCGGGCCCGGTCAGCGCGGCGAGCCGCGCCGCCAGACCGGTGGCGGGCCGCTGTTCGTCCCCGTCGGGCGCCGTCGGCGCGGCCTGTGCGGCGCGTACGTCGGGCAGGTCCTGGAGGAAGGGGCTTGGGCGGCTCACGGTGAACGCGGCGTGGAACCGCACCCAGTCCATGTCCGCCACGGCCACGCAGGTGTCGTCGTGCTCGACGGCGCGCACCAGTGCGGCGAGGGCGCTGTGCGGGGGCATGCCGAGCAGGCCGAGGCGCCGCAGTCGTTCGGCGGTGCCCGCCGCGGCGCCGAGTCCGATGCCGCCTCCCCACGAGCCCCAGGCCACAGCCGTAGCGGTCCGGCCTGCGGCGCGGCGCCGCTCGGCGAGGGCGTCGAGGTAGGCGTTGGCAGCGGCGTAGGCGCCCTGGCGGCCCGCTCCCCATACGCCGGCGCCGGACGACATGAGGACGAACGCGTCGAGGGGGGTGTCGCCGAGAAGTTCGTCGAGCAGTGCCGCACCCGCGGCCTTGCCGGCCAGGACCCGGGTGAACTCCTGGGCGTCGGTGGCGTCCAGGGGGCTGTCCTGGCCCACGCCCGCGGCGTGCACCACCGCGGTGAGGGGGTGCTCGCCGGGCGCGTTCGTCAGGAGGTCCTTGAGGGTGTCGCGGTCGGTGGCCCCGCAGGCGGCGACCGTCACGCGTGTTCCCCGGGCGCGGAGTTCGGCGGCCAGTTCCTCGGCGCCCGGTGCGTGCGGGCCGCGCCTGCTGGTCAGGATCAGGTGTTCGGCGCCGGCCTCGGCGAGTCGGCGTGCCGCCTCGGCGCCGATGCCGCCGGTGCCGCCGGTGACCAGGACGGTGCCGTGCGGTTCCCATCGGCGGGCGGGGGGCGCGTCGCCGAGGGGTGCCGGTGTCAGGCGCCGTGCGAAGAGGCCGGTCGGCCGTACGGCCAGCTGATCCTCGCCGTCGCGCCGGCCGAGCGCTCCGGCCAGTCTGCTCAGGGCCCGCTCGTCGAGGGTCTGCGGCAGGTCCACGAGGCCGCCCCAGGTGTGCGGCCGCTCCAGGGCGGCGACCCTGCCAAGGCCCCACACCATGGCCTGTGCCGGGCTGATCGCCGGACCGCCGGGGCCGGTGGTGACGGCGCCGCGGGTGAGCGTCCACAGGGGGGCGCCGCTGTCCGTGTCGGCGAGGGCCCGCACCAGCGCGGCCGTTCCCGCCAGGCCCGCGGTGTGGCCGGGGGCCTCCGGCACGGCGCGTTCGTCAAGTGCGAGGAGGGACAGTACGCCGTCGAAGTCGCCCTTCTCGGGGGCGTGTTGCCGGATGACCTCGGCGAGTTCGCCGGCTTCGGCGTGGCGCGGGTCCACGGCGATCCGCTCGAACTGCGCGCCCAGGGCCCGCAGACCGTCGAGCAGCGTGTCCGTGTCCTGCCCGCCGGTGGCGGCGTCGGCGGCGCTCTCACCGGCGGTGGGGACGACGGCGAGCCAGCGGCCCGTGAGGGTTCCCGCGGTGTCGCCGGCCAGCCGCCGCCAGGTCACGCGGTAGCGCCACGCGTCGGCGGCGGACCGCTCCCGGTACCGTCTGCGCCAGTCGGAGAGCACCGGCAGCACGGCGGCGACCGCGCTCAGGTCGGCGCCCGCGTCCTGGCCGCCCGCCCGCAGGGTCGTGGCGAGGGCCTGCGGGTCGGCGCTGTCGACGGCTTCCCAGAACGCCGCTTCGGCGGGGTCTGCCGTCGCCGTGGCGCCGGATTCGGGGACCGCTTCGAGCCAGTAACGGCGGCGCTGGAACGCGTAGGTGGGCAGTTCCACTCGGCGCGCGCCGGTGGCGTGGGGGGACGGCGACCAGTGCACCGGGAGGCCGCGCACCCAGGTGGCGGCGAGCGAGGTGAGGAAGCGCCGCAGACCGCCTTCGTCGCGGCGCAGTGTGCCGCAGGCCAGTACGTCGGCGCCGGTGTGCTCGGCGGTCTCCTGGACCGCGGGGGTCAGCACCGGGTGCGAGCTGACCTCCAGGAAGAACCCGAAGCCCTGCGCCAGCAGGGCGCGGGTGGCTTCCTCGAAGCGGACGGTCTGGCGGAGGTTGCGGTACCAGTACCGCCCGTCGAGTTCGCGGGTGTCCAGCCAGCGGTTGTCGACGGTGGAGTAGAAGGGGATGTCCGAGGAGCGCGGGGTGATCGGCCGCAGGGCCCGGACGAGTTCGTCCTCGATCTGTTCGACGTGCGCCGAGTGCGAGGCGTAGTCCACGGGGATGCGGCGCGCCCGCACCCCGTCCTCGGCGAGTTCGGCGGCGAGGGCGTCCAGCGCGTCGAGGGCGCCGGCGAGGACGACCGAGGAGGGGCCGTTGACCGCGGCCGTGGCGATCTGTTCCCCGTACGCGGTGGCGGCAAGGCGCCGGGCGGCCTCGTCGGGGGCGAGCGCGACCGGCATCATGCCGCCGCGGCCCGCCAGGTGCTGGGCGATGGCCCTGCTGCGCAGCGCCACCACTCGGGCCGCGTCCGGCAGGGACAGCGCCCCCGCCACACAGGCGGCGGCGATCTCGCCCTGGGAGTGGCCGAGTACCGCGTCCGGTTCGACGCCGTGGGAGCGCCACATCCGGGCGAGGGAGACCATGACGGCGAACGACACGGGCTGGACGACGTCGCAGCGGTCGAGGGTGGGCGCTCCGGGGACCTGCCGGACGACGTCGAGGAGCGACCAGTCGACGTGCGGTGCGAGCGCGTCGGCGCACTCCGTCATGGCCTGGGCGAACACCGGCGAGGAGTCAAGGAGTTCGGCGCCCATGCCGGCCCACTGGGAGCCCTGGCCCGGCAGGACGAACACCACCTTGCCTTCGAGGTCCGCGCTGCCGGTGAGCACGCTCGGCGCGGGGGTGCCTTCGGCCAGGGCGGCGAGGCCGTGCCGGGCCTCTTCCCGGTCGGCGGCCACGACGACGGCCCGCTGCTCCAGGGCTGCGCGGGTGGTTGCCAACGCCTGTGCCACGTCGGTGAGTTCCTGCTCGGGCCGGGCGGTCAGATGGGCGTCGAGGCGGGCCGCCTGGGCCTGCAGCGCCTGATGTCCACGCGCGGACACCGGCAGCGGCAGGGGGCCTTCGTCACCCGTCCGCTCGCCGTCGCTGTCCGGGACGGGCGCGGGGACGTGCTCGAGGATGACGTGGGCGTTGGTGCCGCTCACTCCGAAGGAGGAGACGGCGGCCCTGCGGGGCCGTCCCGTCTCCGGCCAGGCGCGTGCCTCGGTGAGCAGTTCGACCGCGCCCGCCGCCCAGTCGACGTACGAGGAGGGCTCGTCGACGTGCAGGGTCTGCGGCAGCACACCGTGCCGCATCGCCATGACCATCTTGACGACGCCGGCCACGCCCGCGGCGGCTTGTGCGTGCCCGATGTTGGACTTCAGCGATCCGAGCCACAGCGGGCGGTCCGCGGGCCGTCCCTGGCCGTAGGTGGCGAGGAGCGCCTGGGCCTCGATGGGGTCACCCAGGGTGGTGCCCGTGCCGTGCGCCTCGACGGCGTCGACCTGGTCGGAGGTGAGCCGGGCCTGGGCCAACGCCTGGCGGATCACGCGCTGTTGGGCGGGTCCGCTGGGTGCGGTCAGGCCGTTGCTCGCGCCGTCCTGGTTGATCGCGGAACCGCGCAGCAGTGCGAGGACCTGGTGGCCGTTGCGCCGTGCGTCCGACAGCCGTTCCAGGAGGAGTACGCCGACGCCCTCGGACCAGGAGGTGCCGTCCGCGGCCTCGGCGAACGCCTTGCACCTGCTGTCCGGGGCGAGCGCGCGCTGCCGGGAGAACTCGACGAACGAGCCGGGCTCGGCCATGACGGCCGCGCCGCCGGCCAGTGCCATGGTGCACTCGCCCGCGCGCAGCGCCTGCGCCGCCAGGTGCAGGGCCACCAGGGAGGAGGAGCACGCGGTGTCGACGGTGATCGCGGGGCCTTCGAGGCCCAGGGTGTAGGCGACGCGGCCGGAGACGACGCTGCCCGCGGTGCCGATCCCGAGGTAGCCCTCGGTACCCTGCGGGGCGTGTGCGGCGCTGCTTCCGTAGTCGTGGTGCATCAGACCGGAGAAGACGCCGACGTGCTGGCCGCGCAGTGACGTCGGGTCGATGCCGGCCCGCTCGAAGACCTCCCAGGAAGTCTCCAGGAGCAGCCGCTGTTGCGGGTCCATGGCGAGCGCCTCGCGCGGCGAAATCCCGAAGAAGGCGGCGTCGAAGTCGCCGGCGTCGTGGAGGAATCCGCCCTCGCGGACGTACGTCGTTCCCTGCCGGTCGGGGTCGGGGTCGTAGAGGGAGGCGATGTCCCAGCCACGGTCGGCGGGAAACTCGGTGACGGCGTCGAGGCCCTGCTCCACGAGCTGCCACAGCTGTTCGGGAGAGGTGACACCGCCCGGCAGCCGGCAACCCATGGCCACGATGGCGACGGGGTCGTCGTCGGCGGCCGCCGTGACCACGGGGACGGGGGCAGGCACGGCGGTGTCGTCCAGGAGGACGTCGCGCAGGTGGCGGGCGAGCGCGGCCGGGGTGGGGTGGTCGAAGGCCACGGTGGCCGCAAGGCGCAGGCCGGTCGCCTCGGCCAGCCTGCCGCGCAGCTGGACGGCGCCCACGGAGGTGCAGCCGTGCTCCTTGAACGCCCGGTCGGCGCCCATGGCCTGGCCGCCGGGCAGGTCGAGGACTTGCGCGGCGTGGGTGCGTACGAGGTCGAGGAGCACGCGGTCGCGTTCGGCGTCCGGCAGGGCGGTGAGCTCCTGGCGCAGGGCGGCGCCGTCAGCGCTGCTGCGGGGGGCCGAGCGCTCGGTCAGCTCGATGATGTCGCGGAGCAGCGCGGGTATCTCGTCGGCGCGCAGCGCCTCGGGGACCGTGCGCAGCGCCACCAGGACGGCGTGGTCGGCGGTCCTTGCCGCGTCGAGCATGGCCCGGCAGTCGTGCGCGGAGAGCCTACCGATGCCTGTACGGGGCGCCGGGGCGTCGTCGGCGCCGAGTCCGTCGCCGGGTCCCCACGCCAGGGAGAGCGCGGGTTGCCCGGCCGCGCGGCGGTGCTGGGCCAGGGCGTCGAGGAAGGCGGCGGCCGCGCCGTGTTCGGCCTGCCCGGTCGCGCCGAGCAGGCCGGCCGCCGAGGAGAAGAGCACGAAGGAGGCGGGGTGGTCGTCGGCGGTCAGCTCGTGCAGGTTGAGGGCAGCCGCCGCGGCGGCGGGCAGGAAGCCGGTGGTCTGCGGGTCCTGGCGGCCCCAGGTGTGGAACACCGCGGTGAGGGGCCGTTTGTTGCGTGCCAGTACGTCCGCGAGCGCGGCGCGGTCGGTGAGGTCGCAGGCCTCCAGGGTGACCCGGGCGCCTGCGCGGGTCAGCTGGGCCTTGAGGTCGGCCGCGGCGCTGTCCGTCTCCCCTCCCCTGCTGACCAGCAGCACATGGCGTACGCCGTGGCCGATGACCAGGTGGCGGCCGGTCTCGGCGGCGGCCTCGCCGTCGGCCTCGCTGATCAGTACCGTGCCCCGGGGGTCGGGGGCGGGTTCGCGCTCGCCGGCCGCGAGGGTCGCCGCGCGGGCGAGCCGGGGCAGCAGGACGACTCCGGAGCGCACCGCGAACTGCGGCTCGTCGTGGGAGAGGGCGAACGGCAGCGCGGCGGTGGTCCGGTCGTCGCCGCCGTCCAGGTCGGCCAGGACGAGGCGGCCGGGATGTTCCGTCTGGAGGCACCGCGCGTGGCCCCACAGGGCGCTCTGCCACAGGTCTGCGATGTCCTCGTCGGGCGCGGCGGCGACCGCTCGGCGGGTCGTCAGGAGCAGTGTGCCGTCGGCGAACCGCTCGTCGCGGAGCCAGTCCACCAGGTCGCGGGCGTGCTGCCGCACTCCGTCGTGTCCGGTGTCCCGTCCCGCGGCGAGCACGGTGACGTCGGGGGCGGGTACGCCTGCCGTCACCGCGGTGCGCAGGGCCGCCGGGTCGGGGTACGCGGTCACTTCCAGGCCCCGGGTGAGGAGTTCGGCGGTGAGGTGCACGGTGTCCCGGCCGACCAGCGCCCAGCGTCCTGCGGGCACGGCCGGCGGGGGGACGGAGGGCAGGGGGACCCAGTCGAGGCGGAACAGCGACTCGTAGTGGCTGGTGCCGGACGCGCGCAGCCTGGCGGGCTGTTCGAGCAGGACATGGCGGGTGATCTTGCCGGATGCGGTGCGGGGCACCTCGGCGATCTCGTAGAGCTCCTCGGGCACCTTGAAGTACGAGAGCTGTTCCCGGCAGGCGGCGAACAGGGCCTGCGGGTCGAGCCCTTCGGGGCCGGGGACGATGCAGGCCACCGGTACTTCGCCGAGCGTCTCGTGCGGTTTGCCGACGACGGCGACGTCGGCCACGCCCGGCACCCGCCGCAGCACCGACTCGACCTCGCCGGGGTGGATGTTCTCGCCGCCCCGGATGATCAGTTCCTTGATGCGGCCGGTCACCGTGAAGTACCCGGCGGCGTCGCGGCGGGCCAGGTCGCCGGTGCGGTACCAGCCGTCCTGGATCGCCTGGGCGGTGGCCTCGGGCTGGTTGTGGTACCCGGCCATCACGCTTGGACCGCTCACCCAGACCTCGCCCTCGGTCCCGCTGCCCACGTCCAGGCCCGTTTCCGGGTCCACCAGGCGCACGCCGAGGCCGGGTACGGGCAGGCCGCAGGAGCCCTCGACGCGGGCGCCGCTGGGCCAGTTGATCGTGATCGAGCCGCAGGTCTCCGTGCTGCCGTACGCGTCGAGCAGCGGGGCGCCGAACGCCTCCTCGAAGGAACGGCGCAGCTCCGCCGTGGTGATCGCGCCGCCGACCAGGCACATGCGCAACTCGGGTGCGGTGAAGCCCTTTTGTCGGGCCGCCCGGACCAAGTGGTGGTACATGGTGGGCACTCCGGCCAGGAAGGTGGCGGAGTCCTCCCTGAGCGCGTCGAGGACCTCTTCGGCCTCGAACCCGTCGACGATCCTCGCGCTCGCGCCGACCGCGGTGACGCCCAGCACGCAGGCGATGTGGGACAGGCTGTGGAAGAGCGGCAGCGGCCACAGCACGCGGTCGTCGGCGGACAGTCCGGGGACGGGGGCGTAGCAGGCGGCCACCGACCACAGGCAGTTGCGCTGCGTGGACAGCACGCCCTTGGGGCGGCCGGTGGTGCCCGAGGTGTAGAGCATCCAGGCCAGGTCGTCGAGTCCGAGGTCGTCCCGCGGCCCGGTGGCGGGTTCGGTGGTGGCCAGCGCCTCGAAGGCGAGGCTTCCCGCGGGCGCGTCGGCGGGTACGCCGCGGCTGCCGATGACCACGACGCGCAGGTCGCGGCGGTCCTCCAGGACGCGGGCGAGCTGCGGGAGGTGGGCGGGGTCGGTGATGACGACGCGGGCGCCGCTGTCGTCGAGGAGGTGGGCCAGTTCGGCATCGGTGGCACGGGGGTTGAACGGCGAGCCGATCGCGCTGGCCCGGGTGATGGCGAGGTAACACTCCACCATCTCCACACAGTTGCCGAGGTAGATGGCCGCACGGTCCCCCGGCTGCAGCCGCAGTCCCGCGAGGTGGCCCGCCAGCCGTCCGGTGCGCTGTTCCAGCTCGGCGTAGGTCACGCTCCTGCGGGCGTCCCGGAAGGCGACCTTGCCCCCGAACCGATCGGCGTGCGCCCGCAGGAGTTCGGGCAGCGGCCGGATCAGTTCAGTACGCAGCATGTCACCACATCCGTCGGTTGAGCGGGGTACCTCGCGCGGCCCATATCCGCCGCCGACTCACGGCACAGGGCCGGTCGTCGATCAGTGTCGCGGCACGGCGCGCTGTTCTGTACCCCTGTCCTCCCCCTAGGTCATCCCTATGTTTCTCCCGTACCGCGAAGGAGAAGTTCTCAGGACCCCGGTGCGAAGAACTCCCCGGCGCGGTGAATTTCTTGGGCTCCGCGCATTCGGCACCGCCGCGGTACGCGCATTTCGGAATGCGGCCGCATTGTGCGCCGTGAACAATGCGAGGGCCCGGCCGTCGTGGACGGCCGGGCCCTGTCGGCGGTGCGGTCAGTCGGCGGCGACCGCCGGGCACAGAGCGAGCAGATCGGCGGGCTCGCGCAGCACGGCGTCGGGCCCGGCGGCCAGCAGGGCGGCCGCGTCGCTCTCGCCCCACAGGGCCGCGACGGCCGTCACGCCGGCGCCGCGGGCGCTGGCCAGGTCGGTCACGGCGTCGCCGACCATCATCGCGCTGTGTGCCTCGGCGCCGAGCAGGTCGAGGGCGTGCAGCACGATGTCCGGTGCGGGCTTGGGGCGGGCGATCTCGTCGGAGCCGATGACGTGGTCGAACAGGTCGAGGACGCCGAGCTGTTGGAGCAGCGAACGGGCCCGGGGGCCGCTCTTGCCCGTGGCGATGGCGAGCCGGAAGCCCCGCTCGCGAAGGGTGCGCAGCAGCTCGGGGACCCCGTCGAACATCGGGACCAGGTGGGCCATGCGGTAGCTCTCGCGGACGAAGGGCTCCTCCATGTCCAGCGGGAGGCCCATGATCCGCATGATGTCGGGGAAGTAGCGGCCCAGGTGGCGGTTGTACTCCTCGAACGGCGCCGGGCCCTCGCCCACGACCTCCGCGTAGGCGATCGAGAACGCCTTGCGCATCACCTCGGTGCTGTCCACGATGACCCCGTCGAGGTCGAAGACCACGATGCTCTTGGGGTGTTCCAGGGGTGCGGTGGTCGCGGTCGGGGTGTCCTGGGTGAGGCCGGTGGTGCGCGGGTCCATGCGGTACTCCCTCGTTGTCGCGTGCCGCCGGGCGGCGCGTCCGCGGGCCGAAGCGTAGAGGCGCTCGATGACCCCGATGGTCCTGCGGGCCTCGGCGACGGCCCGGCCTCTGCCGTCCGGGTCGGCCAGCTCGGCCGGGAGCGCGTCGAGTTGCCGGTCGTACTCGGCGCCGATCGGGTCCTGTGCGACGGGCACCTCGGTGCTCTCTCCGTCGCGGGTGTGTGTGAGGGCCGATCCGTCGTGGCGGTTCGGGCTGAAGCCGAAGGTGCAGCGCAGTGTCGTGGTGCCCGCGCTGCCCTCCACGCGGATGAGCGTGACGTCGCGCGGCTCGTGCGAGGCCCAGCTCGCGCGCAGCGAGACGGAGACGCCGTCCTCCGTGACGAGGAATCCGCGCGCGGTGTCCTCGACGTCGGCGGCCGCCTCCGGTGCGCCGTGGGGCTCCTTGTCGTCGCGCCAACGGGCCCGTGCGGTGCCGTTGTTGACGAAGTCGCCGGAGACCGTGCCGGAGACCTGCTCGACCGCGGTGGCACCGAGCAGCGGCGAGACGGTGTCGAGCAGGTGCCAGCCGAGGTCCACCAGCGCGCCGCCGCCCGAGAGCTGGGCCTGGGTGAACCAGCCGCCCGCGTCCGGCACTCCGCGCGCCCTGACCCAGGACGCGTCGACGTGGCGGATGCGCCCCACGGAGCGGGCCTGTTCGTACAGGGCGCCGACGTCGGCGCGGAAGCGGGCCGCGCTGCCGGCCAGCAGGACGGCGCCGCCCTCGCGTTCGGCAGCGGCCAGCCGGTCCGCCTCCTCGGAGGTGAGGCACACCGGCTTCTCCACGAATACGGATATGCCCTTGGCCAGCAGCTTCTCCGCGATGTCGGCGTGCAGGTGGTTGGGCACCGCGACGACCGCGAGGTCCACGGAGTCCGGGGCAAGCTCCACGACGTCCGTGTGCAGCGGGACGCCTTGGTGCTCGGTGCCTTCGACTGCCGGGTCCACTACGGCAGTGACTTCGTAGGACGGGTGCCCGACGAGCCTGGGCAGCCAGATCGACCTGCCCGCCCAGCCGAGACCGACCACCACCGTGCGTACGGGCCGCCCGCCCGCCGGTCCACCGGCCGGCCGCTCGCTCATGCCGCGGCCACGGTCTCGGCGATCACGGACGCGATGTCGTGCATCTGCTGTTCGGTGCCGAGCAGGGTGCGGTGGTGCAGCCAGATGGAGTCCCGCGTCAGGGCCTCGGAGTTCGGGCACCGGCGGGCCAGCTCGTCCACCGAGAGGTCCGGGGCGTTGGCCTCCCAGAACCCGTCGCTGCGGTAGACGGCGCGGAAGCCGACGAAGGCCGGCAGGCCGCGCTCGATCAGGGCGTCCACGAGAGCGTTGCGCCGCTCCTCGCCGAGCTCGGGGACCCGGAACATGGCCATGTAGTGCGGGTTGCGGTCGTTGCGCTCGTCCCTGGACTGCGGCACGACGCCCGGTATCTCGGCGAGCAGGCTCTCAAGGAGCGGCCACCGCTGCTCGCGGGTGTCGATCTGGTCGCCCAGGCGGCCCAGTTGGGCGCGCAGCACCGACGCCGAGAACTCGTTCAGGCGGAAGTTCGACCCGGATGTGCCGTGGAAGTACTTGCGGTCGGTGCGCGGCCGCCCGCAACTGTGCCGCAGGAACGCGGCCTCGTACTGCTCGGCGTCGGGGAAGAGCACCGCGCCGCCCTCGCCCGCGGTCATCAGCTTGCCGTTCTGGAAGCTGAAGGCGGCGACGGAGCCGAGCTCGCCGACCTTCTGGCCGCGCCACTGCGCGCCATGGGCGTGCGCGGCATCCTGGATCAGCGGGACGCCGGAGTCGGCCGACAGCTTCTGCAGGGCGTCCATGTCGGCGAAGTGCCCGGCCATGTGCACCGGCATGATGGCCCGGGTCCGGGGGGTGATGGCCGCCTCGACGGCAGCCGGGTCGAGGCAGTAGGTGTCCAGATCGACGTCGACGGGGACGGCGACGGCCCCCAGCCGCTGCGCCGCCTGCGAGGACGAGATGAACGTGAAGGCGGGGACGATGACTTCGGTTCCCGGGCCGACTCCGAGCACCTGCAGCGCGAGCTCCAGGGCGTGCGTGCCGTTGGTCACCGCGAGCGCGTAGCGAGCGCCGTGGTACTCGGCGAACTCCCGCTCGAAGGTGTCGACCTCACTGCCCCCGATCCGCCACCACTGGCCCTGTTCCAGCGCACGTTGCAGCCCCGTCCGCTCGGTGTCGTCGAACTGGGGCCAGGCGGGGAATTCAAACGTCTGCGGTGAACGACCAGTCATGATTTCCACACTTCCTCACGGATTCACTTCACTTGAGCCCGAAGCTACCGCAGGAAAAGAATCGCCCACCCCCCTCGATGACCCCCTAGAACCCCCCTTGACGGAAACCCGTGACGACAATCGACGGCACTTCAAAAAAAGTCCCCCTGTTCGCCATTCGACAGACAGGGGGCGCACCGGAATTCATAGGGGTTCTCAATTCTGTGCGCCGCCCCAGCATTTCAGGCAGGTCGCCGCCGCGTGCTTCCACCGGCTCGCCCCGGGCCCGCGAAGATCGGCAGGACAGGGCCTAGTCGCACGGCCCGGTCCGCGTCCCCCCGGGCCCTTTCCGTGTGGTGACCGCCGGGCACGACCGAACGCGCCGAGGACGCGGCGAAAGCGTGGCCGGCCGAACGCGGCTACCGCTACAAGAACCTCAGGAGCAACGCCGAGGACCTCTCCCAGGCGCCACTGGGCAAACGGCAGCGTCGGGCCGCAGCGCAGAAGGACGGCTGATCCCGCAGCGGCACTCCCGCCGACCGCCGGCGTCGACCCCCAGGCACGCGAGGACCTCTGGCGGATCATCGGGAGCGTGCACGAGGCCGGCCAGACCGTGGTGCTGACCACGCACCACCTCGACGAGGCCGAGGCCCTGTGCCGACGCCTCGCCGTCATCGCCCACGGGCGGCTGCGCACCCGCGACACCCCCGAGGCGATCAAGGCGACCAGCGGCGCGCAGACCGTCATCACGGTCCGGTACGACGCCGATGCCGCCCCCGTCGAAGACGCGGTACGGCGCATCCCCGGCGGCCCGCACGACGTCGTCGTCGTCGACGGCCCGACCCTACGGGTGCGCAACCACGCGCCCCGACGGCGTGCTGGGTCACCTGCTGCGCGAAGCAGGCGCCGCGGGTCTGACCGTCCGCGATGCCGCCACCACACCCCCCGGCCTCCTCACCCTGACCGGACGTGACTACCAGCCATGACCGACTCACCCCTCACCGCAACCGTCCCCCGCAAGCAGTCGTCCCGCCGGGCGGCCTGGCGTGCCTACCGGGCGCTGACCGCCCGCGACCTGCACGTCCTCGGCCGCAACCCTCCGGTCCTGCTCCTGCAGGTGGGTCTTCAGCCGCTGCTCTTCACCTTCGCCTTCGCGTACGTGATGCCCAGCATCGGCAGTGGGCTCGGCGGAGCCACCTCGTTCTCGACGATCCTGCTGCCCGGCCTGATAGCCGGCACCCTGACGCTGCAGCGCATCATGTCCGTCACCGGGCCGCCGGCCGCCGAACTCGGCCCCGGCCGCGAGATCACCGACCGCGCCCCGGCCCCGCTGCCCGTCTGGGCGCTGGGCCTCCAGAAGATCACCTCATCGGCGGTCTTCGGCCTGATCTCGTCCCTCGTGGTCATCCCGATCGTGTGGCTCGTGCACGCTCCGGGCGCCGCGCCGCGAGCCCAGGTCGACAACTGGCCCCTGCTCGTGGTCACCCTGGTCCTCAGCGCGCTGCTCGCGTCCGCGCTCGGGCTGCTGCTCGGTACAGCGATCGACGCCTCCGCCTTCGGCGCACTGCTGGGCCTGCTCCCGGCCGCCGGCACGATGCTGGGCTGCGTCTACTACCCGTGGACCGCACTGGACTCGATCGGCTGGGTCCAGGTGCTCACGCTCGCCAACCCGCTCGTCTGCATGAGCGAGGGCCTGCGTGCGAACCTGACGCCCGCCACCGGTCACATGCCGACCTGGGCCTACCTCACGGCCCTCACCTTCGGCACGGCCACCCTCGGTCACCTCGGCCTGCGCCGCTTCACCCGGCGGGTCCGGACCTGAGGCGCCCTGCCCCGGCTCCGGACCTGAGGCGCCCTGCCTCGGTGGACGCCGGATGCACTGCGACGCAGCACGTCGAGGACCTGGACCCGGCGGACAAGCACGGCACGACGATCAGCGCCGAAGACGGGGCGGCCGAGTGGATTCACCGGCAGTCCGGCACCGCTCGGCCGCTGCCCACCGGCCGACCCGATCGCCTCACCTCGAAGCAGGCTTGTCCGTACCGGTCTTGTCCGACCCGGGCTCTTCCATACCGGCCATGCCCTTACCGGCCGTTTCCTTACCGGCCGTTTCCTTACCGGGCTTGTCCGGAGCGGCCTTGTCCGGAGCCGTCTTGTCCGGAGCGGCCGTGTGGGTCGTCATGTCGTGCGGGTCGTACCCCGGCACGGTGCCGTCCGGCTTGGCGACCAGCAGCAGTCCGGCCATGCCCATGTCGGAGTGGCTCTGCACATGACAGTGGTACATCCAGGCACCGGCGCCCACGTGTTCGCCCGCGATGACCTGGAAACCGAAGGAGTCCGCCGGGCCCACGATCTTCGTGTCGATGACCCGGCTCGGATCGTCGGGGCCGGTGAGCAGGCCGGTCCGGTTGTCCGCCCAGCGATGACCGTGGATGTGGAACGTGTGGTAGTACTCGCCGTGGGTGATCATGACCACTTCCAGCCGGTCGCCCACCGTGGCCTCGAAGTTGGGGCTCTCATGGGCCGCCTTGTTGTTGATCGTCATGTCGTTGAAGACGATCGTGATCGTCTTGTCCGGCAGGATGTCTCCCTTGCGCCGGACGATCACCGGACCGTACAGGCCCTTCCGGATACCTCCGGTGCCGTGGTCCGTGCCGACGACATGGTCGTGGTAGTGCCAGTAGCCGGCGCTGCCCGGCTGCCAGGTGCCGTCCTTGCGCCGGCCCGGCGCATGGGTGCGCCAGGTGTAGGTGCGGGTGTCGCCCGGCTCGACGATGCTCTTGTTCATCCGGGTGCCGTCGCTCGCGATGTCGTAGTCGACGCCGTGCGCGTGAAGACTGGCCGGTACGTCCATCGCGTTCTCGAACTCGATGTGCAGGGTGTCGCCCTCGTTGATCTCGATGAGGGGTCCGGGCACCGACGCCTTGCCCTTCTCCAGGCCGTACCCCATCCGACCGTCCGCCAGCTTCTCCGCGTACAGCTTGAGATGGCGGACGACGCCGCCCGCCGGGGCGGTCTTCGGTGGGGGCTCTGCCGAACTGGCCTCGATCGCACCGAGCGACAACGATGTCACCCCGGTCGCGGCCGCCACTCCACCGCCTACCAGCAATCGCCGGTTGAAGCTCCTTCTGTCCATGTCGAACTCCCCACTGCACTAAGGAATTTACGGAGTCTTTGCGAACGCGCCCGGCTCTCGGGGACTGCGGAGATACGGAGGTTACGGGGATCACGGCGGCTTCAGGGGGCGCCGGAGCGGGCGGGGCGCGGGCTCCCCCCGGACGGCCCACACCGTAGCCGGGGGATCTTCGTTTATCCACACCCAGGACAAAGTTCGTGCCATTGCTGCCATAGCTATTGGCGAGTCGCGAAAAGAGGTCTAGCTTCATCCGCTGTTGCAGTGACCAAAGAGGGGTGGGTGACCACATGCAGCGCACACCACATCACAGGTCCAGATCGCGACGCGGACTTGCGGCGGCCCTGGCGGCCGGCGCACTGACCGCCTCCTTGCTCGGCGCCAACACCGCCGACGCCAGGCCCCATCCGGAGCCGCCGCGAAGTATGGCGACAACGTTGTCCCTCCCGTCGCCGCCGGGCGGCGCCAACGTCAAGGTGCTGGTGTTCCACGCCTCCGCCACCGAGGAGTCCCCGACCGTCGACGCCGGAATCGCGGCGATCGAGAAGATCGGGCTCACCGGACCCGAGGCGGGCCGGTTCCGCACCGTCGCCACCGACGACCCGGCCGTCTTCACCAACGGCAAGCAGCTCGGCAAGTACAACGCCGTGGTCTTCCTCACGGGTGGCGGCGATGTGCTCGACCCGGAGCAGGAGGCCGGCCTGGAGGCGTACATGGAGGCGGGCGGCGGCTTCCTCGGCATCCATGACGCGGCGCGCACCGAGCCGTACTCGGACTGGTTCACCGGTCTGATCGGAGCCCGTCCGGCGGCCGGCGGCCCGACGACCGTACAGCGAGCGACGGTTGAGATCGGTGACCGGCAGCATCCGGCGACCAAGACTCTGCCGCTGGAGTGGAAACGCCCGGACAAGTGGCTGAACTGGACGAAGAACCCGTCCGGCGATGTGCACACCGTGGCCCGCGTGCGGGAGATCACGTACAAGCCCGGCGCGAGCGCCAACGGCTGGGACCATCCGGTCTCCTGGTGCCGGGACTACGACGGCGGCCGGTCCTTCTACACGGCGATGGGCGGTACGGTCGACAGCTTCGCGGAAACCGACTTCCGCGACCATCTGCGCGGCGCGCTGGCCTGGACGACGCGGATCGCGCAGGCCGACTGCAAAGCGACGATCACCTCCAACTACAAGGCGCAGCGCGTCACCCAGCCCAATCAGCCGGGCCAGAACGACCAGATCGGCGAGCCGCACGGCCTGGTCGTCGCCCCGGACGGACGGGTGCTTTACATCGGCCGCGGCGGCGCCGACAGCAGCAAGCCGGTCGTCACCGACTGGAACGACCCGGAGATCGGCAAGGGGCTGGGACAGATCCATGTCTACGACCCGAAGACCGGGAAGGTCACCCTCGCCGGCGCGCTGACGATCTTCGGCAACAAGGGCGGCGGCGACGAGCTGGTCAAGGTCGAGGAGGGGTTGCTCGGGATCGAGCTGGACCCGGACTTCGAGAAGAACGGCTGGGTGTACCTGCATTACACACCCCACTCGAAGATC
The DNA here is from genome assembly GCF_055584025.1 of Streptomyces sp. NPDC104309. NCBI lineage: Bacteria > Bacillati > Actinomycetota > Actinomycetes > Kitasatosporales > Streptomycetaceae > Streptomyces > Streptomyces sp. NPDC104309. The sequence continues at coordinate 260,273 of NZ_JBVJMV010000001.1, read as the reverse complement.
GACCGCGACAAGCAGATGGCGGTGCGTCAGGTCTCCCGCTTCACCCTGGACCTGGCGACCAACAAGCTCGATCTGTCCTCCGACAAGGTGCTGTTGCACTGGCCGGTCCAGATCCACAGCTGCTGCCACGCCGGCGGCGGGATGGCCTGGGACTCCAAGGGCAACCTGTACATCGCCACCGGTGACAACAACTCCTCCGGCTTCAGCGACGGTTACTCCGGCAACAACCCTGCACCCAACTACAAGGGCGTCTCGTTCGCCGATGCCCGGCGCACCGCGGGCAACACCAACAACCTCAACGGCAAGATCCTGCGGATCCACCCCGAGGACGACGGCACCTACACCCTGCCCGAGGGCAACCTCTTCACCGGCAAGGAGCCCGACGAGGGCGGCGGCAGGACGCGCGGCGAGATCTATGTGATGGGCGTGCGCAACCCCGCCCGGATCTCCGTCGACAAGGCGACCGACACGCTGTACGCGGGCTGGGTCGGCCCCGACGCGGGCGCGCCGTCCACCACCTGGGGTCCGGCCAAGTACGACACGTTCGCCGCGATCACCAAGGCGGGCAATCACGGCTGGCCGTACTGCATGGGCAACAAGCAGCCCTATCGGGACCGCAATCTGCCGGATCCGGGCAAGCCGCTCGGCTGGTACGACTGCGACCACCCCAAGAACGAGTCGCCGAACAACGACGGCCTGGTGAATCTGCCGCCGATCACCTCCAACACCATCTGGTACTCGCCGCAGGGCGGTGGCGTGGATTACCCGCGCGACGCGAACGGTATCCCGAGCTACAAGGCGGAGGAGCAGAAGCAGCTGCTGCCGTGGCTCAAGGGCGGCGGTCAGGCCACGATGAACGGTCCGGTCTACCGGTACGACGCGGCGAGCGCCAGCGCCGACAAGTGGCCCTCCTACTGGGACGGCAAGTGGTTCGTCGGTGACTTCTACGACGACACCCAGCCGCGGCACGCCGTGCTCACCGACCCGAAGACGGCCGGCAAGGGCGGTCTGCCCACGCACGCCGAGTCCCTGAAGAAGATCATCCCGGTCGGGGCGGACGGCATCCGCAACCTGATGGACTGGAAGTTCGCCCCGGACGGTTCCCTGTACGTCCTGGACTACGGGCGCGGCTTCTTCACCTCCGACTCCAAGTCCGCGCTGTGGCGTGTGACGTACAAGGGCGGCGGTCCGACCCCGGCCGCCGCGGACCTGGCCAGGAAGGCGGCAGTGGGATGAGACACCGTTCGATCCTCTCGCGACGGCGCTACCGGCCCGCCCGGTTGTGGCTCGCCCTGCTGGGTTCGTTCCTGATGGTCCTGGGGCTGACCTCGACAGCGGCGTACGGCCGCACGGCGGCTCCCGGCACCACGGCGGCCGACCAGGTCCTCACCTGGACGGCGGGCGACTCCATCGACCACTATCTGTCCGCTCCGAAGACCGCGGTGGCCGGCAAGGCGACCATCGTCTTCGAGAACAGCGCGGCGACCGGGAACACCACGGGAATGCCGCACACCCTCACCTTCAGCGTCTCGGACCCGGAGTTCAACAACGACGTCTCGCTGAACATCCTCGCCAACCCCGCCGACGACCAGGGCGGCAAACACACCGCCGAGGTCACGCTCTCCCCCGGCCGGTACTTCTACCACTGCACCATGCCGGGGCACGAGGCGATGCAGGGCATCCTCACCGTGACGGACGGCGGCGGTACCGACACCACCGCGCCCGAGACCTCGGCGAAGCTCGACGGCGACAAGAACGCCGACGGCGCCTACGTCGGCCAGGCGACGGTCACCGTCTCGGCGACCGACGACGGCTCGGGGGTGGACACCGTCGAGTACGCGGTCGGGGCGGACGGCGCCTGGCAGCCGTACACCACGCCGATCGTGGTGAGCGAGGTCGGCACGCACACCATCCGGTACCGCGCCACCGACAAGGCGGGCAACACGGCCGCCGAGAAGTCCGTCGACTTCGCGGTCGCCGCGCCGCCGACGGACGACAGGACGCCGCCGGAGACCTCGGCGACCGTCTCCGGGGAGAAGGACGACCAGGGGCGGTACCTCGGAATGGCGACGGTCACCGTGACCGCCTCCGACACCGGGTCCGGCGTCAACACCATCGAGTACGCGATCGGGGCGGACGGCGCCTGGAAGCCCTACACCGCCCCCGTGATGGTGCACGAGACCGGCACGCACCAGGTCCGCTACCGGGCCACCGACAGGGCGGGCAACACGGCCGCGGAGAAGTCCGTCGACTTCACCGTCGTCGCGCCGCCGACGCAGGACACGACGCCGCCGGAGACCTCGGCCTCGGTCCAGGGCGACAAGAACTCCGACAACGCCTACATCACCAGCGCCAAGGTGACCATCACCGCGACCGACGCCGAATCGGGCGTGGACAGGATCGAGTACTCGCTCGACGGCGGCCCGTACCTCGCGTACACCGGCACCGTCATCGTCGACCGCGTCGGCTATCACACCGTCGCGCACCGCGCGACGGACAAGGCCGGCAACACCTCCCTGGCGAAGCAGGTGTCGTTCACCGTCGCGGAGAGCGGGGGCGTACCGGCTCCGAACTGCCCGGAGTTCGACGAGCGGCTCACCGTCATCGTCGGCACGGTGGACACCGGGGTTCCCAACCGGATCACCGGCAATCGCTGCACGATCAACGAGCTGATCGAGGACGAGAAGGACTGGTCGTCGCACGCACTGTTCCTCAAGCACGTCGACACCGTCCTGGACAAGCTGCTCACGGCCGGTGTGATCGACGCCCGCGAGCACAAGAAGATCTACCGGGCGGCCAAGCAGTCCGGGATCGGCAACCCGGGCCAGGACGAGGGCTACAAGAAGCTCTTCGACGGCACGGCGGCGTCCTTCGCCAAGTGGCAGCAGGTGGGCGGCGGCAGGTTCGGGCTCAACGCCGACGGCACGATCACCAGCTCCACCACGGTGGACGGCATGGGCATGCTCTGGTTCCCGGGACGGCAGTACGGCGACTTCTCGCTCAAGCTCCAGTGGCGGGACGACGCCCCCGGCACCGGCAACGCCAACAGCGGTGTGTTCGTCCGCTTCCCGAACGTCCACGACAACCCGGAGGAGTCGCGTCCGGAATGGGTCGCCATCAAGTACGGCCACGAGGTGCAGATCCTCGACCGTCCGGACGGCGACATGTACAAGACCGGCTCGATCTACGGCTTCGACCGGATCGGTCTGGCCGGCGCCGGGGTCACCCCCAAGGGCACCTGGAACGACTACGAGATCCGGGTCGTCGACCAGCACTACTCGGTCTACCGCAACGGTGTTCTGCTGAACGAGTTCGACAACAACGGCGGTCAGGTCTTCGAGCCGCCGCGGGGTGACGACCCGGGAACCGACGGCCGGCGGTACGCCTCCGGTTACATCGGGCTCCAGGTCCACAGCACCACGGACGTGGTCTCGTACCGCGACATCCGGATCAAGGAGCTGTAGCCCGAACGGGTGTCAAGTGGCCGTGACCGCGTGCTGGGGCATGTGGTCACGGCCTCCCGGGTGCCGGTGGCGCCACACCCAGAACACCGTGCAGGAGACCAGCAGCCATCCGGCGAGCACCAGGTACGGGAAGATCCGCTGATGGCCCTGGTAGTAGACGGCAGCATGCTGGGCATTGACCGAGGCGCCCGGGGGGAGCCAGCGGCCGATGAAGCCGAGCACCGACGGCAGCAGCGGCCAGGACACCGCGCCGCCGGACGACGGGTTGCCGAGCATCACCATGAGTCCCCAGGTGGGGAGCATCGCCCAGCGCCCGATCAGGGTGTTGAACATGGTGAAGACCATGCCCGTGGTGAGCATGGTGAAGGCGAGGATCAACCACGACTGGACGAACGGCAGGTCGACGGAGCCGAGCAGCCAGTCCACCACGGCGGCGATGGCGAACCCGCCGAGCAGGGAGTAGGCGATGGTGAACCCGATCCGCTCCAGGGGCCGCAGCGCCTTGGCGTGCACGCTCAGCTGGATCGCGCCGACGAAGCCGACGATCACCGCGGCGAGCGAGATGTAGAAGAGAGCGAGGCCGCGCGGGTCGCCCCGCTGCAGCGGCTTCACGTCCGTGACCTTCACCGGCACATGGGTCGCTTGCCCCACCTTCAGCGTGGACTCGGTGAGCAGCTGGGCGACCGAGGCCCCGGACGCGCTCGCCACGTCCAGGCCGACCCCGCCGTTCTTCGACCGCAGGACGGCGAAGACCTTCTGCTCCTCCAGCGCGGTGCGGGCTTGGGCACCGTGCGCGTACGCGTGCAGCACCAGCGAGGTGTTGAGCGCGCCCTCCAGCCGGTCGAGGAAGACCTTGTCGCGCGGCGTGTCGAGCGGGCCGACCGCGGCGACCGGGATGTTGCGCGGAGTCGGGTTGGCCATCGCATATGTGTAGGAGCCCGCGAAGAGACCGGCCGCGGCCGCGATGATGAACAGGAGCACGACGGCGGGCAGATACGGGGACTCCTTGAACGCCGCCCACCGGTCACCGCGGGCCAGGGGCCGGCCGTGTGCTCCATGCGGGGCGGAGGGCTCCAGATCGGGTGCGCTCATGCAGCGCCGTCCTCGTCGCGCCGCGCCCGGCTCGGCTGAACCCGCTTCGGTTCGCCCGGCATCTTCGGGTACTCCGGCGGGTAGGGCAGGTCGCCGAGTCCGCGCTCCCGTTCGTCGCGGTCGGCCAGCTCCAGCAGCCCGTCGAGCCGGAAGGCGTGCTCGTCCATGTCCGCGTGGACGTCGCCCGACTCCGCGTACCGCTTCGGCATGGTCCGGATGTCGAAGTCGCGCGGTTCGGCGTCGTCGATCTCCGCCCAGCGCAGCGGGGCGGAGACCGGGGCGTGCGGGAAGGGGCGTACGGAGTAGGCGGAGGCGATCGTGCGGTCACGGGCGGTCTGGTTGAAGTCGACGAAGATCCGCTCGCCGCGCTCCTCCTTCCACCACGCGGTGGTGACCCGGTCCGGCATCCGGCGTTCCAGTTCGCGCCCGGCGGCGATGGTGGCGCGCCGGACCTCGGTGAAGGTCCACCGCGGCTCGATGGGGACGAAGACGTGGATGCCCCGGCCGCCGGAGGTCTTGGGCCAGCCGCGCAGACCGTGGTCGTCGAGGACGGACCGCAGCTCATGGGCGGCCCGCACCGCGTCCGCGTACTCCGTCCCGGGCTGCGGGTCGAGGTCGATGCGCAGTTCGTCCGGGTGGTCGGTGTCGGCGCTCCGGACCGGCCAGGGGTGGAAGGTGAGCGTGCCGAGGTTGGCGGCCCAGAGGACGGCGGCGAGTTCGGTGGGGCAGATCTCGTCGGCGGGACGACCGCTGGGGAACGTGATCCGGGCGGTCGGGATCCAGTCCGGGAGGTTCTTCGGGGCCCGCTTCTGGTAGAAGAACTCGCCGTCGACGCCGTCCACGAAACGCTGAAGGGTGGTCGGCCGGTCGCGCAGGGCGCGGGTGACGCCGGGGCCCACGGCCAGGAAGTACTCGGCCACGTCCCTCTTGGTGTAGCCCTTTTCGGGGAAATAGACCTTGTCCGGACTGGACAGCCGTACGGTCCGTCCGCCGGCTTCCAGCTCCACCGCATTTCCCGCTGCACCCATGACGGTCACGGTAAGTCGAGCTCACATATGCCGCATATCGGGAGACTTATGGGCACCCATGGACAAGAATCGGAGCCATGGATCTGCCGGTGATGCCGCCTGTGAAGCCGATGCTCGCCAAGTCCGTCCCGAAGATCCCGCCCGGTATGCAGTACGAGGCCAAGTGGGACGGCTTCCGTGCGATCGTGCACCGGGACGGCGAGGAGGTGGTGATCGGCAGTCGCACCGGAAAGCCGCTCACCCGCTACTTCCCCGAGCTGGTCACGGCCGTCCGGGAGAATCTGCCGCCGCGCTGTGTGATCGACGGCGAGATCGTGGTCGCGTACGACGGACGGCTGGACTTCGACCGGCTCAGCGAGCGCATCCACCCGGCCGATTCCCGGGTCCGGCTGCTCGCGGAGCAGACCCCGGCCAGTCTGGTCGCCTTCGACATCCTGGCGGTGGGCGACGATTCACTGCTCTCCACCCGGCAGTCCGACCGTCGTGCCGTGCTGGAGGCGGCCCTGTCCGGTGCGTCGGCCCCGGTCCATCTCGCACCTGCGACCACCGACCCGGCGCTCGCCCGGGAGTGGTTCGAACGCTACGAGGGCGCGGGACTCGACGGTGTGGTCGCCAAACCGCTCGATCTGCCGTACCGCCCCGACACCCGGGTGATGTACAAGATCAAGCACGAGCGGACCGCCGACTGCGTGGTGGCGGGCTACCGCTTCCACAAGAGCGGTCCGGTCGTGGGCTCACTGCTGCTCGGCCTGTACGACTCCGAGGGGGTCCTGCAGCACGTCGGGGTCTGTGCGGCCTTCTCGATGAAGCGCCGCGCGGAACTGGCCGCGGAGCTGGAACCGCTGCGCGTCGACTTCACCGGCCATCCGTGGGCGGCCTGGGCGGATGCCGAGGCGCACGAACGCGCCCGGCTGCCCGGGGCGCCGAGCCGCTGGTCCGGGAAGAAGGACCAGTCGTGGGTGGCGCTGCGCCCGGAGCGGGTCTGCGAGGTGGCGTACGACCACATGGAGGGCGACCGCTTCCGGCACACCGCCCAGTTCCGCCGGTGGCGGCCGGACCGCACCCCTGGCAGCTGCACCTACGCGCAGCTGGAGGAGGTGGTGCGGTACGACCTGGCCGAGGTGCTGTCAGCCGGCGGAGGCTGAACCCGACGGCGTGGCACACGGGTCCTCGCTCGTGCTCGGGTCGGGCGACGGGGACTCGGTGGCTCCGGCCGAGTCGCTCGGATCGGGTGACGGGGAGTGTGTCGGACAGCCCGGGCTCGTGCCCGGTTCGGGGGCCGAGGTGCTGGGGTCGGGACTCGTTCCGGGGTCCGGGGTGGCCGATCCGCTGTCGGTCGGATCCGGGGAACCGCTGCCCGGATCGGTGGGGTGCGGGGAGCCGCTCGGGGGCGGGGAACCGGTGGGTGAGCCGGAGGGCTTCGGCGACGTCGACGGCGAGGGACCGGGCGAACCACCGGGCTGCGGGCCGATGATGATGCCACCGCCGGGGGCGCCGGGACCGCCCACCGGGTGCGCCGGCTTGTTCGGTCCGCCCGCGCCGGGGCTCTTCGGCACGGTGCCCTTGCCGTCGGCCACCGGGTGGATGCCCTTGCGGTAGAACTCCAGCCAGGACAGCACGGTGCGCAGATAGGTGTCGGAGTGGTTGTAGCTGAGGATCGCCCGGTCCAGATCGGCCTTCACGGACAGATCCCGCGCACCGGCGCAGAGGTAGTACCCGGCGGCCAGGGCCGCGTCGTAGACGTTGTTCGGATCGCGGCGGCCGTCGCCGTTCCCGTCCCTGCCCCAGTGGGCCCAGGTGGACGGGATGAACTGCATCGGGCCGACCGCCCGGTCGTAGCGGGTGTCGCCGTCGTACACGCCGCCGTCGGTGTCCGGGATGCTGGCGAAGCCCGCGCCGTCGAGCACCGGCCCGAGGATCGGGCTGAGCGTCGTACCGTGGGCGTCGACCCGTCCTCCGCCCGCCTGGCCGGACTCGACCTTGCCGATCGCCGCGAGCAACTGCCACGGCAGATGGCATCCGGGGTCGGTGCGCCCCAGCACGCCCTCCGCCTTGCGGTAGGCGGCGAGCACCGTGGCGGGGATGCCCGCCTCGGCCCACGAGCGCGCGGCGGCCGGACTCTGCTTCACACCGTGCTGCGGCGGTTCGGGCGAGACCAGCGGTGGCAGTTCGGTGTGGTACGAGTCGTCGTTGGGCACATGCGTCCAGATGACCTCGTCGGCCTCCTGGCGTTCCTTCGCGGTCTGTTCATGGCGGATGTGTCCGGGCGCCTGGGACGCGGTGAGCGCGGCCATCGCGGCGACCGCGGCTGCTGTGCCGCCGAGTCCGCGGCGCATGGTGCCGATGAACCTCATGCGTGCTCCCCTCTGCGCCGGGTCACTGGGTGAACGTATCGATGGCGGAGATGCGCCAGGTGTCGCCGCGGCGAACAGCGTCCACGGCGAACATGGCCGCCGCGTAGGTCGTCTCGTCCGACGTGCCGGTACGGGTGTTGCTCTGGTCGGCGAAGATCAGCAGCCGGGCCCGGTCGCCGTCGAGGAGTTCCACGCCGCTGTCCGTCACGGTCGTGGTCAGCACGAGCTTCTGCTTCTGCCCCTCGGCCCGTACCTGGGCGAGCATGTCGGCGTGCTGCCGGACCGCCTTGCCGACCAGGTAACTCCTCACCGCGCGCTCGGACTTGCCGGGTGCGGCGTAGTTGTACGAGAAGACCGCGCCGACGGCCTCGGAGATCTGCCCCTTCACCTCACTGGTGCGGCCGATGTCGGTGAGGGCGGAGTTCCGGCGGGCCGGGTCGTCGCGCAGGCTGCCTGCCGAGCTGAACGCCCAGGCCGCGAAGGCGCCGAGCAGCACGGTGAGTGCGCACAGGACGGCGGGCAGCCGGATGCGCAGACGGGATGTCCGCCCGCCTCGCGGTTGTGCCTCCTTCTTCGCCGGATCCGGTGTACCGGTGTCGTCCGTGACGGCGTCGTCGGTGGGCGTCCGCTCCGCGGCGGGCGTCTTCCCGGGCGCCTCGGGTGAGGGGTCCGGTGTCGTGGGCTCGCGCGGCGGGGCGGAGGCGGTGGCGCGTTCCGCGGCGACGGTGGCCAGTCGGCGCTGACGATTGACGAGGTGACGGGTCGTCGGCATGTCGTGGGTCCTCTCGGTGGCGGGGTGGGGGCGTCACGGCCAGGGTTCTTCGTTCGGATCGGCCGGATCAGCGAGCGGGGCCCGGCAAGATCCGAACGAGAGGCCCTGAGGGCTGTCCCGTAATCCGTGGTGGACGCCAGGGATGACGGGACAGCCCTCAGCCGGCCGTGTTGCCGACGGGCGCCTGGCCGAGGGCACCGAGCTTCCACCCCTCGGAGGTACGGGTGAGCTGCCCCAGCATCCGACTCTCCTTCACCGCGGGCTTGCCCTTCGGCGCGGTCACGGTGACCCGGAGCGCCACCATGACCCCGGCCTTGCCGGCCCGGTCGTCGAGTTCCGTCACCGCCCCGGACAGGACCTGGGCCGTGCTGACGGTCTTCGCCTGCTCGATCTGCTTCGCGAACGCGTCCCGTCCGTCGACGAGTTGTTTGTGCAGATCACCGGTGGTGGAGTCCTCCCAGCTGTCGAGGCCCTTCGCCAGCTTCCGGTGGTCGAGCGTGTTCATGTTCTGCACGGCCTGCTCGCCCGCGGCCAGTGCGTCGTCGCGGGCCTGCGCGTACGCCGCCGATTCGTCGTGCGCGGCTTCGTACCGGGCCACTGCGCCCCAGCCGGCCGCGCCGGCCGCCGCGACGGTCAGCACGATCGCCACCGCCACCAGCGGGTTACTCGTCATCCGTACCCGTGCCATTGCTGTCTCTCCCCTGCCGGCCGATCCGTGCCGATTCGCGCGTGCGGGCTCTGTCATCTGGAGGTGATCTCGACGACGGTCCAGTGGCCGTCCCTCAGCCGGGCCGTGACGGAGAGCTGTGCCGCCGCCGTGGTGGCCGGTTTGCCCTCGCGTTCGTACACCTGGTCGAGGAAGACGAGCAGATGGGCGCTGTCGCCCGTCAGCCGGGTGACTCCGGCGCGTACGACGTGGGTGGTGAGCGTCAGCTTCTGGTCGGCGGCCTGCTTCTCGACCTGGCCGAACAGGGCCGCGTACTGCTGGAGGGCCTTGCCCGCCAGCAGTTGCTTCGCCGACTCCTTGGTGACGCCGGTGGCCTGAGGGCTGTACGAGAAGACCTTGCCGAGCGCGTCGCTGACATCGCCGGCGACCCGGCTGGTCCCCGCGCTGTCGGTCAGTGCGCGGTTCGAGGTGGCCGGGGTGTCCCGCAACTGCCTGCCCTTGGCGAAGAGCGTGCCGCCGGCCGCGAGGAGCACGACGACCAGCACCGCGGCCACGACGCGCGGCCAACGGCGGTCCGTCCCGGGCCTGTCCGTGCCGTCCTCGTCGGCGTCGGGTCCGCCGACCTCCTCGATCTCCTCGATCTCCTCGACATCCTCGGTGCTCTCGGTGTTCTCCGCCTCCACGTCCGTGCTCACGACCGCCGTCCCTCCGCGCTGCTTCATGCGCCGCCCCCGACCGGTATGGCGGTGAGCGCCTTGACCTTCCAGCCGTCCGGGGTCCGTGCGAGCGTGGCGCCGAAGCGTTTACGCTCGGTTCCGCCCCTGCCGGTGCGCGGGGTGACCTCGACGTCGACGGTGGCGATCAGCTCCGCCGTGCCGGTCCGCTCGTCGAGCGCGGTGAGCGCCGCGTCGGTGACCTTGCCGCGTGCGGTGGAACCGGACTTCGTCAGTTCGCCCGCGTCCTTTCCGCGGGTGCGCCTCAGCTGGTCGTGCAGCGGCCCGGTCGAGGAGTCGAGCCAGCCACCGAGGCCCGCGTCGACGCTCTTGGCGTCTTTGCCGTCCAGGCTGTTCAGCCGGGCGAGGTGGTGCTTTCCGTCGGTCAGCGCGGCATCGCGCGCCTTCGCGTACGCCAGGTCCTCGTCACCGCGCGCGTCGGCGTAGGACCAGCCGCCGAGTGCGCAGATCAGCGCGGCGGCGAGCAGTGCCGCCCAGACGCTCACGGTCTTCGTACGGGACGTCATGCGCCGCCTCCCTCTCCGAGTCCCAGCAGACCGGCCATGCCGTCGTCGGCCGTCGAGGTGTTCCCGGTGACGCCGAGTGCTCCGGGAAGCCGGTCCGCGGAGCCGTGCCCGAGGAGCATCGAGCCCGGCTTGGCGGGCGCGGGCACGGCGCCGCCCTTCGGCGCGTTGGCGCTGCCTCGGACATTGATCCCGGTCCCGGGCGACGAGGTGCAGCGTGCCTTGGTGTTGAACGGTTGGCCGGCCGAGGTGTCCAGGCCGCTGCGGTAGGGCGTGGAGCCGTACCCGGCGGTGCAGGGCAGCGGTTCGAAGAAGGTGACCGACATGCCGAACCGGGCGCCGTTCCCGTCCACCGCGCTCGATCCCGCCGCCGCCACCGCGGGCAGTTTCACCAGGAGTTCCTCCAGTCCGCGCTGCCGGGTGACGGCGACCTCCGAGGTGGTGAGGAGATTGGCGACGACGACACCGAAGCTCGGGTCGAGATCCCGCAGCAGTCCACTGATCTGGCCGGTCGCGTCGGGGGCGACCGCTATCAGCCTGCGCAGGTCGGTGTCGGATCCCTTGAGTTCGGTGGCCAGTTGCTGGGCACCGGAGGCGAAGCCCTTGAGTGCCTCGCCCTGTTCGGCCTGGGTGCGCAGCACGGTCTCGCCGTCGACCATCAGCCGGGTGTTGACGGGCAGCGCGTCGTCGGCCGCCTGCACGAAGTCGCTCCCGGTGTCCAGCAGCACCTGGAGGTCGTCGCCGCGCCCCTCGAACGCGGTGCCGAACTCGTCGACGACGGTGCGCAGGGATTCCAGGTCGACCGAGCCCGCCAGGTCGTTGACGCTGGTGAGGACGGTAGTGACGGGGGCCGGGACGGTGGTGTCGGCCTGCTCGATCACCGAGCCGTTCGCGAGGTACGGGCCCTCGGTACGGGTGGGCCGCAGATCCACGTACTGCTCGCCGACAGCGGACAGGTTGGCGACGACGGCCTTGAGGCTGTCCGGGATGGGCGGGGCGTCGTTCTCGATGCGCAGTTCGGCCTCGACCCCGTCGTCGGTGAGCTCGATCGGACCGACCCGGCCCACCGACACGCCTCGGTAGGTGACGTTGGAATGGGTGTACAGCCCGCCGGTCCGAGGGAGTTGCACCGTGACGGTGTAGTAGCCGCGCATGCCGATGTAGTGACCGAGGTCGGCGTAGCGCACCCCGAGATAGCCGAGGACGAGCACCGCGATGATCAGGAAGGCGATGTTCTTCAGCCGGATGGCGAGGGTGATCATCAGCTGGTCCCCTTCGTGCCCGACAAAGCGACCGAGGGCAGCGGCAGCGGCAGCGCCGAGCCGGATTTCGCGTTCGTGGGGGCTGGGATCGTGTCCGGGTCCAGTGCGGGGATGACCTGAGTGCCGGGCATGGCCGTCACATCCAGGTAGACATTGAGGTAGTCGCCCTTCACGCCACGCAGCACCTCGTCCGTGAACGGGTAGGTGAGCAGCACCTGGAGGGAGTCCGGCAGGTCCCTGCCGGAGTCGGCGAGCGCCTTGAGGCTGGGGGCGATGGCCTTGAGGTCGGCGATCATGTCGGCCTTGCTCTTGTTGATCGTGTCGACGGCGACGGTCGAGAGGGTGTCGAGCGAGCGCAGCATGGTGAGGAGCGAACCGCGCTGCTTCTCCAGGACCTTCAGGCCGGGGCTGAGCCCGGTGAGGACCGTGCCGACGTCCTGTTTGCGGGTGGCGAGGGTGGCGGCGAGCCGGTTGACGCCGTCGAGTGCGTCGGTGATGTCCTGCTTGTGGCCGTCCAGGTTCGTGACGAGGGTGTCGACCCGGTTCAGCATGGAGCGGACCTGGGGTTCCTGTCCGGCGAGTGCCTTGTTGAGTTCGGTGGTGATGGTCTTGAGCTGGTTGAGGCCACCGCCGTTGAGGAGCATCGACAGGGCGCCGAAGACCTCCTCGACCTCGGGATTGCGGTTGGTCCGTGTCAGCGGGATCCGGTCTCCGTCGGCGAGCCGGCCCCGGGCGGTGCCGGTCGCGGGCGGCGAGAGCTGGATGTACTTCTCGCCGAGGAGGCTGGACTGTTCGAGGTGGGCGTAGGCGTTCCGGGGCAGTTCGACCTTGCCGTTGACCCGCATGGTGACCTTGGCGTTCCAGCTGTCCGAGCCCAGCGAGATCTTGGTGACGCGGCCGACGGCGACGTCGTTGACCTTGACCGAGGACTGCGGGGAGAGACTGAGGACGTCCGCGAATTCCGCGGTGATCTCGTAGGGATGGTCACCGAGATCGGCGCCGCCGGGCAGCGGCAGCTGGTCCACGCCGGTGAACGTCGGCAGGCCGGCGCCGGTGACGACCAGGGCGAGGCCGACACCCACGGCCAGCACCGCGGCGACGCCGGCCGTGCGGGCTCCGGGTCTGCGCAGGGCCGGGCTCATCGGTTCGCCCCCTTCTTGTCCGTGGTCGTCTTCACCGGGGTCCCGTAGACGGTGCCGACGGTCGGCAGCGGCAGGGCGGGCAGCGCCTTCTGCCGTGCGGCGTCCACCGGTGCGAGGCCCGCGAGTCCGGTGGCCGGGCCCTCGGTGAGGGGTCCGCCCATGGAGAGCTCATTGAGGTTCGTGCGGCCGTTGAGGGTGCGGTTCACCGGGTCGTAGGCGTTGACCACGTTGTCCGCGGCGAGAGGCAGCGTGTCCATCGACTCGGCGAGTGAGGCGCGCTGGTCCACCAGGGTCTGGGTGAGCGGCACCAGGGCGTCCACGTTCGCCTTCAGGGCACCGCGGTTCTTCTGGATGAAGGTCTTGACCTGGCCCAGGGCGGTGCCCAGCTCCTTCAGGGCGGCGCTGAGGTTCTCCTTGTCGTCGGCGAGGAATCCGGTGACCGAGTTGAGCTGCTGTTCGGCGGCGCGCACATTGCCGTCGTTGTCCTTCAGCATGGTGGTGAAGGTCTGCAGGTAGGACAGCGTGTCGAAGAGGTTTCCGCTGCTCCGGTCGAGGGTCTTGGTCGCCTTGCCGAACTGTTCGATGGAGTTCCCGATGGCCTTTCCGTTGCCGTCGAGGTTCTTGGCGCCGGTGTCGAGGAGTCCGGAGAGCGCTCCGTCGGCGTTGGCTCCCTCGGGGCCGAGGGCCTTGGACAGCTTCGTGATGGAGTCGTACAGCTGGTCGACCTCCACCGGCGTGGCGTTCTTCGCGGCGGGCAGCACCGCGTGGTCCGCGATCAGCGGCCCGCCGTCGTACGCGGGGGCGAGCTGGACGTAGCGGTCGGCGACGAGGCTCGGGGCGACGACCACGGCGTGCGCCTCCTTGGGGACCTTGATACGCTTGTCGACCCGCAGGGTGACCCTGACCTCTTCGCCGCGCGGCGTGACCGACTCGACCCTGCCGGCCTTGACGCCGAGGATCCGCAGGTCCGATCCGGCGTACACACCGGTGGCCCGGTCGAAGTAGGCGGTGATGGTGGTCGTTCCCTCGTCGTCCATGGCCCTCACCCCGGTGGTGGCCGCGACGGCCACCACGACGAGTCCGGCGCCGATGCCGACGATGCGCGTCATTCTCATCTCATCGGCCGCCTTGCTGCTTGGGTGGCTTGCATTCGGGTCCTGCGGGTGTACCGGCGGGCAGGTAGTTCTTCGGGACGACCCCGCAGACGTAGTTGTCGAACCACCGGCCGCTGCCGAGGGTGTTGCCGACGAGGCGGTTGTACGAACCGGCGAGCGACAGCACCTTGTCGAGGCTCTTGCGGTTCTTCACCAGCACCGCCGTGACCCGGCCGAGCGAGTCCAGGGTGGGCCCCAGCTGCTTGTCGTTGTCCTCGACGAGGCCGGTGAGCCGGGTTCCCAGGTTCCGGGTGCCGGTGAGCAGCAGATGGATGGAGTCGCGGCGCGCCTGGATCTCGCCGAGCAGCAGATTGCCGTCCTCCAGTAGGGTTTCGAAGCTGCTCTTCTTGTCGGCGAGCGTCTTGGTGAGCTGCTTGCTGCCCTTGAGGAGGGTGGCGAGCTGGGCGTCCCGTTCGGAGACCGTCTTCGACAGGGCGGAGAGCCCGTCGGCGGCGCTCTTCACGTCCGGCGGAGAGTCCTTGAAGGTGGCGGAGATCGTCTCGAAGCTTTTGGCGAGCTGCTGGGTGTCGATCTCCCCGATGGTCTCGCCGAGTCCGTTGAACGCCTGGGTGACGTCGTACGGAGAGGTGGTGCGGCTTACCGTGATGCGCTCGTGCGGGTCCTGCGGGGCGTCGCCCAGTGGGTCGACGGCGAGGTACTTCTCGCCCAGCAGCGTCTTGATGGCGATGCCCACGGTGGAGGAGTTGCCGATCCAGACGTCCTTCACCTTGAAGCCGACCTTCACCTTGGCGCCGTCGAGCGAGACACCGGTGACCTCACCGACCTTCACTCCGGCGACCCGTACCTCGTCGCCCTCGCCGAGTCCGGCGGACTCGGTGAAGTCGGCGTGGTACGTGGTGCCGCCGCCGATGAAGGGCAGCGAGTCGGCGCGGTAGGCGGCCAGGCCGACGAGGGCCAGGACGATCAGTCCGACGACGGCCACGGCGACGGGGTTGCGTTCCCGTACGGGTTTGATCCTCATGCCCGGCACCTCGGTTTCGTGACCACGATGCCGGTGGGCGGGGCGCTGCCGTCCGAGGTCGTCACACCGCTGACCTTGGCCTCGCAGAGGTAGAGGTTGAGCCACGAGCCGTACGAGGCGAGGCGGCCGATCGCCTCCATCTTGGCCGGGGTCTTCCGCAGGAAGTTCTCGATCTGCGGCGTTCCCTTGCCCAACTGGTCCGACAGGCGGCCGAGTTGCTTGATGTCGTCCTTGAGTGGCTTGCGGCCGTCGTCGAGGAGGTCCGCAGTGACCGTGGTGAGCGCGCCCATCGCGGCCACCGCCTGACCGAGCGGTTTGCGGTCGCCGGCGAATCCGGTGACGAGTTTCTGGAGGGTGACGACGAGGTCGTCGAAGCCTGCCTCGCGGTCGTTGACGGTCTTCAGGACCGTGTTGAGGTTCTTGATCACCTCGCCGATCACCTTGTCCTTGGCGGCGACCGTTCCGGTCAGCGAGCCGACGTGCTGGAGGATGCTGTCGACGGTGCCGCCCTCGCCCTGGAGCACCTGGACGATGGAGCCCGCGAGCTGGTTGACGTCCGGCGGGGAGAGTCCTTCGAAGAGCGGCTGGAAGCCGTTGAAGAGCTGGGTGAGATCGAGCGCCGGCGTCGTGCGGGAGAGCGGAATGGTCGCTCCGGCCGCGAAGCTACGGCCGACCGGTCCCGCGCCCTGGTCGAGGTCGATGTACCGCTGACCGACCATGTTGAGGTACTTGATCGAGGCGGTCACCGAGGCGGGGAGCTTGCGTCCCTTGCGGACGGCGAAGCCGACCTCGGCGAGCCGCTTGTCGGCCACCTCGATGGACTCGACCTGACCGACCTTGACCCCGGCGATCCGCACGCTGTCACCGACGATCAGCCCGGTGACGTCGGTGAACCTGGCCCTGTACGTGGTGGTGTCACCGACCCCCGTGTTGGCGATGGACAGCGCCAGGACGGTGGTGGCCAGAACGGTCACCAGAATGAAGACGATCGATTTCGCGAGTGGTCCCGCGAGGGAGCGGCGCTTCACTTGAGCTTCACCTCCGCACCGCGGAAGGCCGGACCGATGAGCACGCTGCTCCAGTCGGGCAGGGTCTGCGGCTGGACTTTCAGTGAGGGAGCGACCAGTTCGTTGACCAGTCGGCTCTCCTGCGGGGAGTTGGGCATGCCGAGTGCGGAGTCCCGGTCCGAGGGTGTGGTGACGGCCGGTTCGCCGCCGCGCGGGCCGGCGGCCGGTTCGACCGCCCGCGTCGTACGGGCGTCGGCTGTCGGTACGGTCCGGCCCACGTACGGCACGGAGTAGCAGTGCGGTCCGCCGGTCGCGTCGTAGACCGGGGTGTCCCGGCCGGGCACGTACGTGCCCCTGGACTTCACGCTCTTGACGGTGACGTGAAGTCCGGGCCGGCTGGTGCCCTTGCCGAGCGCCTTGTCCATGGCCGGGACGAAGCCGGCCATGGTCCGCAGGGTGCAGGGGAATTCGTCGGAGTACCGGCCGAGCAGTTCCAGTGTCGGCCTGCTCGTCGCGGAGAGCCGGATCAGGTTGTCCTTGTTCTCCCGCAGGAAGGAGGTGACGTCCTGCGCGGAGGCGGTGGTGGCCCCGTACAGGTCGGCCAGTTCCGCCTGTTGTTCGGCGATCGTGCCGCTGGTGGTGGTGAAGTCGGTGAGTGCGTCGAGGACGTCGGGAGCGGCGTCCTCGTACACCTTGCTCACCTTGACGAGCTCCTTGATATCGGCGTTGAGCGTGGGGAGTTGGGGGTTGAACCTGGCCAGGTGGGCGTCGAGCGTGCGGAGTGTGTCGCCGAGCTTCTCACCGCGCCCTTCGAGCGCCTGGGAGACCGCGCCCAGGGTGGCGGCGAGCTTCTCCGGCTTCACCGCGGTCAGCAGCGGCAGGACGTTGTCCAGGACTTCCTCCAGCTCGATGGCGTTGCTGGAGCGGTCCTGCGGGATGACGGCCCCGGCCCGCAGTGTCTGCGCGGACGGCACCTCGGGCGGTACGAGCGCCACGAACCGTTCCCCGAAGAGCGTGGTGGGCAGCATCTGGGCGGTCACGTCGGCCGGTATGCGGTCGAGCTTGTCGGGTTTGATGGCGAGGGTGAGCCGGGCCCCGTCCCCGTCGGCCGAGATGGCGCGGACCTGTCCGACGACGACGCCGCGGAGCTTCACGTCCGCATTGTCGTGCATCTCGTTGCCGACGCTCCCGGTGCGTACGGTCACGGTGGCGTCATGGGTGAAGTCCTTCCTGTACACCGAGACCGACACCCACACGAGCACCGCGGGTACGAGGAGGAAGGTGACTCCGGCGAGTCTGCGGCGGACGGTCTGCGCGCGGCGAGCGTTCATCAGCCGGCCACCTTCACCGTCGTCGTGGCGCCCCAGATGGCGAGGGAGAGGAAGAAGTCGGTGAGGCTGATCAGCACGATGGCGTTGCGCACCGACCGGCCGACCGCCACGCCCACTCCGGCGGGCCCGCCCGTGGCGTGGAAGCCGTAGTAGCAGTGGGCGAGGATCACCATCACGCTGAATATCAGCACCTTGAGCACCGACAGCAGCACATCGTCCGGGGAGAGGAAGAGATTGAAATAGTGGTCGTAGGTGCCCGCGGACTGTCCGTTGAACAGGACGGTGATGTAACGGGACGCGAGGTACGAGGAGAGCAGCCCGATCGCGTACAGCGGGATGATCGCGACGACGCCGGCGATGATCCGGGTGGTGACGAGGTAGGGCATGGACCGCACGCCCATCGCCTCCAGGGCGTCGACCTCCTCGTTGATCCGCATCGCGCCGAGTTGGGCGGTGAAACCGGCGCCGACGGTCGCGGAGAGAGCGAGTCCGGCCACGAGGGGCGCGATCTCGCGGGTGTTGAAGTAGGCGGAGATGAAGCCGGTGAAGGCGGAGGTGCCGATCTGGTTGAGGGCCGCGTACCCCTGGAGGCCGACGACCGTGCCGGTGGCGAGGGTCATCGCGATCATCACGCCGATGGTTCCGCCGACGACGCCGAGACCGCCGCTGCCGAAGGCAACCTCGGCCAGCAGTCGCTGGACCTCGCGGAGATAACGGCGCAGCGTCCGCGGGATCCAGATCAACGCCCGGACGTAGAAGGCGAGTTGTTCACCCGATCGATCGAGCCAGCTGAGCATCGACATCGGTCAGCTCCCCTTCGCGGGGACGATCTGGAGGTAGATCGCCGTGAGGACCATGTTCACGAAGAACAGCAGCATGAAGGTGATGACGACGGACTGGTTGACCGCGTCACCGACGCCCTTGGGGCCGCCGCGCGGGTTGAGCCCGCGATAGGCGGCGACGATGCCCGCGATGAAGCCGAAGATCAGCGCCTTGACCTCGCTGATGTACAGGTCGGGAAGCTGGGCGAGGGCGGAGAAGCTGGCGAGATAGGCCCCGGGGGTGCCGTGCTGCAGCATCACGTTGAAGAAGTAGCCGCCGAGCGTCCCGACGACGGAGACCAGACCGTTGAGCAGAACGGCCACCAGCATCGTGGCCAGGACACGCGGGACGACGAGCCGCTGGACGGGCGAGACACCCATGACCTCCATCGCGTCGAGTTCCTCGCGGATCTTCCGCGAACCGAGGTCCGCGCAGATGGCCGAGCCCGCCGCACCGGAGATCAGCAGTGCCACGATGATCGGGCTGGCCTGCTGGATGACGGCCAGGACGCTGGCGCCGCCGGTGAACGACTGGGCGCCGAGCTGCTGGGTCAGTGAGCCGACCTGCAGGGCGATGACCGCGCCGAACGGGATGGAGACGAGCGCGGCGGGCAGGATGGTGACGCTGGCGACGAACCAGAACTGTTCGATGAGCTCCCGCACCTGGAAGGGCCTGCGGAAGATCTCCCGGCTCACGGTCCCGGCGAGGGAGAACAGCTTCCCGGTCTCGCGCAGCGGGGCGAGCAGCCGTGCCGGAGGCCGCTGCTCCGGTGTCTTCGGCCCGGCCGAGTCGGCCCCGGGCGGCTCGGGAGGTCTCACCGGCATGGGCGCCGTCATGGGCGTCCACCGCCCGCGGCCGGGGCGTAGCTGTTCATGATCGCCGTACGGGCGGCCTCCGGCAGCTGGCCCATCATCGACAGGACCCGTTCCCGGCGGCGCAGGGCGGCCTGCCGTACGGGCATGCCGGGCGACGGCTCCAGCTGCGGCACGACGGTGCGCGGACCGTTGGCGGAACTGATGCCGACGCCGTAGCCGTTCACCTCCTCGGCGGCGAGCGTCGCTGCGTCCTTCTCCTCGGCCATCCCGATGGGACCCTCGCGGCGTCCCGCGAGGAATTGGGAGACGACCGGCACATCGCTGGTGAGCAGTACCTCGCGCGGCCCGAAGGTGACGAGATTGCGGCAGAACAGCATGCCCATGTTGTCCGGGACGGTGGCCGCGATGTCGAGGTTGTGGGTGACGATGAGCATCGTCGCGTCGATCTGCGCATTGAGATCGATGAGCAACTGGGAGATGTAGGCGGTGCGGACCGGATCGAGTCCGGAGTCCGGTTCGTCGCAGAGAATGATCTGCGGGTCCAGGACGAGGGCTCGGGCCAGCCCGGCGCGTTTGCGCATACCGCCGGATATCTCACCGGGGAGTTTGTCCTCGGCACCGAGCAGACCGACGATGTCGATCCGTTCCATGACGATCCGGCGGATCTCTGATTCCTTCTTCCGGGTGTGCTCGCGCAGCGGGAAGGCGATGTTGTCGAAGAGCGACATCGAGCCGAAGAGGGCACCGTCCTGGAACATGAGCCCGAAGAGCTTCCGGGTCTCCATGATGTCGCGCTCGGGGCTGTTCACCATGTCGACGCCGTTGATGAGCACGCGCCCCTGCTCGGGCTTCAGCAGACCGATGATGGATTTCAGGAACACGGTCTTTCCGGTGCCGGAAGGACCGAGCATGACGCTCACCTCGCCGGCGGGCAGTGTGAGGGTGACGTCCTGCCAGATGTTCTGCTTGCCGAAGGACTTCGTGAGGCCCTCGACGACTACTTCGATTCCCATCGCCCCTCCTTCGAAGTTGTTGTGAACGAAGTCATCTGTCAGCGCTCCGGCTCTGAGAAATCCAATGGCGGCTCGTCACCCATGCACCAGGAGGCGCACGGTATGTCCGTCGAAACCGCCAGGACAAGCCGTTGAACAGCGGAAATCAACGAACGATGTGCTGGATGTGGATCACTTGTCACTCGTTGACAAATCAGTCGCCCGGATTTGTCGAAACTTGCGCAAGCACTCCGGTGGACAGGTCGGGGGCCCACGGCCCGTTGTGTCGGAGCCGCAGGAACCCGACAACCGCGGGCGCTGCGCCCCGGGTTCGGGGCGGGGATGCGTAGCCGCCCGTCGGGAATTCTGGGCATGGGGCGTGCGACCAGACGTCTCATGCGCCCGACATGCGGATACGGATACATTTCCGTGCTGGTCACATGGGACGCTACGGCTGAGTAACCTGACTTCGCAATACTGGATGCCGAACTTTCTCCACGGTGCCCAAGGGGCAGCGTCTCTTTGTAATCGAGTGAGTAATCTGCGGGACAGAGCTGTCCGGGAGTGAGGAATTCCGCAGGACGCGGGGGTGTCATTCGCTCGGGGATTGGCATCTGCCGCACATGCGGCGTCCGCGGCAAAGTGCCCGGCCGTACAGCTGCACGGCCGTCGGCCCCCGAGCCCTGAGGGGTTCGGGGGCCGACGGCCGCAGTGCCGGGTCAGCGTTCCGGAATGGGCTTCTTCGCGGGACAGTCCACGCTGTCGGGGTTGCTGAGCACACACAGCGGGGCCTGCGTCATCTTGATGTAGTTTCCGCTGCCGGAGATCGAGGCCGTCATCAGAGGTGACAAGTCCTCGTCGACACCGCAGCCCGTGAATGCCGGGATGTCTGTTTCACCGTTCATGGTGCCGCCGCGGTTGACCGTGTATCCCGAGGGCGGATTACCCGTACCGAACGCGTGGAGTGTCTGCTTGATCGGTTTGACCGTCCGGCAGTTGGGGCCCACGTCGAGGGGTTCGCCATTGACACGGACATCACTGAGCGTGAGCTGGAAATCGGCGGTGACGGTCGTGTCCTCCGGGATTCTGGGGTCGGCGTTGTGACTGACGGACTCGATGGAGGCGGGCGGGCCCACCTGGGACAGCACCATGGTCGCCGTGGTCGGCATGAATCCGTAGGTGAGGAACGTCCCCTTGGCCGGAGGGAGTTGCCGACGCCCGTTGTATTCGAAGTCCGCCTCGCTGAGCACGGTGAAGGTGTCCGTGCACGGATCGGCGATGTACGTCTTCATCAGGACGACGTTCAGCTTTGCGGGCCCGAGCAGCGCCGCGCCGTCGAGCTTCTTGACGTTCGTGAACCCTGCCACGTAGGCCTCGGCCGGCGTGGGAACGGAGAACGGCGGGAAGGGGCATGGTTCGGGGTCGGAGTCGGAGTCGGAGCCCCCCGCCTTGACCGCGCGGCGGGCGTCGTCCAACTTCTTCCGCTGGTCGGGCGGGAGTTTCCCGACGAGGTCGGGAAGGCCCGGGGCGGGCTCGACGGGCTCTTCCGCCGCCGGACCGCCGATGACCGGCGAGGCGAGCGTGCCGTCCGCCCCGTCCACGAGCCGGCAGGCCACGTCGATGGGTTTCGGGACGGCGGGCGAGCCGTCCTGTTTCAACGGGCTCAGGGTCAGAGTCAGGTCCGAGGCGGACAAGGTCGCGGTGCCGGGCGAGCCGAACGTGGCCGTCGGTACCTCGCCCGCGGCTTCGAGCCCGAGGCTGTCCCGCCCCGCGATGTCCTGGACGGGAGCCGCGAATCCGGACCAGTCGGCGGTGACGGAGTCCTTCGACGTGGTGTGCAGGACTTTCAGTTGCACGAGAGCCGACACGGCCGTGGCGTCGAGTCCCGCCAGCTCGTCCAGGGCGGCCTTCGGCAGATCGACCTCCACCGTCACATCGCGGGGCTGGATCGGCCGTCCCACCTTGCCGGCTGCCGGAAATCGACCTGCGACGACGGCCGTCACCGCATATGAATCGTCCGGGAATTGACAATTGTATTCGAGGGATTTCTCCGACCGTTGCGGCTCGGCCGCTGAATCCGCTCCGGGAAGTAAGGTGGCCGCGACAACCACGAGGCCACCTGCGGCAAATCGCGCCGGCCGGCGCGTTGTCCAGCGCACGTTGGCTGCCATGTCTCCATACCTCCGGGACTCACATTCGGCTCACCGCGTGGGCGTTTGATCCACCGGCAGCACCGCCCGGCCTACCGGACGGTACGGTACGCGCCGCCGCAACCGAGGGGAAGCGGTGAATCCTGAATGATCCACCGGCCGCGGCGAACGCCGTCATTCTTGGCAATCGGTGACAATCGACGAACAGGACACTGTCATTCATTGAGTGCCGGGACAGCTCCGGGGGCACCCACGTCACACCGGACGGCCCGGCCGCGACTGCGCGGCCGGGCCGTCCGCTACGAGCGGGTCATCGAGCGCGCGGCGGGTCAGCTGTACGTGATGACGGGCGACGCGCCGGAGGTGCTCTTGACGGTGTAGGTGCCCTTGAAGGTAGCCGTCGCACCGACGATTCCGCAGCCGGCGCCCACCTTGTTGCTGATGGTCAGTGTGCGCGGGCTGGTCGCGGCGGGCGCGACGGCGAGGGTGCCGTTGGCGCCCCCGGTGGTCGGGTTGTTGTACTCACCGTCCACCGAGCCCGTCACCACGAAGGTGCAGGGGCCGAGAACGCTGGAACCCGAGACCGTGGCCTTGATGTTGTCGATGTATCCCTTGGTCAGACCGGTCGCGTTGGCACCGGCGCCGGCCGTGTAGCCACCCGGCGTATTGCCGTTGATCCGCCACGGACCGTTGGCTCCGGAGGTCTCGCTGGTGACGGTCCAGGTACTGCTGAACGGACCGGTGCACGGCGCGTTGAACGTGGCGGTGGTGATCTGGGCGAGCACCGGCCCGGCGACGGGCGAGGCGGGGGCGGTGCCGTTGGCCGTGGCGGTGGCGCACTTGATCTGGTTGCCGACGTTGTCGGTGAGGATGGTCTGGCCGGCGGCGCCGGTGAAGCCGCCCGTCGGCGTGATGGTCCAGGCCGCGGTCGGACCGGCCATCGCCGACGGAGCGGTCAGGGCGACCGCGGCGGCAGCGGCGGCGGCCGCGGTCAGGATGCTCGTCTTCCTACGCATAGAACTTCTCCCTTTTCCTGTCCCGTTGCTGAATCAGTGGGGTGCGACGCAGACGGAAAGGACTGTCACGACCCACCGTGGAATTTTCTTGGGGAGGTGCTCCCGCCGATGTGGCGAGCGGGTCACTGCTTCGCCGGAAATAATTCGGACACATCATGTGTGCGATCGATTCCGACAGATTCGATAGTCCACCGAAATGGTTGACCAAGATCCGGGCGACGGTATTGATTGATCCGGCCTTGTCGCGACTACCGTCCGGTACGGTACTCCACCTATTCCGAGTTGAGAAGGGATTCGGCTCTTCCTGTCTTTCGCTTCCGCATTTCGGCGGTACGGATTTGGTCGTGAACTGCCCCACCACATCTGGTGACGCCGATCCGTCGAAATGACAGATGCTGCGCCCGATCGCCGGGCCGCTGTCCGCGGCGCGCTAAGGGCTGTCCCGTAATCCATGGTGGATCAGCGCGCGGCGTCAGATGCGGTGCATCGCAAGGCGGAGGGACGTCCGCATACTGGATGTATTCGGACGTTCCGACAATGCGGCGAGGATGGGGCCTCCCCTGTTCGAGCGCAGCCGAGAGCTTGGGGAAGTAGCTGCCGTCGCGCGCCCGCCAGGGATTACGGGACAGCCCTTGGTCCGACGGCCGGTCACAGCATCAGCGTGCGGCGGAGTGCCAGTACCGCGAGAGCGCCTTGCCCTCGTCCGGAGCCAGGGACGCCGGGTCGTACGGACTCGCGAAGTACGTCGCGGTGTTGTTCAGGACCACGTTGTTCTTGCCCGTCGCCGAAGGAAGGCCGGTCTTCAGGTTGACCGCCCAGTCCAGCAGGCCGGCGCCACAACCGCTGGCCCCCGGAACGGCATAGCCGGAGTCGCCCTGGTCGGCGCCGTCGAAGGTGTAGCGCCCCATCTCACCCGTGTCACTGGGCGTCCCGTCGCCCGCGAACTGCTGGAGCGAGAGGGAGGGGGCCGTCGTGTTCTGCGGCTTCAGCACGATCGGGTTCGAGGTCGTCCCGATGTAGCACTTGTCCCCGAGGAACGGGTTCCGCAGATGGATGCGGACCGGGATCGACAGGATCGGCTGGCCGGTGCCGAAGCTCGCGGCCATGTTGAAGTCCCCCGGAGCACCAGCCGGTTCGATCGTGGCGGTCACCTTGTTGAGGGTGCTGTTGGTGATCTGGTTGCAGATTCCCGAGACGACCGGGATACCGCTCGGGCACATGAGACCGAGCAGACCACCCGGGAGGTTCGCGGAGTCGGCGACGAGCGCACCCTCCGAGGGAGCCACCAGCGACGTGGTGCCGTCGCTGTGCTGGATCACTCCGAGCTGGAGGTCGGTGTTCCCGGTCGGTACCTGCGTGTTGCCGAGCTTGATCGACCCGCTGGCCGAATGCGAGGAGATGCAGGTCGCGATGTTCGTCACGCCGTCGGCCGCCAGCATGGCGGGCGCGTCCACCGGACACCGGTTGAACGGCGCCCAGTGCCCGTTCAGTTGAGTGGCCGCGGTGGCCGTTCCGGTGGACAGCACGGCGACGAACGCGGTACAGGCTGACAGCAGCCCCACGCGCGCTCCGGTCGAAGCGATTCTCATGTCGTCCCCTCTTGACTGCCGCCCCGTTGGACGGCGGTCGTACATGGAGTTGGCCGGTTTCAACGCAGGCGGCATCGGCGCCAGGGGCGACTGCATGCGTTGTGTGCGGGACTTTCTGGGGCACGGCCACGTCAGGTGAACGCCGACGGCCCGGTTTCAGTAGTGCGTCGCGGGTGGATCCGGAGCCCGGAGACCGAGCAGTCAATTACCGGCTAATTGCATGCCGTAATTGGCCGAGCCGTGATGTTACTTGCGGGAAACACGGCGACACAATCCTGCCGGTTAAGATCTTTTGCGATAATCGATTTTTGATCCAGAAATGAGCAGACGGAGCCTGGAGGCTTGTCAACGGATGCGCATGTGAAGGCGCGACGGATGGCATCGCGGGGTACGGGACCTCCCCCGCACGAGGAAGAGCCGGCCGGCGGCGGTCGCCCGAACGTGGTGAACGCGCCACTCGGCGCGGCGACACTCGGCGCGGCGACACTCCGGCCGGTGCGGCCACCCACGGCCGTCACGCGGGCGCGACCGCGTCCGGGAGGCCGTTCCGGAGCGGTGTGCACACGGCGGACGTCGTCGACCGCCCCGCTCCCGCCGCCCGCCGCGCCGCTTCACCGGTGCCGGAATTTTGTCGTCGAGGAACAAGCGGCCGAAATATGTTGTCCGGAAGTGAGTATTGCCGCCCCACCTGCACGGAAGCCCCACAACGCGGCCGAGATGCGTGCCCCTTGCACTCCGATCTTGCACAAGTGGTGGGCATGGCAGCTGACTTGGTCTATCTTCATCGCGAACTTGGTACGCACCTGCCGGTTGATGGGAGCGCTTTCCCCCCACCGCCTCACCCCCACCGGGCGCCGGAGAGCAAAAGGGGACAGTCATGCCAGAACTTATACAGCCGTCGGACATCGGAGACCCCCTGGGTCCGCTCCCCCAGGAATTCGCCGCAATCATGCGGCCCGAACTTCCGAGCCTGATCAAGGAAATCGGCGTCGAGGTCACCCGGGCCTATCCGGAATACGCGCGTCTACTCAACGGCCCGAACGGTCAGGCCATTCGTGTCGGCGTGGAACAGAGCCTTGCGTCGTTCGTCGATCTGGTCGCCGAGCCGTCCACCTCCACCACGCTTCGCGACGACATGTGCCGTCGTTTCGGGCGGTTCGAGGCCTATGAGGGCCGCAGTATGGAGACGCTGCAGGGGGCCTATCGGCTCGGCGCCCGGGTGGCGCTGCGCCGGGCCAAGAAGGTCGGCCGGACCTACAGCTTCTCCCCCACCCTGATGCTCAGTTTCGCCGACGCGCTGTTCGCGTACATCGACGAACTGGAGTCGCTCTCCCGCGAGGGTTTCCTGGAGGTGCAGTCGCAGTCCGGCGAGCAGAGCGAGGCCATGCGCCGCCGCCTGCTGCACCTGGTCCTCGCCGGGCGACCGGTGCCCCGGACCGCCATCGCCGAGCTCTGCGAGCAGACCGGCTGGACACTGCCGGAGCAGGTGACCCTGGTCGCCGCCCGAGCCCCGGCCGGGATCGACCGGGCCGGCCTGGACCGTGACGTACTGGTCGACCTCAGTGATCCGCAGCCCCACTTACTCATCCCGGGGCCGCTCGACGACGCGCGAAGACAGATGCTTGAGCGCGCCCTCCTCGGCACCCGGGCAGCCATCGGACTCACCGTCCCCACAGCGCTCGCCTCGGACTCAATCCGCTGGGCCCGCCGGGTCCTCGAACTCATCGACGCCGGGATCGTCGCGGACGCGCCGCTCGTACGGTGCGAGGACCACCTCATCACGCTGTGGCTCCTCTCCGACACGGCCCTCCTCGATCAACTCGCACGGCGCGAACTGGCTCCGATCGCGGGAATCAGCACCAACCGGCGCGAGCGACTGATCGAAACGCTCCGCGTCTGGCTCGAAACCAGGGGGACCGCGGCCCACATGGGCGAGCTGCTCAATGTGCATCCCCAGACCGTCCGGTACCGGATGCGCAATCTGGAGACCATCTTCGGTGCCCAACTGGTCGATCCCGAAAGCCGGTTCTCGACCGAGGCCGTACTACGGGCACTCCAACTGCGCGAGCGGGGCACCGACGTGTCTCTCTAGCTCCGTGACCGACCGGGGGCACGAGTCGGCCGCCGCGCGCCCGAGCACGGCGGGCCGGAACACAGATGCAGCACGTACGTCACGATGAGTCAACTTACTTACGGGTAAGAAGAAATACCCGATCACTCTCAAACGGTTGCCACACGGAGACGTTCTCAACAAGAAACCCGGAACTGCGTCCCGTACACATGGAGGAGTCGGCCGCCCACCCGGTGGCCACGCCGAGAACCACCTCCTGGCCAACCATCCGAGAGGGCACCCCTCATGACCGCCTCACACCTCCTCGTACCCGTGCCGATCCCGGACCGGGTCGCCGCGCTGATCGGGTCCTGCATCCCGCCGCACATCCTGCAGGCGGAGTTCGACGCCGCATGCGCCGCGCGCGAGGTGCGCAGCTTCCGTGGTCCACGGCTCTGCGGCGAGGACCAGGCCGACCGCGAACAGGCGCTCTCCGAGCTGGCGCGCGCGAACAAGATCCTCGCCGCCCACCACCCGGGGCTGCCGGTGCGTCCCGGCAGCTCCTGGTGACACGCCCGCACCCCTGCTCCCCACGCGCCTTGCGAAGGGTCGGCACGGCGCATACCTTACCCAGAAGTAAGCTTACTTCAGAGTAAGGAAGTGGCGTGGCCGACAACAGCAGCGACGATCTCGTCGGCGAACTGGCCGGGCTCGGCTTCGCGGCCGCCTCCCCCGAGGAGTTCGCCCGCATCGTCAAGGGCCTGTCCGCCAGGCAGCTCGGCGAGGTCATGCACGGCGAACTGCGCTCCCGGGTGCTCGGCGAGGTCTTCGGCCGGATGAAGCAGCAGTTCCGCCCGGAGGCGGCGGGGCAGCTGAAGGCACTGATCCGCTGGAAGACAACCGGCGACAGCGACGCGGTCTTCGAGACCTCCATCTGCGGGGGCACCTGCACCGTCAGCGAGGGGCGTTCCGAGGCCGAGCCGCGCACGACACTGGTGATGGGGGACGCCGAGTTCCTCAGACTGGTCTCCGGCAACGGCAACCCGGTGACGATGTTCATGATGCGCAGGCTGAAAGTGGCGGGCGACGTCGGGCTGGCCTCGGGCCTGACCCGCTGCTTCGACATCCCGAAGGCCTGAGCCCCTGAGCTGGTTCCCCCTTGCCCTCACCGAGGAGCAGCAGGACCTGCGCGACTGGGTGCACGGCTTCGCCGCCCAGGTCGTCCGGCCGGCCGCCACCGAGTGGGACGCCCGCGAAGAGACCCCGTGGCCCGTCATCCGGTGAGCCGCCAGGATCGGCCTGTACGGTTTCGAGTATGTCCCGCGATGCCAAGATCTACACGATCTTCGAGGGGACGAGCGAGATCCAGCGGCTGGTGATCACACGGGCGATCTCCGGGCGCCACATCCGCTGAACCGCTTCCGGCCGGCCCCTCGCCGGGATCAGCCGGGGACCGGGGTGAACCGGACCGGCAGCGATCGCGGGCCCCGGGTGAAGACGCCCTGCTCGAAGGGGGTGAAGCCGTCCGCGAGCCGCAGCTCCCCCAGCGCGTCGAGCAGCTGGTTCACCCCCGTCTCCACCTCCGCCCGAGCCAGCAGCGCGCCCACGCAGAAGTGCCGGCCGAGCGCGAACGCCAGGTGGTCGGCCGCCGCCGAGAACGCGGTGGTGCTGGTCAGATCGGAGCGGAAGATGTCGAAGCGGTCGGGCTCCCTGTAGCGGGACTCGTCGCGGTTGGCGGAACCGATCAGACAGGTGACGGTGGCCCCGGCGGGCACCGTGCCACCACTGAGCTCCACCTCGGTCGCCGTCTGGCGCATGATCATGTGGACCGGCGGGCTGTGGCGCAGCGTCTCCGCGAAGGCCCTCTCGATGAGGGAGCGGTCCTCCCGTACAGCGGCGAGCTGTTCGGGGTGGGCGAGCAGGTTGGCGAAGAGGGAGGCGATGGCCTTGTCGCTGGTCTCGCCGCCCGCCGCGAGCAGCAGGCTGCAGAACGCCTTGATGTCCTCGTCGCTCATCCGCACCCCGTCGACCTCGGCGGCGCAGAGCGCGGAGAGCAGATCGTCGCCGGGCGCCTTCCGGCGCTGCCGGATGATCGGGATCATGTACTCGGCGAATTCCTCGCGGGTCCGCTGACCTGCCGCCGCCACCTCCGGGTCTCCTGCGAGATTGCCGAGGAAGGCGATGACGGTGGTGTACCAGCCGTGGAAGCGGTCGTGGTCCGCCCTGTCCAGGCCGAGCATGTCGGCGATGACGAGGACCGGGAAGCGGGTTGCGAACGCGTCGACGAGGTCGGCCTCGCCGGTGTGCCGGAAGGCGTCGATCAGCTCGCGCGCGTTGCGCTCGATGACCGGCAGCACCTTCTCCTGAAGGTCCGCTCCCCGGAAGGCGGGGGCGACCAGGGCCCGGCGCACGGCGTGCTCACGTCCGCTGAGCTGGAGGATCGTCCGGCCGTGGACCGGTTCGATCTGCCAGTCGTAGTTCTCGGTGGTGAACTCGCCGGCCTTGTCCTTGAAGATCCGTGCCACGTCCTCGTACCGGGAGACGAGGTAGCTGTTCGTGGCCTCGTGCCGGATCAGCGGGGCGCTCTCGCGCATGATCCGGTAGGCCCCGTAGGGATCGGCCGCGAAGGCCGGCGAGAGAATGTCCGGAAGTGGCGACGCTTGCGATGCGGTCGACTCGTACGGGGCAGACGTCATGACGCTCCAGGGTCGTTGACGGGCAACGCCGTCAAGGTTATTGATCCGCCGTCCGCAGACACACCCTCTGGGGGAACACCATGTCCGAGCGCCCGCGCCCGTCCCTGCTCCTCGTCACCGACCTCTCCTACGAGGCTCGTGGCCGCCGCTACTGCGACGAGGACATCCATCTGTCGTCGCGGCTGCGGGAGGAGTTCGATGTCGCGCTCTGTCACCCCCGGGACGCCGCCGCGTTGCTCGACGGCTTCGACACGGTCGTCATACGCAACAGCGGTCCGGTGCTGCACTACCAGGAGGCGTACGACGCGTTCCGCGCGCGGGCGCTGGAGCTGGGCGTACCCGTCTACAACCCGCTGCACGGCCGCGGGGACATGGCGGGCAAGCAGTATCTGGTCGATCTGAGCCGGGCGGGACATCCGGTGATCCCCACGGTGGACCGGGCTGCCGATCTGGGGCTGCTGCCCGCGGCCTCCCACTACGTGGTCAAGCCGAAGCTGGGAGCGGACTCGGTCGGTCTGCGGTTCGTACCGGAGGCCGCACTGCCGGTGAGCGACGACGGCCTGACGCTCGTCCAGCCGCGGATCGACTTCCGGTACGAGGTGTCGTTCTACTTCGTCGACCGGGACTTCCAGTACGCGCTGTACGCGCCGCGTCCGGAGCAGCGGTGGGTGCTGGAGCCGTACGCCCCGAGTGCGGCGGATCTGGAGTTCGCGAGCTCGTTCGTGGAGTGGAACAGCCTCGACCACGGCATCCAGCGGGTCGACGCCTGCCGGACCGCGCAGGGTGAGCTGCTGCTCGTCGAGTTGGAGGACCTCAATCCGTATCTCTCGCTGGACCGGGTGGCAGAGCCGGTGCGGGAGGCGTTCGTGACCCGGCTGAAGGCCTCCCTGCGGGATCTGTCGGCCTGACGACACGTCCGGCCGTCCCCCACATGCGGCGGACGGGGCCCGGTGTGAGGGTGCAAGCGTGACCACTGCCAGCGAGACAGCCCCCGCCGCGCAGAGTGCCGCCGCGCCGCCCGTACTCGATCCGCGCCGCCGGAACATCGTCTTCGCGACGATCGTGCTCGGGCTTCTGCTGGCCGCCCTGGACCAGACGATCGTCGGCACCGCACTGCCGACGATCGTCTCGGATCTGGGCGGCGCCGCCCATATGTCCTGGGTCGTCACCGCGTATCTGCTCGCCGAGACGGTGGCGACGGTCCTGGTGGGCAAGTTCGGCGACCTGTTCGGCCGGAAGATCATCTTCCAGCTGTCCGCGGTCATCTTCATCACCGGCTCGTTCCTGTGCGGCCTCGCGACCAACATGACCTTGCTGATCGTCTGGCGCGGGCTGCAGGGCATCGGCGCCGGCGGGCTGATGGTCACCTCGATGGCACTGATCGCCGATGTGATCCCGCTGCGCGAGCGCGGCAAGTACCAGGGCGCGCTGGGTGCCGTCTTCGGGGTGTCGACGGTGATCGGGCCGCTGCTCGGCGGGCTCTTCACCGATCATCTGAGCTGGCGCTGGGCGTTCTACGTCAATGTGCCGATCGCGATCGTGGTGGTCATCGCCGCCGCCCGCACGATCCCGTCGGTGAGGGCCGTGGGGCGACCCGTGATCGACTATCTGGGCATCGCCCTGGTCACGGTCGGCGCGAGCGCGCTGATCCTGGCGACCAGTTGGGGCGGCAACACGTACGCGTGGGGCTCTCCCGTCATCCTCGCTCTCTTCGCGGGCGGCGCCGTCGCGCTGGCGCTCTTCTGCGTGGTGGAGTTCCGGGCGAGGGAACCGATGCTGCCGATGCGGCTGTTCCGGAATCCGGTGTTCACCGTCTGCTCGATCCTGAGCTTCGTCGTGGGGTTCGCGATGCTCGGCGCGATGACCTTCCTGCCGACGTATCTGCAGTACGTGGACGGCGACTCGGCGACCCTGTCGGGGGTACGGACGCTGCCGATGGTCGTCGGGCTGCTCGCCGCCTCGATCTTCAGCGGCAACGTGGTCTCCAAGACGGGCCGGTACCGGGTCTTCCCCATCGTGGGCTCGCTGGTCATGGCGGTCGGGCTGTATCTGCTCTCCCGGATGGGCCCGGACAGCGGGGTGTGGCTGGAATCGCTCTACATGCTGGTGCTCGGCGTCGGTATCGGGCTGTCCATGCAGGTGCTGACCATCGCCGTGCAGAACACGGTCGACTACGCGGACCTGGGTACGGCGACATCGGGCGTGACGTTCTTCCGTACGCTCGGCAGTTCCTTCGGCACTGCGGTCTTCGGCACGATCTACGCCAACGCGCTGAAACCGAATCTCACCGACGGCGTCGCCGCGGCGGCTCGGGCGGGCGGCGACCCCGCGGTGCTGGCGAAGGCCTCGCAGAGCCCGCAGGGGCTGCACGCTCTGCCGGCCGCGCAGGCCGCGCCGCTGGCCCAGGCGTATGCCGACACGCTGCACACCGTGTTCCTGTGGACGGTGCCCGTCGCGGTCCTGGGGTTCGTCGTGGCGCTGTTCCTGAAGGAGGTGAAGCTGCGGGACACCGCGCGGGTCGGCTCGACGGACATGGGCGAGGGCTTCGCCCAGCCCAGCGCGGGCGACTCGGCCCGGCTCCTGGAGTTCTCCGTGGCCAAGATCCTCCGTGACGCGGGTCCGGACACGGCACGGCGGATCGTCGCGGAGTCGGACACCCGGCTGGACGTGGCGGGGGCCTGGGCGGTGATGCAGGTCGAGCTGTTCACCCGAATGGTCGGTCACGCGGGACTCGGCCTGATCGCGACCCGGCACCGGGTCCCGCCGGAGGTGCTGGTCCCGGTCTTCGACCGGATGATCGAGGAGGGCTATCTCACCGGCGACGGCCACCTGTTCACGCATACGTCCGCCGGGAGCCGGGAGGCCGCGGCGATCAGTGTCGCGTGGGCGCGGTGGCTCAACGAACGCCTGGACGAGCACGGGTCACGTCCCGACGACCGGCAGCTGCGGGCCGCGGTGGACATGATCGCCAAACGGCTGCTGGCGGAGGATCTGACGCAGGAGCTCTCGCCGGAGAAGGCCCGGGTCGGGGCCGCCCTCTGAAGGGCTCGTCACCGCCCGTCCGGTTCACTCGACGAAGTCCGCCGTCGAGTACACCCAGGCACCCCCGGAGCGGACGAAGCGGCTCTTCTCGTGGAGCGAGTCCGGCCGCCCGCGGTCCGTGTAGTGCGCGCGGAAGGTGACCGTCCCGGTCGTGTGGAACGGACTGCCGTCCGTCGTCTGCAGGATCTCCAGGCGCACCCATCGCGTCCCGGGGTCGAAGTCGACGGCGGGCGGCCGGGTGTCCGGGTGCCAGGTGCGCAGCAGGTACGCCTCGTCCCGGACGACGAACGCGGCGTACCGGGAGCGCATGAGTGCCTCGCAGGTCGGCGCGGCGGCGGTCCCGGCGTGCAGGCGTCCGCAGCAGTCCCCGTACGCGGCGGGCAGGCCGCAGGGGCAGGGCGACTCCGCGGGGAAGGCGGATTTCCGCGCGCCGGCGGTGGCGGGCCGCCCCGGTCGTGTGGTGCGTCGTGACATGCCTCCATTGTCACCCGGGGAACGGGGGCTCAGCGGGCCGGGGTGAAGCGGCGACGGTACTCGCCGGGGGTCAGTCCGGTACGGCGGCGCAGCTGGATCCGCAGGTTCGTCGCCGTACCCAACCCGCTGGCACGGGCGACCACGTCGAGACGTTCCTCACCGCGCTCCATCAGCCGGCAGGCGAGGGTGATCCGGCGTTCGGTCAGCCAGCCGTGCGGGGTCGTGCCGAGCTGGGCGCGGAAGCGGCGGTGCAGGGTCGCCGGGCTGACGGCGGCGCGGGCGGCGAGGCCGGTCACGGTGAGACCGGTGCCGAGGTGCTCCTCGGCCCAGGCCAGGAGCGGGCCGAGCGAGGTGTCGGGGACATCGGGCAGGGGATGCTCGACGAACTGGCGCTGGCCGCCGTCGCGGTGGGCCGCGAAGACCAGGCGGCGGCTCACGGCGGCCGCGATCTCGGCGCCGTGGTCGGAGCGGATGATGTGGAGGCCGGTGTCGAGGGCGGCGGCGCTGCCGGCCGCGGTGATCACCCGGCCGTCCTCGACGAACAGCACATCGGGGTCGAGGCGGACCCGCGGGTGGCGGGCGGTGAAGGCGTCGGCCCAGCGCCAGTGGGTGGTGGCCCGCCGGCCGTCCAGCACCCCCGCCGCGGCCAGCGTGAACGTACCCGTGCAGAAGCTGACCAGTCTCGCTCCCCGGGCGTCCGCGCGCCTGATCGCGTCGAGGACGGCCGAATCGGGTTCGGTCTCCGGGTCGGGACGGTTCGGCACGACGACGGTGTCGGCCCGGTCGACGGCATCGAGCCCGGCGACGCCGGAGAGCTGGAAGAAACCGTGGTGCATGTGCACGGTCGGGGTCTCGGCACAGAGCTCGAACGCGTACCAGGGCACCGGCAGTTCGGGGCGGCGCAGCCCGAAGAGCTCCGTGGCCACGCCCATCTCGAAGGGGTTGGAGCCGGCGGAGACGATCATTGCGACCCGGTGCGAGGATTCTTTCGCCATGTGCGATTCCTAGCACTCGCCGGGGCGGGAGCCAAGGCCGAGGATGGGGATCATGAGCGATCAGACGACGAAGACCTCGCCCGACCCGATTCTGCTGAGCGATGCGCTGAAGACGTTCGAGGCGCTGTGGAGCCCCCGGATAGTGACTCGTGTCAACGACTACGACGTGCGCATCTCGAAGGTCCGCGGAGAGCATGTGTGGCACGTCCACGAGGACACCGACGAGTTCTTCCTGGTGCTCGACGGCACGCTGGACATCCGACTGCGCGAGCCGGACGGGGAGCGCGCGGTCACCCTCGCCCCCGGCGCCGTGTTCGTCGTGCCGCGCGGGACGTGGCACAAGCCGTCCGCCTCCGGCGATGCCTCGGTGCTGTTCTTCGAGCCCTCGGGTACGCCGTCGGTGGGCGACCGGCACGACGAGGTCCCCGAGCACGTGGACGCGACGACGGGACACGCGCTGGGGAGCTGAACACGCCGCCGGCCCGCCGGGGTTGACACCACGACGGGCCGCAGGTCAGAGTCCCGGCGATGGAGACCACCGAGCTGACCCCTGCCGAACGCCGTGTATGGGATGCCTTCCCGAGCGGCGTTCCCGTCGATTTCCGAACCGGCGTGGAGGCCGAGGACGACCCGGCGACCGGGGCGAGCTGGGGGCCGGAGCGCATCATACGCGGGGAGGTCCTGCGGGCCCTGCTGATCGGCAGCCCGCAGGAGGACGGCGAAGTGGCCGCGCTACGCGTGCTGGGCGCACGCGTCTCGGGCTCCCTGAACATGCGGTACGTGACGGCCGAGTGCCCCGTGCTGCTGGCCGGCTGCCACTTCGAACAGGCGCCGAATCTGTATGGGGCGCAACTGCGCCAGCTCAACCTCAGCGATTCGGTGCTGCCGGGCCTGACCGCCGCCACCATCAGGATCGACGGCGTGCTGAGGCTCACCGACTGCCGGATCTCCGGCCCCGTCAGGCTCGGTGGATCGAAGGTCACCCAGGCGCTGTTCCTCGACCGCACCCGGATCGGGGTGGCCGCCGACGGCACGACGGCTCACAACGACGAGACGGTCCTCCAGCTCAACCACGCGACCGTCGAGGACGACATATGGGCGCCGGGGCTCGTCGTGCACGGCGAGTCCCGTCTCGATGGTGCCGCGGTCACCGGGCAGGTCCTGCTGAACGACGCCCGGCTGCTGAATCCCGGGGGCGATGCTCTCCGGGCGGAGACCCTGACGGTCGGCTCCGACATCCACGCGATGCGGATCCGGGTCGAGGGGCGGACCGATGTGCGCGGCAGCCGGATACCGGGGCAGCTCAACTTCGCCCACGCGCGGCTGTCGAACCCCGGCGGTGTCGCCGTGCGCGCCAGCAGCTGCACGATCGGCGAGCTGTGGCTCCGGGATGCCTCCCCGATCGAGGGAATGGTGAATCTGCGTCGCGCACGGATCGACCTCATTCATGCCGCCCCCGCCGTCTGGCCGCGCGCCGTCCGCCTGGAGGGGCTGACATACACCGTGCTGCTTCCCCATCTGCCCGCCGAGCAGCGGCTGCCGCTGCTCGATCGCGAGGAGGAGGGATACGTTCCGTCCGCCTACGAGCAGCTGGCGGGAGCGTACCGGCGGATCGGTGACGACGACGCGGCACGGACCGTGCAGCTCGCCAAGCAGCGCACGCACCGCGTCACCCTGCCGGGGCACGCGAGGGTGTGGGGGTACCTGCAGGACGTCACCGTGGGGTACGGATTCCGGCCGGTCCGAGCGGCGGCCTGGCTCTTCTCGCTGCTGCTGATCGGGTCGCTGGCATACGGGCTGCACCACCCGCCCCCGTTGAAGGCCGACGAGGCCCCGCCGTTCAGCGCGTTGTTCTACACCCTTGATCTGCTGCTGCCGATCATCGACTTCGGGCAGGAGAAGGCGTTCAACCCACAGGGCTGGTACCAGTGGCTGTCGTACGTGCTGATCGCGGCCGGGTGGCTGCTCGCCACGACGATCGCCGCCGGCATCACCCGGTCGGTCAGCCGTCAGTGACGGGCCGGCGCACGAACGTCGGCCGTCGGCGACCGGTCGACGCCGACCGGTCGGGCGCGGATGACGGGCCGGCGCCGGACGGTCAGGGCTTGCGGGCGACACCCGCGTAACCCGGGATCGGCTCGTCGCCGGGCACCTCGACGACCTCGCCGAGTTCCGGGCGCCAGTCCGCGGAGAGCGAGACACCCGGCTCGACGAGTTCGAGTCCGTCGAAGAATGTGGTGAATTCGGCGTGGGAACGCAGCCGCAACGTCATCCCGCGCGCCTTGTACATGGCGGACGCCTGCGCCGCGCCCTCGGGATCGAAGTCCCCGGTGGTGTGCGAGAGCACCAGATAGCTGCCTGAGGGGAGCCGCTCGACCAGTCGGTCGACGAGTTCGGCGGCGCCGTCCTCGTCGCCCAGGAAGTGCAGCAGGGCCAGCAGCGAGAGCGCGATCGGCTGGTCGAAGTCGAGGACCCTGCCGGCCTCCTCCAGGATGACTTCGGGTTTGCGGGCGTCGGCCTGGATGTACTCCGTGGCGCCCTGGGGGGTGGAGCGCAGCAGGGCCGCCGCGTGCGCGAGAACGATCGGGTCGTTGTCGCAGTAGACGACGCGCGATTCGGAGGCGGTCCGCTGGGCGATCTGATGGAGGTTCGGCTCGGTGGGTATGCCGGCGCCGATGTCGAGGAACTGGCGAACCCCGTTCTCCGCCAGCCACCGGGTGGCCCGGTGCATGAAGGCCCGGTTGACCCGGGCCATGTCGCCCCCCCTGGCGTCGACGGCCAGCAACTGCCGGGCCATCTGCTCGTCGACCGGGTAGTTGTCCTTGCCGCCGAGGAACCAGTCGTACATCCGGGCGGGATGCGGCTTGCTGGTGTCGATCTCGATGGCTCGGGGATCCTGCCCGGTCATAGCACGCTCCATGGGTCCGTAGGTCGGCGAACAACAACAGTGTGGGACGGGGACGGCTCCGGGAGAGACGGATCGGGCCGGGAAGGCGTGGATTCAGGTGAGGAGGAAATCCGCCTGGCCGGACTTGGCGCCCTGGATGAAGGCGGCGATCTCACCGTGGGAATAGATCAGGGCGGGGCCATCGGGATCCGCGGACTGGCGTACGGCGACTCTCCCGTCGGACAGCTTCATGGCTTCGACGCAATTGCCTCCGTTCCCGCCGCTCCACGGCTTGTACCAGCCCTCGGAGCCGAGTTCGGCGGCCGGCATGCCGTTGTATATGGGATCCATCACAGCTCCTTGCGGAAGTCCCGGAGGATTTCCTTCGTGCGTTGTGCAGTTGCGGCCTGAGCCGCCATGCGGTCCATGACTTCGAGGTAGGAGGCCACCTCGGGGCGCGCGTCGAAGTAGACGGCACCGGTCAGGTACTCGCTGTAAACCATGTCGGGGAGTTCGGGGACGCCGAAGCGGAAGAGGACGAAGGGGCCGTAGGTTCCCGGGTGGTGTCCGGTCGAGAATTCCGCGATCTGCAGCGTCACATGCGGCATCTCGGTCGCCTCCAGCAGCCGGTCGATCTGCCCTCGCATGGCGTCGACGCTGCCGACGGGGCGGCGCAGCACCGTCTCGTCCATCACCACCCAGAGCTTCGGGGCGTCCGGCCGGGAGAGCAGGGACTGACGCTGCATTCGCAGCGCCACATGGCGCTCTATGTCCTCGGGTCTGGTCTGGCCCACGGCTCCGGTGCGCATCACCGAGCGTGCGTAGTCCTCGGTCTGCAGCAGACCGGGGACGAAGTGCGGCTCGTACATGCGCAGGAGGCTCGCGGCGCCCTCCAGGCTGACGTACATGCTGAACCAGTCGGGCAGCACATCGTGATAGCGCTGCCACCAACCGGGCTTGTTCGCCTCCTCGGCGAGCTCCACGAACGCTTCGGCCTCGTCGTCGCCGATCCCGTACGCCTTCAGCAACAGCTGGACATAGGGGATCTTGAGAGCGACCTCGGCGGTCTCCATCCTGCGTATCGTCGCAGGTGCGACCCGCAGCACCTTGGCAGCCTGGTCACGGCTCAGGCCGACCCGCTCCCGCAGATCCTGCAGGCGCTTGCCGAGAACGACCTGACCCACGGTCGGGGCGGACCGCGGTTCGCTCACTTCAGACCTCCCGATGCGCTGTTTGCCAGCAGTGTGCCATGCGCGGGGCTCCCAAGACACAGTCACTCTGGAATTTTCAGAGTGCCCCTTGCCAAGTGTTCTCGACAGAGGGAGAGTTGGTGAGTGAACCAGTTCACTTAGTCACGACCGTGCTCATTCGCGTGAGATCGCGGAGCGTGACGCAGCCCCCACTGTGAGGAATCGGTTGTGGCACCTGGCAGTGCGCTTATCCCCCGGCTCATGGATCTCAGCCCCGGGACGGAAGCGCTCCGGTACTGCTTCGCGCTGCCGGCGCACCCCGAATCGGTGGCCGGTGCGCGGCGGCTGACACGGGCCCGGCTCGACGAATGGCGGCTGGACGAGGACGCGCACGAGGCGGCGATCCTGATCGTCTCGGAACTGGTCACCAACGCGGTGGTGCACACCATGAGCGCTCGTGTCGTGTGCGAGCTGCGCTGCCTCGACGGACGGCTGCGCATAGCGGTGCAGGACCAGGGACACCAGCCCGGCGGGCCGCGGCTCTGCCGCACCTCCGACGACGAGCACGGACGCGGCCTGCTGCTCGTCGACGCGATGAGCAGTTCCTGGGGTTCCCGCGACGCGGGCAACGGCTCGGGCCGCATCGTCTGGGCGGAACTGCCGCACGGCTCGGAGCGGTCATGCTGAAGAACGCGATGTCCCATCTGCTCGGAGCGCGCCGCTCCCGGCAGCCCCTGCGCGCCACGGGCACGGTGCAACTGCCGCTGCCGCCCTCGCTGTCGGCGAGCCTGGGCTGCGACGCGGTGGGCGTGCCCTCCCGGTACGGCTTCCGGCTGATGTCTCACCTGCCTCGTACCGGTTGTGTCTTCGCGGACGCCGACCGCTGGTGGTGGATCGTGCCCGCGGGTTCCGATCTCGATCTGGACTGGCCCGCACAGGCCGCCTATGCGAAGGGGGCGTTCGTTCCTGCCGTACGGCCCCGGCTCATCCACCAGCCCGACAGCCGTACGCCGTACACTCCGCCCATCCCGCTCTTCCTGATGGTGTGCCAGGTGACGGGAGTGACGCCGTCGTGGGCACCGTCCGGCGACGCGCGCGCCGTCTCCGCTCCCTGACGCGGGCGAGGGGGCGGAGGATTCCCACGGGAATCCTCCGCCCCCTCGCCCCGCTCACTTACGGAACGTCAGCCAGTCGACGGCGCATCGGCGTTGACGGACGAGGTGGCGGCCGACCGGATCAGCGCCGTACTCGACGTCACCGATCCGGAACCCCTGCCACCGGACAGTCCGCTTCTCGACCTGCCGGGCGCCTTCCTGACACCGCATCTGGCGGGCTCGCTCGGCAATGAGCTGGAACGGCTCGGGAGCGCGGCGGTGGACGAGGTGGAACGGCTGGTCTCGGGACTGCCCTTCGCTCGCCCCGTGCACAGGGAAGAGCTCTCGCACAGCGGCTGACCTACTGCTTCCCTCCCCGGGCAGCCCGCTCACGCTGCGTTGTCAGTGGTCCGTTCTACTGTGGCACCACTGATCGAAAAGCCCGCCGCAGCGCGGGCTGTCCGGGTGTGAAGGGGACGGGACCGTGCGCCGCTGGGAGTACGTCGAGGGCAGTGCGTCGAAGTTCTGGGAGACCGAGGCCGAGGGCGTCGTGGTGACGGTGCGCTACGGGCGGTGCGGGAGCGACGGGCGTACGCAGACGAAGGAGTACGCGTCGGCCGAGGCCGCGTCGGCGCAGGTCCGCAAGACGATCGCGGAGAAGGAGAAGAAGGGGTACCGCGAGGTGGGGGCGGCGGCCGAGGGCGCCGCGGAGGCGGTCACCGCGACCGCGCCGGGCGCGGCTCCGGACGCGGGCCCTTCGGCGCCACCCGGAGCCGAGGCCCTTGTCCTGCCCGACGAGGACACCTTCGTGCTCCCCGCCAACTGGCGGCGGACGCTCCACCCTCGGCGCGGTGGTGCACACCGGGTGCCCGGCAAGGTGCGGCGGGAGACGCTCGACAAGGTCGAGGCCCGGATCGCCGAAGAGACCACCTGGATCCAGGAGTTCGTGGACGCGCCACGTTCGGCTGCCGGGCCCGCCGACCACCTGCGGTCGCATGTGGCCGGAAGCCCCTCGACGGTGGGGGCGGCCGCTCTGGCAGCGGTCATCGGGCTCTATCCCGTGCCCCACTCCGCGTGGGCGGACCACTGGTGCGAGCGTTACGGTCTGCCGTTCGCCGCGCGGGCCGCGGTGGAGATGTTCTCGGTCGATGCCAACTGGCAGCAGAGCGGCAGCCGGCGGAGCGACCCCTGGCTTGAGACGCTGGCAGGGCCGCGCCACGCGTACTGGGCGAGGGATCGCCGACCGGCGATGGACCGGGTCCGCGCGCTGCTCGCCGCGGCCGACGAGGAGACGTACCGGCAGACGGTCGAGGTGCTGGCCGGATGCCGCACCGATGCCCTGCGCAAGATCATCGTCTCCTATCTGGTACCGAGTGAGACCGACTGGGTCGAGGACCTCTGCGCGGATCCCGGAGTGGGTGCGGAACGGGACCACACCCTGAGCGCTATGGTGTTCAGCTCTCTGAACTCGGCCGCCCAGATGGAGCGGTTCCCCCACCGGCCGGGCTTCACCGACGGCGTCGCGTTCATCGCGACGGTCGCCGAGGGCATCGGACCGGCCGTCGCCACCCCTCTGGCCGAATCCCTCGACGGCAACCACTACTACTCCGACAGGGTGAAGCTCGCCGCCAACTCCCTGGTGGAGCTTCCCACCGACGAGGCGTTCCTCGGCCTGCTGGCCCATGCGGACTCGAAGCACGTCCGTCCCGCTCTCCTCGACGCCATGCGCCGCTACCCCGTCCGTGCGGTGCGGCTCCTGGCCGCCGAGCTGCACGGCGATCCGGCCGCGTCGTCCGGCCGGACGGCACAACTGCTCCGCGGTCATATCGGCGCCCACCACGAGCTGGTCACGCTCGCACTCGGGGACCTGGACCCCGAGGTCGTGGCGGTCGTCGAGCCCCTGCTCAACCCCGAGGATCTGATCGCCGACGCGCCCGTGGACGCGCTGCCCGCCGTGCTGACGGCGCCGCCGTGGTCCCGGCCCCGCACCACGGTGAAGGAAGTGGTCGTGACAGGTCCGGCCGCCGTGTCCGAGCCCTCGCTGGAATGGCTGCCCGAGGAGCGGGCCGCGTGGGCGGCCACCTCCTCCTGGTACACGACCGACCGCGTCCAGAACGACTGGGAGAAGGACAGCGCGGCTCTGCGGCGCGAACTGAGTCTGGGCGATCTGCGGCCCGCCCGGGTCTTCGTCCACGGGCCCGAGGAGGTGGTCGCACCGCTCCTGCCCGCCTGGGATCCGACCGACCTGTGGGACGGCCTGGACACCCTCAAGCCGGTCGTCGCACGCTTCGGCCTCGCCGCGTTGCCGCTGCTGTTGCGCGCCGTGCCCCGGCAGCCCAGCGCGCTCGCCCCGCTGCTGCTCCCGTTCGTCGACGTGCAGGTCGCCCGGCACATGGCGGACTGGGCGGTACGGCTCAAGTCCACCGCGACGACGGCTCGTTCCTGGTTCACCCGGCACGGTGTCGCGGCCGCGCCGCTCCTGGTGCCGGACGCCGTGGGCAGGAAAGGCGCCGCACGGCGCGCCGCCGAGCAGGCACTGACGCTGATCGCCGCAGTGCACGGCGACGCCGTGGTGCGCGATGCCGCGCGGGTGTACGGGGCGCAGACGGAAGCCGCGATGGAGGTGCTGCTGTCCGCGGACCCGCTGGAGCGGGGGCTGCCCGCCAGGATGCCGGTGCTGCCGGGCTGGGCGGAGCCCGCGCTGCTGCCCCAGATCGTGGTCCGGTCCGGCGGTGCGCTGCCGGTGCAGTCGGTGCGCCATGTCCTGACGATGCTGGCGCTGTCGAAGCCCGGCGAGGCGTACCCGGGGATCGCCCAACTCGTGGAGGCGGCCGATGCCCCCTCGCTCGCCGGTTTCGCCTGGGCCCTGTTCGAGCAGTGGCAGCTGGCCAATCTGCCCGCGAAGGAGTCGTGGGCGCTGCACGCGCTGGGGCTGCTGGGCGACGACGAGACGGTCCGTCGGCTCACCCCCGTGATCCGGTCCTGGCCCGGTGATGGCGCGCACCACCGGGCCGTGGAGGGACTCGATGTACTGGCGTCCATCGGCACCGATGTCGCTCTCCTGCATCTGCACGGCATCTCGCAGCGAGTGAAGTTCAAGGCGCTCAAGGCACGGGCCCAGGAGAAGATCGCCGAGGTCGCCGCGGGGCTGGGGCTGACCGGGGAGCAGCTCTCCGACCGTCTGGTGCCGGACCTCGGCCTCGACGAGGACGGTTCGACGGTCGTGGACTACGGCCCCCGTTCGTTCACGGTCGGCTTCGACGAGCAGTTGCGGCCCTATGTGCTGGACGGTGACGGCAAGCGCCGCAAGGATGTGCCGCAGCCGGGCGCCCGGGACGACGCGGAACTCGCCCCGGCCGAGCGCAAGCGGTTCATGGCGCTCAAGAAGGACGTCCGGACGATCGCCTCCGACCAGGTGCGCCGGCTGGAGGCCGCGATGGTGTCCGGGCGTCCCTGGACGGCCCAGGAGTTCCAGGAGCTGTTCGTCGGTCATCCGCTGCTGTGGCATCTGGTGCGCCGGCTGGTGTGGCTGAGCAAGGCGGACGACGGTGTGCGCACCGCCTTCCGGGTCGCCGAGGACCGTACGTTCGCCGACGCCCAGGACGATGTCTTCGCCCTGGCCGACGACGCGACCGTGCGGCTCGCGCACCCGCTGGATCTCGGGGATGAACTGACCGTCTGGTCGGAGGTGTTCGCCGATTACGAGATCCTTCAGCCGTTCGCGCAGCTCGGGCGCGCCGTGTACGAACTGCCCGAGGAG
Organism: Streptomyces sp. NPDC104309; assembly: GCF_055584025.1. Lineage (NCBI taxonomy): Bacteria > Bacillati > Actinomycetota > Actinomycetes > Kitasatosporales > Streptomycetaceae > Streptomyces > Streptomyces sp. NPDC104309. The sequence continues at coordinate 217,209 of NZ_JBVJMV010000001.1, read as the reverse complement.
GAGGGCGCGGGATACCGGCTCACCCGGTTCGAGGGGCTCAAGGTGCCGACCGGGAAGGTCCTCGGGCTGCAGCGGCGTGGCTGGGAGCGCGGGGCACCGCAGGACGCCGGAGTGGAGCGCTGGATCTCCAAGCGGCTGGCCGACGACTGTTATCTGGTCATCGCGCTGCACGAGGGCATCGCGGTCGGGGTGGTCGACATGTTCCCCGAGCAACTCCTCGAAACGGTCTGGCTCGACGGCCGGCCCGATGATCACTGGGCCAGTGGCGCCCACCCGCACCGATTCACCGATCTCGACGCGGTGACCGTGTCCGAACTCCTCGCCGACCTGACGGAACTGACCGAGGGCGTCGCCTCATGACCGTGCAGAGGGAGACACATGTCGAGACGCCGGACGGCGGCCCGGTCGCGGTGCAGCGCCCACCGGCCGAGGTGCGGTACGCCGAGGAGCTGGCCGCGCTGCGGTCCGACGACCGCGATCCGCGACCGCCGGGCTGGGAGCTGAGCCTGCGCGCGGCGCGCCGTTTCGTCATCGGCGACGCGGAGGCGGGAGTCAGCCGGAAGTTCGTCGGCCACCCCTCGCTGGTGGACCGGGCGCTGGTGACACTGGCGACGAGCCGCGGGCTGATGCTGGTCGGAGAGCCGGGTACCGCCAAGTCGCTGCTCTCCGAACTGATCGCGGCCGCCGTCAGCGGCGACTCGACGCTGACGGTGCAGGGCGGCGCGGCCACCACCGAGGACCAGATCAAGTACGGCTGGAACTACGCGCTGCTGGTCGCCGAGGGGCCCTCCACCCGCTCGCTGGTCCCGGCGCCGATGCTGCGTGGCATGGCCGAGGGCAGGCTCGTACGGTTCGAGGAGATCACCCGCTGTCCGCTGGAGGTGCAGGACTCGCTGCTGTCGCTGCTCTCCGAACGGGTAGTGGCCATCCCCGAGCTCACCGGACCGGACGGCATGGTCTTCGCGCGGCAGGGCTTCAACGTCATCGCCACGGCCAACACCCGGGACCGGGGAGTCAACGAGATGAGCGCGGCGCTCAAGCGGCGGTTCAATTTCGAGACGGTGTTCCCGATCCCCGACCTGGACACCGAACTGGCGCTCGTCGAGGCGGAGGTGACGACGCTGCTGCGACGTTCGGGAGTGGAGCCACCGCCGGACCGCGATGTGCTGGAGGTCCTGGTCGGTACGTTCCGCGAGCTGCGCGCGGGGGCCGGTGAGAAGGGCGGGCCGGGTGGCGGCGCGGGCGCTCCTTCAGCGGTGATGAGCACCGCGGAGGCCGTCTCGGTCGCCCATGCGGTGGGCGTGCGCGGCTGGTTCCTGCGCGGCGAGCCGGGCAGTGTCGCCGATGTCGTGGCCTGTCTGGCCGGGACGGCGGCGAAGGACAGCCCGGAGGACCTGGCCAGGCTGCGCCGCTATCTGGAGCAGCAGGTGCCGCGTCGTCGCGGTCCGGTGTGGCAGGCCCTGTACGACGCACGCCATCTGCTGGCGGACTGATGCCGGCGCTGTTCCTGGGGGTGCGTCACCACTCCCCCGCCTGCGCACGGCTCGTCGAGCGGATCGTCGAGGAGCTTCGGCCGGCCCATGTGCTGATCGAGGGTCCTGCCGAGATGAACGGACGGCTGGACGAGCTGCTGCTCGGCCACGACCTGCCGGTCGCGGTGTTCAGTCACTACCGCGACGGGGAGCGGGCCGCGACGTCCTGGGCGCCGCTCTGCGACTACTCTCCGGAGTGGGTCGCTCTGCGGGCGGGACGGGCGGCCGGTGCCGAGGTCCGCTTCATCGATCTGCCGGCCTGGCATCCCGCGTTCGCCGAGCGCACCAACCGCTATGCCGACGCGGAGGTCCGCTACGCGGAGGCGACGGAGCGGCTGTGCCGGCAGTTCGCGGTGGATTCCTCCGACGCGCTCTGGGACCGGCTGTTCGAGGTCGAGCCCGAGGACGGTCTCGCAGCACAGCTCGATGCGTACTTCGCGCTGGTGCGCGGCGACGCGCAGGCCGACGCGGGCGACCGGGCGCGCGAGACGTACATGGCGGCATGGGTGCGGACGGCGGTCGCCGTGGCCGGGGACCGGCCGGTGCTGGTGGTGACCGGCGGTTTCCACCAGCCCGCGCTCCGTGCGCTCACCGCGTCCGGTGAGGAGGCCGGCGACGGCTGGGGGCGGGGCGCCGACGGATGGCCGGAGGTGCCCGCCCCACCGGACGGGGCCCTGGCGGGGAGTTTCCTCGTGCCGTACTCCTTCCGGCAGTTGGACGCCTTTACCGGCTACCAGTCGGGGATGCCGTCGCCGGGCTACTACCAGGAGCTGTGGGAGGCGGGCCCCGAGGCCGCGGCGGACGGTCTGCTGCGCATGGTCGTCGAACGGCTGCGGGCACGCCGGTTCCCGGTGTCCACCGCCGATCTGATCGCCGCGCGGAGCCTGGCACAGGGACTCACGGCGCTGCGCGGCCACCCGCGCCCTGCCAGGATCGATGTCCTGGACGGTCTCGCGGGCGCGCTGATCACGGACGACCTGGACCACCCGCTCCCGTGGACGAGCCGGGGCGTGCTGCCGGGCGGAGCCCATCCCGCCGTGGTCGAGATGGTGGCCGCCTGCCGTGGCGACCGCACCGGGCGCCTCCACCCCGGCACCCCTGCGCCGCCGCTGGTTCACGACGTGGCGGCTCAGCTCGCCGGGCTGGCGCTGGACGGCGGCCCCGGGACCTCGTACCGCCTCGATCTCACGGACGCCGCCGCGCTGGAGCGCAGCCGGGTGCTGCACCGGCTGCGGGTGCTGGGGGTTCCCGGTCACGGGAGGACTGCGGGCCCCGAGCACGGAAACGACCCGGTCTTCACCGAACGATGGGAGTCGCAGTCCGCCTCGGGGCGCGAGGCGGCGCTGGTGGAGGCGGGGGCGTACGGCGCGACCCTGGCGGAGGCCGCGGCCGCCGCGCTCGCCGAGCGGACCCACGATGCCACGGCCGAGGCCGATGAGCTGGCGCGGGCGCTGTTCGACGCCGTGCTGTGCGGGATGGAGGGGTTCTCCGAGCAGTTCCTCGGAGAACTCGCCTCCCGGGTGGGCGGGTTGAAGAACGTCGGTGCGCTCGGGGAGATCCTCTCCACAGCCCTGGGGCTGTGGCGGCACGACCGGGTGTTCGGGGTGGCGCACGGTCCGCTGCTCGCCGCGGTGATCGACGGGGCGGCGACGCGGCTGCTGTGGCTTCTGGAGGGGACACGCGGTGGGCGGGGCGTGGACTTCCCCCGTCTGCGGGCCGTGGTCGCGGCGCGGGACGCGGTGCTGCACGCGCCCGAGGTGCTCTCCGTCCGGCCGGAGACGGTGTGCGCGATCGCGTGGCGGATCAGTGGCGACCCGGAGGCGCCGGTCGATCTGCGCGGCGCCGCGTTCGGACTGCACCGGACCCTGACGCGGCACCCGGGCACCTCCGGGGATCCGGCCGAGGCGGTGCGTCCCGTGGCGAAGGCCGGCGCGGACGCGCTCGGCGACTGGCTTGCCGGGCTGTTCGCGCTCGCCCGCGACGAGCTGACGGGCGCCGTGGGACACGGGAGCGGGGACGGTGGCGCGGAGTCGCTGATCGATGTGCTGGACAGCCTGGTGTGTGCGCTGCCCGACGACGCGTTCCTGTCGGGTCTGCCCGCGCTGCGTCAGGCCTTCGCGTTCTTCCCGCCGCGCGAACGTGAACGGATCGCCGGTCGGCTGTTGGAACGGCGCGGGGTGCGCGGCTCCACGCGTTCCCTGCTGCGGACCGCCGCGGACCCGCTGCTGATCGCCCGTGCCCGTGATCTGGAGGAGTCCGTGTCGCGGCTGCTGGCCCGTTATGACCTGGGAGCCACCCCATGACCCTGCCCGAACACGTACCCGACCCGGCGCCCGCGCCCGGGAAGAGCCGCGAGACCGCGCCCGAAGCCGCTCCCGACGAGGGGCTGGAGCGCTGGCGACTGGTCCTCGGTTCCGCCGCCGAACAGCACACCGGACCGCTGGGACCGGGCAACGCGGGCCGGGACGCCGCACTCGACTGGCTCTACGGCCGCGACCCCGACCTCGCCCGACGCGGCGTGCGCCGCACCGGTACCGCCCCGCGCACGGGTGGTGACGGCCCGTCCGCCGTGACCGCGGTCGACTGGCTCGACGACGTCCATCGACTCTTCCCGAAGGAGACCATCGAGCGCCTGGAGCGGGACGCCGTCGAGCGGTACGGCATCCAGGAGATCGTGACCGACCCCGCCGTACTGGAACGGGTCGAGCCGAGCCCGACCCTGCTGCGAGCCCTGCTGCGCACCAAGCACCTGATGAACCCGCAGGTGCTGCGGCTGGCCCGGCGTATCGTCGAGTCGGTGGTGAAACAGCTCCTGGCCAGGCTCCGGCCGGAGATCCGCCGGGCCTTCCACGGCACCCGCTCCCGCAGGCCCAGCCGGGTGGCGGTGGCGAGGGACTTCGACTTCCGGCAGACCGTACGGGCCAACCTCGCCCATTACCAGCCGGCCGAGCGACGTCTTCTCATCGAGCGCGCCCACTTCCACTCCCGTACGCAGCGCCATGTGACGCAGTGGCAGCTGATCCTGCTGGTCGACCAGTCGGGCTCGATGGCCGGATCGGTCATCCACTCCGCGGTGACCGCCGCGTGTCTGTGGGGCCTGCCCGGTCTCAAGACGCACCTGATCGCCTTCGACACCCAGGTGGTGGACCTGACCTCCGATGTGACCGACCCGGTGGAGCTGCTGATGCGGGTGCAACTGGGCGGGGGCACCGACATCGCGCGGGCCGTGGAGTACGGCGCGGGTCTGGTGGAGAATCCGCGGCGCACGATCGTCGCGCTGGTCACCGACTTCTACGAGGGCGGTGACCCCTACCGGCTGTTGCGCACGGTGCGGGCGCTGGTGGAGCAGGGCAGCACCGTGCTGGGGCTGGCCGCGCTCGACGAGGACGCCAACCCCGACTACGACCGTCAGCTGGCCGGGCGGCTCGCCGCGGCCGGGGCGCACATCGGGGCGATGACACCGGGCCGCCTCGCCGAGTTCGTCGCCGGAAGGCTGGGCCGATGACCGGGACGCCGGGCGACACCACGCGCCCCGATCTGCTCGCCCTCACCCCGGACACGCTCGCGGCGCTGGCCAACCGGGGGCTGGTCAAGCGAGCCACGAAGGAATTGGACACGGGCACGGCGCCCGCTCTCACGACGGACCCGGACGCCACGGTGCGGGCCCGTTTCGAGGACGGCACCACCACCGCGCTGCCGCCCGGTACCGGTCTGGACGACGGCGACTGCAGTTGCGCCGCACCGGGCATATGCCGCCATCTCATCGCCCTGGTACTGGCCTACCAGCGCGGGGACGGGGTCGCGTCGGCCGGTGCCGCTCCCCTCACCGACTGGTCCCCGGGCGGCAGCGACGACGCGGCCCTCTCGGAAGCCGTGGGCGCCCGTCCGCTCGCCGCGGCCCGCCGTACCTTCGAGCGGGGTTACGCCGCCGTGGTGCACCGCCCGTCCCCGGAGCACCCCGAGCCTCGGGTCGAACTCCCCACCTGCTCGGTACGCTTCCCGGTCCCCGAGGAGATCGCGTACGCGCTGACGGACGCGGCCGCCGCGCTGCGCGGCGAGGCGGTGGCTCTCGCGGTCTGGGCGTTCCGGGCCGCCGACGCGGCGGGGAGCGACGGGCTCACCGTCCCCGTGCGGGTCGGCGGGCGCGCCACGGCACCGCCGACGGCCGGGCCCGCGCTCGACGCGGCCGTCGAGCTGGCGGACGAACTGCTGGCGGAGGGCGTGGCCCATGTCGGCCCGGTCCTCGGCGGAGCCCTGGCACGGGCCGGTGCCGGGCTGGCCACCGCGTCGATGCACTGGCCGGCTGGCGCGCTCGCCGAGTTGACGGACCAGCTCACGGCATACGCCGACCGCAATGCCCACTACCGCCCGGAGCTGGTCGCCGCCCTGCTCACCGAAGTCCATGCCCGGCGGCGCGCCGCCGCACTCCCCGGCGTGCTGGGCACCCGCGAGGCCGGCGACACCCCGCTGCGCCGGGTCCGGCTCGTCTCGCTCGGCTGCCGTGTGCACGGCACGCCGCAGTCCCTGGTCTCCGAGGTGTATTTCGCCCATCCCGGCGCGGGCACCGTCCTCGTCCTCCGCAAGGCCTGGACGGCCGCCGAGGGCCAGGAACTGACCGGCCACCGGCTGTCCACCCGCCGCGTCCTCGCCACGCCGCTGGGTTCCCTGGCCGCCGGGAGCCTGGTCAGCGAGAGCGTACGGCGCACGGCGAGCCGCGCGCTGACGATCTCCCGCGGCCGGCTCGGCACGACGACCATCACCCCCGTCGGTGCCGCCTGGGCGGAGCTGCCGGAACCCTTGCTCGTACGGGACCTGTCCGCGCTGACCGCGGGCTGGGAGGGGAGGCCGCCCCGGATGATCCGTCCGAGGGTCGAGGCGGAGTCGGTCCATGTCGTCGCGCTGTCGGCGGTGGAGAGCGTCGGTTACGACCCCGCCGAGCAGCGCCTCGAAGCCGTCGTGCGCGACGCCTCGGGGACCACCGCGCTGGTGACGTCGCGGTACCGGCCGGAGTGCCCCGGTGCGTTGGACGCCCTGGCCGATGCGCTGGAGGGCGGCGCCACGCATGTCAGCGGTGCGGTGCACCGCACCGGCGGTGGGATCGGGATCGACCCGATGGCGGTGCTCACCCCGGGCGGAGTGGTCGTGCCCGATCTCGCCGCCGGTGACGGTTCGGCGGCCCTGGCGGCGGCGGTGCGTCGCCCGTCCGATCCGCTGTCGGCGGTGCTGGACGAGGCGATGTCCGCCATGTCGGCCGTGCCGCACTCCGGGCTGCGCCGTCTGACGGGCCCTGCCCGCTCCCGTATCGACGAGGCGGCGACGGCGCTCTCGCGCACCGGTCTGACCCGTGCCGCGACGTTGTTGCGCGTCTTCCTCGACACGCTGGACGGCGCAGCCGCGCTGGACGGGGAGGGCCTCACCGGCCCCTCAGGTGCCTGGCTGGACGCCCAGCTCCACCTCCTGGTCAGCAGTGAAGTACGGTCCTCTCAGACCGACTTCACCGACGGCCCTCAGGGCCGGTTCAGATAGGCGAGGCCGGGATGCACCTTCATGTACCCGTCGAGGAGACGTCCGGCCACCGTCACCGAGTCGACCAGCGGGTGGAGCGCAAAGGCCTTCACGGCGGCGGCGCGCGAGCCGCTGTCCGCCGCGTCCAGCACCGCGCGTTCGACGGCCTTGACCGCGGTGACCAGTCCGACGGCGTGGTACGGAAGCGGGTCGACGGCGACGGGACGGGCGCCGTTGGCGTCGACCAGGCACGGCACCTCGATGACGGCGTCCGCGTCGAGCACGGAGAGCGTCGTGCGGTTGCGGACGTTGAGGATCAGCGAGGTCCGTTCGTTCCGGGCGACGGCCCGCATGAGGGCGAGCGCCACCTTCTCGTAGCCACCGGACTCCAGATCGCTCTCGTCCCGCTCGCCGACCCCGGCGACCTCCCGGTTCTCCGACATGTAGGTGGCTTCGCGTTCGGCGCGGGTACGGTCCCAGGACCGCAGAGCGGGGGCGGCCGGGTCCTTCATCCGGGCGTAGAAACCCTCCTGCTGTTCGCGGAGGAAGGCACCGCGGGTCTGCTCGGCCTCCTGGTAGGCGCGTACGGCTTCCCGGTTGAAGTAGTAGTAGTGCAGGTACTCGTTGGGGACGGCGCCGAGCGACCGCAGCCAGTCGGCTCCGAAGAGCCGGCCCTCCTCGAAGGAGCCGAGCAGGACCGGGTCCGCCAGCAGGCGCGGGAGTTCGTCCCGGCCGTCGACGTGCAGTGCGCGGACCCAGCCCAGGTGGTTGAGGCCGACGTAGTCGATCCGGGCCCGGTCGGGGTCGGCGCCCAGCACTCCGGCGATGCGGCGGCCGAGGCCCACCGGGGAGTCGCAGATGCCGATGACCCGGTCGCCCAGGTGGCGGGACATGGCCTCGGTGACCAGGCCTGCCGGGTTGGTGAAGTTGATGACCCAGGCCTGCGGGGCGAGCCGGGCGATGCGCTGCGCGAGGTCGACGGCGACGGGTACGGTGCGCAGCCCGTACGCGATGCCGCCCGCCCCGACCGTCTCCTGGCCGAGCACACCTTCGTCGAGGGCGACCCTTTCGTCGGCGGCCCGGCCTTCGAGGCCGCCGACGCGGATCGCCGAGAAGACGAAGTCGGCGCCACGCAGTGCCTCGTCGAGCTCGGTGGTGGCGGTGACGGCGGGAGCGTCGGGCACGTTCTCGGCCTGTTCGCCGAGCACCCGGGCGACGGCGGTGAGCCGGTCGGCGTCGGTGTCGTAGAGGGTGACCGCGGACACGCGGCCCTCGGCGCGATCGGCGAGCAGTGCTCCGTACACGAGGGGAACCCGGAATCCGCCGCCGCCCAGAATTGTCAGCTTCACGCTTCCGCATGGTACGGGGACCGGGCGGGACGGGGTCCGAGCGACTCCGCACGGCCGACTCCGCACGGCCGATTCCGCCGGACGTCCACGGCGGCCGGCCCGGTGGCCGCGGGCCGTTGGGCCACGGCCACCGGGCCACTGGTCGGTCCCGTCCGCGCACCGATGGGCGAGTCGGGTCAGTCGCCACTCCACCAGCGCGAGACGGCACGCCACAGCCTCGCCGGTGCGGTTCTGCCGCGCTGCTGCGGGATCCGGCCGGCGGCGGACGGCTCGGCGGAGGTGTCCCCGGACCTGTCGGTGGCCGTCGCCGTGGACATCGCTCGGGTCGTGGCGGGGGCCGGGGCCGGACCGGGTGCGCGTCCGGGCGTAGGGGCGGTGTGCCGGACCGTCGACTGCACCTCCCGGTCCTGCCGCTGCGGGTTCAACCTCCCCATGGACGGCGGTTCCTTGTCGTCCTGCGGCAGGCGCGCGGCGAAGTCCGCCGGAAGCTCCACCAGATGCCGGCTCATGATGTTCCCGATCCACCTCAGTTCGCTCTCGTCGACGGCGAGTTCGAGGTCGGGGAGCCGCATCAGCAGGGCATCGACGCCGACATCCGCGATGGCGCGTCCGATGTCCTGCCCGGGGCATTCATGGGGGCCGCCGCTGAACGCGAGGTGGGCCCGGTTGCCCGCCATGTCGGCGCCCAGGTCGGGCCGGACCACCGGATCGCTGTTGGCCGGTGCGATGCCCACGATCAGGGCGTCGCCCGCCTTGATCCGCTTGCCGCCCAGTTCCGTGTCGCCGACCGCCCAGCGGCCGAAGACCGCGGTGAACGGCGGCTCGTCCCACAGCGTCTGCTCGACCGCCTCCGGCACCGTCATGTGGCCGCCGCTGAGCCTGGCGCGGAAGCGGGGGTCGGTGAGCACCATGCGCAGGACGTTGGCGATCAGGTTGGCGGTCGACTCGTAGGCGGCGATGAGGAGCAGCCGCAGATGCTCACTGACCTCCTGGTCGTTCAACGCCGCAGGATGCTCGACGAGCCAGGTGGCGAAGTCGTCCGCCGGTTCGCGGCGGCGGCGCCGGACGAGCCGGGTCAGCGCTTCGAGGACATAGGCGTTGCTCGCGACGGCGGTCGCCGTGCCCCGGGTCATGTCTCGGGCGGCTTGGACCATCCGGTCGTTGTACTCCTCGGGCATGCCGAGGATCGCGCACATCACCATCATCGGCAGCCGCTCGGCGAACTGACTGACCAGGTCGACGCGGCCTTCCTGGCAGAAGTCGTTGACGAGCCGGTTGCTGTAGCGGTTGACGTGGCGGCGCACCCCGCGGGTGTCGATGCGGCCCATGCTGTCGGTGACCGCGCCGCGCTGGCGTTCATGGGTGGCTCCGTCGGCGAAGACACAGATCGGCTGCCAGGTGAAGATCGGTGCCAGCGGGTGGTCGGGGGCGACGGTGCCGTCCTGCAGGGCCCGCCACCGCCGGGAGTCGCGGGAGAACTGCGAGGGGGTACGGGTCATGTGCAGGTTCTCGCTGTGCCCGAGGACCAGCCAGGCGGGCACGTCACCGTGCAGCAGTACGGGGGCCACGGTGCCGTGCTCGGCGCGCAGTCTGTCGTACAGCCCGTTGGGGTCGCGCTCGGCCTCCGGGCCGTAGAACCGGCGCACACCGCCGCGGCCGGTACCGAGACCGTGGGCCGGGCACTCCGGGGGCGGAACCGGCCCCTGGGCCGCTCCGGACTCGTAGGGGAATGGGGTTGTCACGATCACTCCAGGATGAGGATTCCAAGGACCAGACGGATGGGACGCGCGGGGGGTGTGTACTGCGGTCAGGCGAGCGGCAGGGCCAGACTGTGCAGATAGCGCATCAGGGTCATCAGTACGTCTCGGCTGGAGGCGCGCAGCCGGGCGTCGCAGTCGATCACCGGAACCTCTTCGGGGAGGTCCAGGGCGCTGCGGAGCGCCTCGACAGGGTGTTTCGGCGCGTCGGGAAAGGTGTTGACGGCGACGACGAACGGCACGCCGCGCTCCTCCAGCCGTCCGATGACGTCGAAGCTGACTTCGAGGCGGCGGGTGTCGATGAGAACCACCGCGCCGAGGGCGCCTTCGAACAGGCCGTTCCACAGGAACCAGAACCGTTCCTGGCCCGGGGTGCCGAACAGATAGAGGATCAGTTCCTCACTGACGGAGATCCGGCCGAAGTCCATGGCGACGGTGGTGGCGGTCTTGCTCTCCACCCCGAAGTTGTCGTCCACGCCGACACCGGCCTGGGTCATGGTCTCTTCGGTGGTCAGCGGCCGGATCTCGCTGACGGATCCGACCATGGTCGTCTTGCCGACCCCGAACCCGCCGACGATCACGATCTTCACCGCGGCGGTCGCCGTGGTGGGTAGGACGTCCTCGCGCCGGGGGCCGGTGATCGTGTCAGAGTTTCTGAAGTCCATGCATCACCGCTTCGAGAAGGGACCTGTCCGGGAGAGTGGCGCGGACGATGGGCGCGCGCGATTCGATGAGTTCGGTCGCGAGGAGTTCCGTGAGGAGCGACGTCACCACGCTGAAGGGCAGACCTAAGTACGCCGAGACCTCGGCGACGGATAACGGCGCCTGGCAGAGCCTCAGGATGACCGCCTGCTCGGGCTGGACCGTCGGCGACGGCTGGGCCTTCGCGACGACCATCGTGACCAGGTCGAGCGGCGCCCGCTCGCTGCCGTCGGGATCGCCGGTGATCACGTACAGCCGTTCCGGATCGCTCAGCGCCGGATCGGCTTCTCGGCGTTCTCGTCGGGGAGAGTTCATCCGGCCTGCCCGTCGTGGCGGGGCGGACTCGTCAGATGGGCACCGATCCTGACGACCATGTCCCGCATCCGTGACCCGACGAGCCCCGCGTCGACCGTCTCACCGGCCAGGACCGCGAGGTACGCACCGGTTCCGGCGGCCATCAAGTAGAAGAACCCGCCGGTGACTTCGATGACGACCAGCCGCATGAGGCCGTCGCTGTACGGGATCTCGGAGGCGACAGCGGCGGCCAGGCTCTGCAGTCCGGCACAGGCCGCCGCGAGGCGGTCGGCGACATCGGGGTCGCCGCCGTGCCGGGCGATGCGCAGACCGTCGGCGGAGAGCACCACGATCTGATGGATGTCCGGCACGTCGTCGGCCAGTTCCTTGAGCATCCAGTCCATGTTTCCCCGCTGCTGGATCACTTCAGGTCTCCCTTGTCCCACGCGTCATCAGAGTCTTCGTCGGTCTTCGGCTCCTGCGGCACCCCGTTGACGGCGTTGGTGAAGGCTTCCAGCCAGAGGCCCGGGGGCTGCTCCTTGCCGCCGTCGTGCCCCTGGCCGTGGCCGGCGGGGTGGCCGTTGGTGTAGCCGTTGCGCTGTCCTGCGCCGGGGGCGGCGTGCTGTGCGGGAAGGTTGTGCGAGCCCAGGGGCGCACGACCGCGGCTGCGGCGTTGCGGGAGCCCGCCCGCGGTCCACTCGGTCACCACGGGGACGTCGTCCTCCATGGCTGCCGCGGGGAGTACCGGCCGGGTGACGGGTGCGACCGGTCCGGTGGCGGGACGCTCGGCCACGGGGCGGGGCTTGCGACGTGCGGGCACGACGTGCTTCATCGCCTCCTGGTCGATGTCGCTGGTCGGCCTCGACGTGGCGCCGATGCCGTGGGCGATGCCGGGAGCGGGTCCGGTGGTGATCATGGCGCGGGGCACGATGAGTACGGCACGGACGCCGCCGTACGCGGACTGCCGCAGCGAGACCTGGAGGTCGTACATCCGCGAGAGCCGTCCGACGACGGCCATGCCGAGACGCGGGGACTCGCCGAGGTCGTTCATGCTGGAGCCGGCCTGGGCCCTGGCCAGCATGTTCTCGGCCCGCGCGCGGGCCTCCTCACTGAGCGAGACGCCGCCGTCCTCGATCTCGATGGCGATGCCGGTCTGCACCTCGACGGCGGTGACGTGCACCCGGGTCTGCGGCGGGGAGTAGCGCGTGGCGTTGTCGAGGAGTTCGGCGCAGGCGTGGATGAGCGGTTCGACGGCCGTGCCGATGATGGCGACCTTGGCGATCGAGTGCAGATCGACCCGTGGGTACTCCAGGATCCGCGACATGGCGCCGCGCAGGACGCTGAACAGCGGTACGGGCTTCGGCCACTGCCGGCTGGGCCGGGCGCCGCCGAGCACCGCGATGGAGTCGGCGAGCCGGCCGATCAGCGCGGTGCCGTGGTCGATGCGGAGCAGGTCGTCGAAGACGTCGGGGTTGCGCCCGTGGTGCTCCTCCATCTCCCGCAGCTCGCTCGCCTGTCGGTGGACGATCGCCTGGACGCGCCGGGCGACGTTGACGAAGGCGCGCTGCGCGGAGTCGCGCATCGCCTCTTCGTCGTCGATGATGTTCAGCACCGTGTAGACGAGGGTGCGCTGGGCATCGGGCAGGTCGCGGTACAGCTCGTCCGCGTCCACCACGTCCCGGAGCACCTCTTCGGGAGAATTACCCACGCGCAGCCGGTGGATGGCGGCCGGCAGGAGCTCCTTGCTGATCCGTACGGTCTCGTCGTCGTGGGTGGCGATGCGCCGTTCCAGGTCGGCGAAGCGCCGTTCGTAGACCGCGCGCTGGGTACGCAGACCGCGCGCCCTGCGGGCGAGTTGAACGGTGAGTGCGACGACCACGACGGCGGCGAGCGCGCCGCACCAGACGACTGGTATCCGCGCGGCCGGGGAGACCAGTGCCACCGCGGCTGCGGTGGCTCCGCCCGTCAGCAGCACGGGCAGCAACATGGCACGAACGACGGGGATTCCTCGTTCGATCGGCGGTGATTCAACACGAACCATCTAAAACCTCTGGCGGTTGATTCTGGGAGGTATACGCGCGTACGAGACACTTGGGCACAAGCGCTCGAATTCATATCAACTCGACTGCGCTGCGCGTGAGCTTAGTCAGATCGAATCAGTGCTTCGGCACATTCACCCAACCCCCTGCGCGAGCGATCCCGCGGTTATACACTCACGAGTTTTTGCACGCACAGCCTCCACACATGCACAAGGAGTAACGATCAAGAGGGATGGGCGACCAGGACCCTCTTCCGTACCGCAGAGAGGTACGTGGCCACAGCCACTCACCGGGGCCGCTTCATCCACCTCTCACCTGGAGAGAGCCGAAACCCAGCAGAATCTGGCAGATCAGCACCAAGCGTTACTTATTCCATCCAGCAGGATGTCCCGCAGAACGGAACACGCGCACATGCGATCGAAGCAGATCGAAAGGCGCACATTCATGACTGAGGCGCGGGTGCACGGCAAGGTCGTGTGGGTGACGCGGCGCGGCTCATCGCCTCCCGCGTTCCGCCGCGGACCCGCGCACCGGTGCCGCCCACGGCACCTTCGACAGCCGCACCGCGATCCGGGCCGTCACCCCGGATCATGTGCGGGTACGTCCCGTCGCGGGGCGCACCGCAAGCGCAGAGGAAGAAGAACGGACACACCATGGAGCCGACGCGGGACTACACCATCGAATCGCTGGACACCGGGCTCAGGATGATGCAGCTGTTCCTCACCCACGACACTCTGACGGTCTCGCAGGCCGCCGGGCTCCTCTCCGTCGGCCGGTCCACCGCCCACCGGGTGCTCAGCACCCTGGAGGGGCGTGGCTTCGCGACCCGGGACTCCTCCGGCCGCGGCTATGCGGCCGGTCCCGAGCTGGTACGGCTCGGCCGCCCGGCGGGTTTCGGCACGGCCGTCCGCGAACGGCTCGGGGCCGTGCTGGACGACGCGGTGCGCCGCACCGGCGAGACCGTGCAGAGTGCGGCGCTGATCGGCGACCGGATCGTCATCACCGACGGCCGGGAGTCGCCGCATCCGGTGCGGGTCGTGCTGGAGAGCTGCCGCACGTACCCCGTCCACGCCACCTCGGGCGGCAAGCTGCTGCTCTCCCGCATGACGACGGAACAGGTCCACGCCCTCTGCCCGCAGGAGGAGCTGTCGGCGCTCACGCCGAACACCCTCACCTCACGGTCCGCCCTGCTCACGGAGCTCGACGGGATCCGTGCGCGCGGATACGCGCTCAGCCGCGGGGAGTCGGTCCCGGGCGTGAACACCGTCGCCGTCCCGCTGGCCGGGGCGATCTGGCGGGACCGGATCGCCCTGATGGCATCCTCACCTGTCGACCGCGGTGACGACGAGGCGCTCGTCCGCCGCGCCGAAGAACTGCTCCGCTCCGCCGCGCTGTTGGGCGCGGTCCGACTTCAGTGATCCTCCGGCGCCCCGGACCCGCGGCGATCACCCGACGCCCGGAGTCACGCCGATCTCGTGTCGCAGCCGATCGGTACGGGCGGTCCGCCGCCCGCCGGCCCGGTGGAGCCGCCGTGGTCCGTGCGCCGGTCGCGGCCGTGCGCCCACCCTGGGATTTGTCGATCCCTTCGCAGCCGACACCGATACTGGCCGTTCCGTCGGTCCCCGACGCCGGGGCAGGATGGTGGTGACGGCGATATGCGGGGAAGCGGGTGGGGTGATGCGGTCGGCGGGCCGGTTCGGCGCGTGCCTCGGGGGGATGGTGCTGGTAGCGGTCGCCGGTGTGTCCGGCTGCCAGAAGCCGGATGTCTCCCGTACCGAGGCGGAAGGTTCGGCCATCGCGATCCGGTACGAGGCACCGACGGGCTCCGACCGGGACGACGCCGCGTTCCTGCGAAGGCAGAAGGTGGTGGAGGAGGCCGCGTCGGCGATCGCCGCTCTGGTCACGGTGGACCGCCCGATATCCGTCGGCGTGGTCTCGTGTGATGGCGAAGGGTCCTCCTACGACCCTGAGCTCACCCGCGTGGAGGTCTGCTACGACGAAGTCTCCGAAACGCGGGAGCTTTTCCGGCGGGCCGGACCCCGGCAGGCGGACGACGACGTGGCGGCCGTCATGCTGGAAACGCTGTTCCACGAGACGGCGCACGCCCTGGTGGACGTCTTCGAACTGCGCGTGCACGGCCGGGAAGAGGATTTCGCCGACCAGTTCGCCGCCCTGATGCTGCTGCGCAAGGGCGCCTCCGGCGAACAGCAGTTGCTCGCGGCTGCCGAGGCCTGGCACCTGTCCGAGGTCACGAACGAGGATGTCGACGGCGGGCCCGACGAGCACTCCTCGGACGGTCGGCGTGCAGTCAACCACCGCTGCTACGTCTACGGCGCCGCTTCCGGCCGCCACCGGGGCTTGGTGGGCCCGGACGCCCTGCCCGCCGAGCGGGCGAAGGGGTGCGCCAAGGAATGGAACGCCGTACGCGCCTCGTGGATGACAGTACTCTCACCGCACCTGCGGGAGGGCTGAAACCCTCCGTACGCACCCGACGCGGCAGTCGTCCTCGACAGCACGCGAACGGGCCCGTACGGGGTGATCCGTACGGGCCCGGCGATCACTGACCGGCCGTCATCGCTGCGGGTGTACGCGGACGACGCGCGGCTTGCCGTGCGGGCCGGTGCTTCCCTCGGGGATTCCCACAGTGCCGCGGAGGAGCGGGAGCTCAGCGGCGAGAAGGGCGGTGGTGCCCGGAGTGACCAGGGTGTATTCCTTGCCCAGGCCGCCTTGGTCGGTGTCTATGTAGTTGGACACCTCGCCGTCGGTCCACACCACGATCAGGTCGTCCTGCCAGCCGTTGTCGGTGAACTCGCCGGCGGTGATCAGTTTGGCGTGGTCGGCCCAGAGGCTGTTGGGCGCTCTGATCTGGGTCTCCTTGTGAAGCCCCAGGTTGTCGACGTCCGTGTAGAGGGTGACTTCGCCGTCGACCCAGCGGACCATGAGGTCGTAGACCTCGGTCGAGGTGCTGCCGTCGAAATCGCCGCCGGTGATCACGGTGGCGTTCTTCCAGGTGGCGTTGGGCTTCGCCAGCTGGGTTTCGCCGTGGAATCCCTTCTCGTCCACGTCGGTGTAGAGGGTGACTTCGCCGTCCGACCAGCGGACGATCAGGTCGTCGGGCCACTTGTTGCCCGCGTACCGGCCGGTGGCCAGACCAAGCGCGTGCTTCCACGTGGCGTTGGGCTTCGCGAGCTGGATCTCCTGGCTGAGCTTCCCCTGCTCGGACACGTCCTTGTAGAGGGTGACTTCGCCGTCGGACCAGCGCACCAGAAGGTCGTAGAGGTCGGAGCCCGTGTAGTCGCCCGCGGTGATGGCTTCGGCGTGCTTCCAGGTCTCGTTGGGGCCGATCAGCTTGACTTCCTTCTCGAAGTCCCCATCCCCGTCTCCGATGTAGAGCGTGACTTCGCCGTCGGACCAGCGGACCACCATGTCGCTGCTGGTGTAGTCGGCAGGCGTGGTGGTGAAGTATCCGGACGCGATCTGGGTGGCGTGCTTCCACGTGCTGGCGGCGCCGAGTACCCCACCGGTCTGAGGCTTGTCACCGCGCACCGCCGAGTCGTACAGGGCCTTGATGTCCTTGCCGAAGTACGAGCTGTAGGACGTGTCGTCAGTGGCTCCGCCGGTCTTGTATCCGCCGATCACGCCGACGACGTCACCGGTCTTGGTCGTCGCGTCGAAGTTCGCGATGAACGGACCGCCGGAGGAGCCGCCGCTGTATCCATCGCAGTCGATCCGCAGGTAGGAGCCCGGCCAGCCGGAGAACGATTCCTTCCGGGTGGTGCTGGTGCAGGTGCGGGGCGGGGGATTCGCGCCGGGATACGCGACCAGGTGCACGTCCTTGTGGTCGTACCCGGCGTCGGTTCTCAGTCGGTTGCCTCCAACAGTGTCCTCGACCTGGCGGTTGTCCTTGCCCGGTCCGACCTCAAGGAAGGCCACGTCATACTGCGCGTAGGCCTGCTTGTCGGTCGCGTAACGCCGGTCCATCCATACCCGCGACCGCCCGCCTTCACGCTTGACGGAGAACAGGCCGTAGGGGGCGACGAGTTTCCCGGCGCTGTCCTTCTGGAGCTTGGGGGCAAAGGCGAGCTGGTTGGCGCTCTCCCGGCCGGTCAGGCAGTGCGCGGCCGTGAGCACGATGTTGTGCTTCGGGCTGGAGACGACACTGGCACTGCAGAAGTAGACGCCGCTGCCCTCGACACGGAACAGGGTTCCGGCTACCGGCAACCCCTCGAAACGCTCACTGGCCGTCCGCGGGGAAGGGGCCGTGTCGGGCTTGTCGCTGCCCGGCCAGGGCTTCGCCGCGGCCATGCGTTCGGGTGTGAGGTACGCCGTGGCGTCGGCGGAGGACCAGCGGTCGAGGTCCGGAACCGGCGTCGGTTCCTCCGGCGCCGGCTCGGAAGGCGACGCGGAAGCGCCAGGCTCGGAAGGGATGGCCGCGGACGTCGCGGGCGCAGAGGTGGCAGGTCCGGAGGCGGACCTGTCGGTCGGCGTCTCCTGCCGGCTCGGGGCGGAAGGGCTGCCGACAGGCAGTGGTGCGACAGCGGGCGACGCCGTGGGTGAGGGGGACACTCTCGCCGTGGCCGGCGGGTCTGCCGGGTCGGCGGCAGCGGCGGTGACACTGAAGACGCAGATCGCTGTGAGGCATGCGCCGATCCCCAGGGACCGGAGCGCGGAACGTATTCGCATGAGGTGCAGAAGTGCCTTTCGCTGGGCCGGGCGGACCGGAGACGTATCCCGGAACGTCCGGATGGGGATGTGATCGAGACGTGCGATCGGAAGGCGGCAGGCCGACTGAACCTGTGATACTGCCTAAATGATCACCACGCGCTATCGAACATTCGCACGCATACGAGGTGTATGGGCAGTGGTTTCCCTGCTCGGCGTGTCTGCCTGCACGGCTTCTTCCGGTGGCCCTTCCGGCGGGCCCTCCCATGCTCCCGCCGGCGCGGTCGGGAACGGCGGCGGATACACACTGACCGTCGAGAACGCGGGCGCTCGCTGTGCGTACGCCACGGTCAAGGTCCGTACCGCAGGCGGTGGTTCGGCCGGCGGGCGGCCCGGAGTGATCTACTCGAAGGCGTTCAGCGGCGGCAAGGTGTCTCTGTCAGACACGAGTTACGGCACTGACGGGACGGCGACCCCGCTCCCTGAAGGTGAGTGGGAGGGCCGCGCCTACATCTCCCGTCCTGTCGGCGACTACACGGCCGTGATGCGCAACGCGGGCGGTGAAGACATCGTCACCGCTGAGTTCAGCGTCACCAGGACCGCCGAGGAGAAGCAACGCGCCCCGTATCCCTACCTGGTGGAGCCGAGTCTCTTCTCGTCCGGCGAGGCCCACCCCGGCGAGCAGGTGGAGCTGACCGCGAGCGACGAGGGCCCCGACCCTGAGGAGAAGACGGTCTCCGCCTCCTCGGACGCCTTCGACGGACCGGCAAAGTTGACGTTCCGCGGCAAGGCCTACGAGGGGGAGACGACCATTCGGCAGGACGCGGGCCCCGGACGGTACGACGTGACGGTGCTGGACCACTTCGGCTGCGGCAGGATCACAGGGTCCGTCGAGGTCAGCGACTGAACCCCGGCTCGCGGACGCGCAGCGGGGGCGGGGGGGTCCGCCGGAGGCGTTGACGCCGGGGGTGCTGCCGTCGCAGTTCTCGCGGTGGACGGCAAGACCGTCCGCGGCTCCCACACCGCCGAGAAGACCGCGGCGGTCCTGCTCGCCGCGATGGACCACACCGGAACCGTCCTGGCCCAACACCGGATCGCCGACAAGAGCAGGGAGATCTCCTGGCCGCAGCCCTCCGTCAAGCTGCCCGCGACCACCGCCGCCCCTGAGCCGGCCTCGGCCTTACCTGACGAGACCGGACAAGATCACTTCGCGCAATGACCGCGTCCCGCATCGAGGCCGACCTGGTTCGCGAACGCGTCGCGGACCTCGCCCGGATGCTCGGCGCCCACATCAAGGTCGCCCTCCGATACAGAAAGGCATCCACTGACGACCGGGCCGTCTGCGCCGCCGATGCGAGTTCCGCGGCGCCTCCGGCCTGGGCCTGCGCCGACGCGCTTCGGGTCCGACCCCGGACCGTCCTGTCGGGCCCCGGTCCCGGTTCAGTGCCGGGCGCCGCCGATACGGCCCTCCAACTGCACCAGCAACTCGCTGAGCTGAGCGCTGAGTCGCGTACGGGACTGCTCGTCCAGACCGGACAGCACCGCGCGTTCGTAGGCCAGCTGCCGCGGCAGCAGCCGGTCGACCAGCTCACGGCCCTCCTCGGTCAGGCGGACATGGGCGACACGACGGTCGCGGTCGTCGCTGCGGCGATCGACCAGTCCGCGTTCCTGAAGGACCCGCAGGCGCTTGGTGACGGCGGCACCGGAGGAGAAGGTCTCCCTGGCCAGCTCGCCGGGGGTGAGCTCGCGGTCGGTACGGCGCACGGCACCGAGCAGGTCGAACTCGGCGCGGGTCAGACCGGCGGCTCGCAGGGGCGCGTCCTCCGCCTGCTGGAGCAGGGCCGCGCAGCGGTTGATGCGGCCGATGAGTTCCATCGGGCCGGTGTCCAGCTCCGGGTTGACGGCCTGCCACTGCCGTACCACCGAGGCGACGATGTCGTCGGTCACACCGCTCCGTTCTCCTGGGCGGAGGCGATCAGCCCCTGCCGTTTCGCTGTCGCCGCGAGCGTACGGTGTCCGGCCTGCTCGGCCGCGAGGACCTGCTCCTGGGGCAGGGCCCGCTGCCACCATTCGCCCGCCGCGATGTCGTCCGCCTCGCGCAGCTCGACGAGCGATCCCGTCAGCCTGCGCCGCGCGGCGTCGAGGGCGGTGGGCGTGGGCCGCGGTGCGGCGAGCGCGTGTACGGCGTGGGCGCGGGCCCGGTCGGTGGCGTCCAGCGCCATTTCGAGCCGTCCGGCGGCCCGCCGGTTGGTGACCAGCATGGCGGCGAGCATGCCCACCCCGGCGCCGATGAGGGTGTCCAGGACCCGGTCACCGATGAGTTCACCGGCCGGATGGGTGCCGCCGAACTCCAGGACCAGCAGGGCCATCGGGGTGACGGCGATGGAGCCCAGCCAGTAGTTGCGGGTGATCAGGGCCTCGGCCGCGAAACCGAAGAAGAGGCAGAAGCCGATGAGGGCCAGCGGCCCGGTGCGGCTGACCGGAAGGACCGCGGCGAAGACGAGGACGCCGATCAGATTGCCCAGGGTGCGCTGGAGAGCCCGGTTCCAGGACAAGGTCACATTGGCCTGGTAGAGGGAGGCCGCCGTGACGATCGCCCAGTAGGGGCGGCCGACGCCGACCGCCTGGGAGGCATATCCGGCCAGGGCGCAGCCGATGAGAGCGCGGGCGCCGATGGGCAGGAGCGGGGAGCCGGGGGCGAAGCCGCGCAGGAGCGCGCGGCGGGCGTCGCGGCGGCTTCCGGTGCCCCGGGCGGCCCGTTCGGCGTCGATGCCGAACAGCTCGTCGGACGTGCCCGGGGCGGGCGGCGGGGTGGGTACGGGACCGCGGGCGCGGGCCTGCCGGGCCCAGGCACGGAGCCGGTCGGGCTCAACGGCGGGGGCGGCCGAAGAGGTACCGAGGGCACCCCCGGCAAGCACGGCTTCGGCGTGGACGACGAGGCGTTCGAGCGCCGCTCGTGCGGGGGTGGGGCGCCCGGCGGCGAGCAGGGTCTGCCAGGCCGCGTGCACGGCGGTGACCGCGGCGCGCCGGGTGCGGTGACCGGGGGCGGCGGCGTAGGCCGCGGCCGCGTCGAGCGCGCGGGCCGTCGCCCGGCGCTCCGGGCCCTCCCTGCGGATCATCGCGGGACCCACCGTGACCAGCCAGGAGATCACGCCCGCCGCCAGCGTCAGCGCGAGGTGGCCGGGCACCTGAGCGAGGTGCTGCGGGGCGAAGAGCGCGGCCGACGTGACGAACGTGAAGATCACCGGTCCGGGCGGGCCGATGCGGGTGGCGTCGCACAGCGTCTTCTGCCCCGCCGCGAGCAGGGCGCCCACCGCGATCAGAACGGCGGTCGAGCCGGTGAGCGAGGCCGCGACCAGGGAGATCGCCATGCCGATGACCATGGAGACGACGACTCCGGCGACAGCTCGGGCACGGCGGACGTACGGCAGATTGTGGCCGTACAGCGCGCAGAGCGAACCGGCCATCGTGTACATCACGAGGTCGAGCCGGTCCATGGCGAACAGCACGAGATCCGGTATCGCGGTGGCGACGACGACACTCAGTGCCGGTTTGAACCACATGTCCGAGGGCCGGGCGAGGCGCAAGGGGGCTGCCAGCGGGAGTCTGCGGACGGAGGGCTGCCTGGACAGGATGGTTGTATCGCTCACTCAAATACCTTAGCAGGTATTACACCCGTAAAACAGTTCCTCCCCGCCCGCGCCCCCCGTCGCGGCACGGATGGCCGCCCCGGCCACGAGGACATAGCGTGCGACTGCACGAGGACATACCGACCGACGGACAGACATGCGCTCATGTTCCCGCGCGTCCACGGAGGAAACCGAATGAAGCTCACCAAACCGGTGCCCAGCGGTCCCTGCTGGATCGAGCTGAGCACCCCCGACATTCCGGCCGCCAAGTCGTTCTACGCGGCGCTCTTCGGCTGGCGCTCCGAGACCGATCCGCGCGAGGAGGCGGGCGGCTACACCATGGCGCACCTCGGCGACGCGCGCGTGGCCGCGCTCAGCCCGGTCTACCAACCGGGACAGCCACCCGCCTGGACGGTCTCGTTCGCCAGCGCGGACACGGACGCGACGGTCGAGAAGGTGAAGTCGGCGGGCGGCTCGCTCCTGGTCGGCCCGATGGACGTGTTCGACCAGGGCAGGTTCGCGGTGGTCGCGGATCCCTCGGGTGCGGTGTTCTCGTTGTGGCAGGGGCGCGCCTTCGCCGGTGCCGAGCGGCTGAACGAACCGGGCGCGCTCGGCTGGGTCGAACTCGTCACCCGCGAGGCCGACCCCGCGCTCGCTTTCTATCCCGCGGTCTTCGGGTGGACGGTCGACGCCGCGTCCGAGAGCTACACGCAGTGGGGCGTGGCGGGCGAGGACTTCGGCGGCATGCTGATCATGGACGAGAAGTTCCCGCCGGACGCGCCGTCGAACTGGCTGCCGTACTTCGCCGTGACGGACGTCGACGCGACGGCGGCCACCGCACAAGGGGCGGGCGGCGAACTGCTGATGCCGCCGACGAGCATTCCGGACGGGCCGCGCATCGCGGTGGTACGGGATCCGCAGGGCGCGGTGTTCGGCATCCACCGGGCGGCCGACGAGGGCTGAGGTCTGTCCCGTGATCCCGAGCGGGCGTGCGACGACAGCCAAGGCGCCTCGCCGCGTTGTCGGAACGCCCGGACACTTCCCGTACGCGGGCGCCCCTCCGCCTTGTGACGCACCGCATCCGACGCCGCACGGCGATCCACCAGGGATCACGGGACAGCCCTCAGGGTTGCTCGCCCGGATCAGGCCGGGCCACTCCGATCGCGACGCACCCGAGCCCGCGCGTCCACCGGTTCGACAGCCGCCCGCAGGGGGATGGCGAACGGTCTTCCTGGAGTTCAGCTGATGTACGAGAGCGATGCCGGACTGCTCGCCCCCGGGCGGGCGGGCTCCCCCGCCGAGACGGCCGGCGGCGACAGCGCCTTTCTGCAGGCGATGCTCGACGCCGAAGCCGCGCTGACCCGTGCCCAGTCGGGCTGCGGGCTCGCCCCCGCCGGGGCAGGGCGGGCGGTGACCGCGTCGGCCGAAGCGCGCCGTTTCGACGTACGGGACCTGGCGCTGCGCGCACGCGAGAGCGGCAACCCGGTCACCCCACTGGTCGCCGACCTGGTCGTCCTCGTGGAACCGGACGCCCGGCCCTATGTCCACCGGGGCGCCACCAGCCAGGACATCCTCGACACCGCCGCCATGCTGGTCGCCGCGCGGACCCTGGCCCCGGTGCTCGACGACCTGGTGCGGGCCGCGGACGCGGTGGCACGGCTGGCCGTCGCGCATCGCAACACCCCGATGGCCGGCCGCACACTCACCCAGCACGCCGTGCCGACCACCTTCGGGCTGAAGGCGGCGGGCTGGCGCGCGCTCATCCTGGACGCACGGGACCGGTTGTCGGCCGTGCGGGAGTCGCTGCCCGTACAGCTCGGCGGCGCGGCGGGGACGCTGGCGGCCTTCAACACCTTCGCCCCGGTCGACGAGGCCGAGGCAGCCGACGACTCCGCCGACGACGCGCGTGGGCTGGCCGTGCTCCAGGCGTTCGCGAACGAACTCGGTCTGGCCGAACCGCTGTTGCCGTGGCTCAGCCTGCGTACCCCGGTCGCCGACCTGGCGGGCGCGCTGGCCTTCACCGCGGGCGCGCTCGGCAAGCTGGCGGCCGATGTGCTCATTCTGTCCCGCACCGAGATCGGCGAGGTCACCGAGGGCCGGGGCGGTGGTTCGTCCACCATGCCGCAGAAGGCCAACCCGGTGCGCGCCACACTGATCGCGGCGGCTGCCCGTCGGGCCCCCGGCCTGGCGGCGACGCTGTACGGCTCGCTCGCCGCCGGGGACGAGCGGCCGGCCGGGGCGTGGCACGCCGAGTGGGAGCCGCTGCGCGAACTGCTGCGGCTCGTCGGCGGGGCCGCGCGCGATGCCGCCGAACTCACCGAGGGACTGCGCGTCGTCCCGTACGCCATGCGGGAGAACCTCCAGCTCACGGACGGGCTGATCGTCTCGGAGCGGCTCGCCGCCGTGTTCGCCGAGCGGATCGGCCGCAAGCGCGCCAAAGAGGTCCTGGTGAACGCGGCCGCTCGGGCCCGTGCGGAGACCACGGATCTGGCCGACGTACTCACCGATGTGCTCGACGAGGAGCCCGAGCTCTCCGGTCTCGATCTGTCCGAACTGACCGAGCCCGCCCGGTACACCGGCTGCGCGGGCCCCCTCACCGACCGCGCGCTGGACCGCGGATGACCGCACGCGCGGCCGTGCCGAGAAGGCGCCGCGCCTCCGCCGCACCCATTCCGGGCCGCTCAGGGGTGGATGCGGAACGGGTCCGGTCAGCGCGCGTCGCCGGCCCCGACGGTGGGGACGGGGCGGGCGGAGGTGGGGCGGCCGACCGCGGCCGGGGTCAGCCCGGGGCGCCGTCCCCGCGGATCCGGGCATGGACGTGCATGTCGTGCCAGCCGTCGGCGTGCAGATGGCCCCGGCGCTTGGTGCCCTCCAGGGCGAAGCCCGCTTTGGCCGCCACCCGACAGGACGCCTCGTTCCGCACGGAGTGATGGAGTTCGAGGCGCTCGAAACCGATCTCGTCGAAGGACCAGCGCGTCAGCGTCAGGAGGGCCCGGGGCGCGATGCCCCGTCCCCGGGCCGCCGGCAGCATCCAGTAAGCGCATTCGGCCTGACCGATGGCCGGTATCAGCGAGCGGAGCGAGATCCGGCCGAGCAGCTCCTCGGCTCCGCCGACGGTGCTCCCGGGGCGGACGACGGCCCAATGGGCCCCGGTCTCGCAGTACCAGGCGTCGCGCCACTGATCGATCCAGTCGCGTGCCTCGTCCTCGGTGTCGGCCCGGCGCAGATGCCAGCGCTGGATGGCCGGATCGGCGAAGGCGGCGAGAACGGCCGGCGCGTCCTCGTACCGCCACGGCCGCAGGAGCAGGTCTTCGGCGACGGGGAGAGCGGGTTGCAGGGAGTCCGCGAGGCGCCCGGGAGGAATATGGGGCGGCACCAAGTACGGCATGGCCGCATCATCGCACGGTGCGGGGCACCGCCCCGCCCTCGGCCGCGGCGCGCGAGTGCCGTCCGCCGGCCGCGGTGGCGCACTCCCCCACCCGGGACCCTCCCGCCCC
Source organism: Streptomyces sp. NPDC104309 (assembly GCF_055584025.1). Taxonomy (NCBI): domain Bacteria; kingdom Bacillati; phylum Actinomycetota; class Actinomycetes; order Kitasatosporales; family Streptomycetaceae; genus Streptomyces; species Streptomyces sp. NPDC104309. Next base: position 192,243 of record NZ_JBVJMV010000001.1, on the reverse strand, counting down.
TCATTGAAACTTCACACACCACGTACGATGGCGGGATGAACTCGCCGAGCGGAGGGACCCGCCGACCACGGCGGAGCGCCCACGCGTCGGCCGTTCTCGGCTGGCTGTTCGTACTGCTCGCCATGGTCTCCTGCTGCTCGATGGCGGCCCCGGGCTCGGCGGCCCACGGGTCCGGCACACACGCCACGGCTGCCGCCCGGGGCATGACACCGGTCCATCCGGCGGCCGTTCAGACCGTGGTCGCCCATGCCCCTGACGACCGGGGCATGGGCAGTTCCTGCCACGGGACGTCCGAGCACGCGACACCGGTCGTGCTGCCCGGCCAGAGCGCACCCGTGGCCCTTCCCCGCATGACCGCCACCGCCCCCGTCGCCCCGCTCACCGGCGCCGCCGCGATCCGCGGTCCGTCCAACGACGCCGTACGGGACGTCGACCATCTCCGTCTGCAGGTTCAACGGATCTAGAGGCAGGGCCCGTTCCTCGGGACACCGAGGACGTTCTCCCGCATGCCCTCGACTCCATCGATCGTGTTGAACCGAAGGACTTTCCATGGCTACCGCCAAGAAGCAGAACACCCCTGCCGCCGCGCGCCGCGCCAAACTGGAGGAGGCCCGCCGCAAGGAGCGGGCCCGCGAGCGGCGCGGCCGCGTCATCGTCCTCACCGCCTCCGTCGCCGTGGTGGCCGCACTGGTCGCAGGCGGCGGCTACCTCATGTCCGCCGCCGACAAGAAGGACCAGGCCGACGCGGAGGCCAAGTCCTCGCCCGTGCGAGGCGAGCGGACCTGGGACAAGCTCTCGCAGAACCATGTCGAGAAGAAGGTCGGCTACCCGATGAACCCGCCGGTCGGCGGCGATCACAATCCGGTGTGGATGAACTGCGACGCCGATGTCTACACCAAGGCGATACCGAAGGAGAACGCCGTCCACTCCCTGGAGCACGGCGCGGTCTGGGTCACGTACACGAGCGAGGCGAAGCCGGCCGACATCGAGAAGTTCGGTGAGCGGGTCAGGACGACGCCCTACTCGCTGATGAGCCCGGTCGAGGACCAGGCCGCCCCGCTCATGCTCAGCGCGTGGGGCAAGCAGGTGACGGTGACGAGTGCCGCCGACCCACGCGTGGCGCAGTTCTTCACCAAGTACGTGCAGGGGCCGCAGACCCCGGAGCCGGGCGCGGCCTGCACCGGCGGGGTCGCCCAGTGACGCCGGCGACGCGCTCCTCGCGCCCGATGGTGGTGGCGGGCGGTGTGGTGCTGCTGCTGGCCCTGGGCCTGGTCGCGCTGATGCTCGTACGGCCGTCCTCGTCCGCGGGCTCCGCCGCTCAGGCGCCCGCCCCCTCGGACGCGTCGGTCGACGTCGGGTTCGCCCGCGACATGTCGATCCACCATCAGCAGGCGGTCGAGATGTCGTTCATCGTGCGGGACCGTACGTCCGACGTGGCGGTGCGCCGGCTCGCGTACGACATCATCAACACCCAGGCCAATCAGCGCGGCATGATGCTCGGCTGGCTGGAGATGTGGGGCCGGGCGAAGTCGTCCGACGCTCCTCCCATGAAGTGGATGGGGCATGCCTTCACGCCCGGGGGTGACGGTTCACTGATGCCGGGCATGGCGACCGGCACCGAACTCGACGCACTGCGGACGGCGAAGGGCAAGACCGCCGAGGTGCTGTACCTGAAGCTGATGACCACCCATCACCGCGCCGGTGCGGAGATGGCACAGGCGGCGGCCGACGCGGCCGGCACCGACGAGATCAGGAACCTGGCCGCGGGCATGGTCCGCGGCCAGCAGTCGGAGATCGCGCTGATGGCGGACATGCTCAAGGAGCGTGGTTCGACGGCCTGAGCACCCGGCGTTGCGACGACCCGTGCGGCCATGTGCGCCGACGGGTTCAGCGGCGGCCCGTTCGCGGCGGTTCCTTCCCCCGCGGACGGGCCGTCCCCGGTCGGGGGAGGCGGCGGGCGACCGTCTGAACGGACGGCCCCGGAGACGCACCGGCTTGCCGGACGGATCGCACGGCCCATCACTTAGGCTCGGATCCAATATGAAGAGCAACCTCGCTCCGCTGGGGCCCAAGGCCGACAAGGACACCGTGCGTCGGAGCAATCTCAGCCTGGTGCTGCGGGCCGTCCGTGACGAGGACGAGGGCGAGGCGACCAGGGCCGGGGTCGCGGCGCGAGTGGGGCTGACCCGGGCCGCGGTGTCCTCGCTCGTCGAGCAGCTCCTCGACATCGGATTCCTCACCGAGTCCGGCAAGACCTTCAGCGGACAGGCGGGCCGCCCCGGGACCGCGCTCAAGGTGGCGCGCACGGGGCCGGCCGGGCTCGGCGTAGAGGTCAACATCGACTATGTGTCGGTGTGTGTCGTCGATCTGGCGGGCACCGGCCGGGTGCGGCTCACCGAGCACCTGGACAACCGCGGCGCGCCCCCGGCGGAGGTGCTGGCGCGGGCGGCGGGCATCGCCGCGCGCACTCTGGAGTCGGCACGCGAACAGGAACTGTTCCCGGTCGGGGTGGCCCTCGCGCTTCCCGGTCTGGTGTCCGGCGGCACGGTGCGCCAGGCACCCAACCTGGGCTGGAACCGGGTTCCGGCCGAAGAGCTCTTCGCCGCGTCGCTCGCCGCCGAACGCCCCGGTCACCAGGCGCTGCCGGTGGGTTCGGAGAACGAGGCCAATCTGGCGGCGCTGGCCGAACTCTGGTTCGGCGGGCTCGACGCCATCCGCAGCTTCCTCTATCTGACGGGCGAGATCGGTGTCGGCGGCGCCCTGGTCATCGACGGTGAACTCCTGCGCGGAGCACACGGGTTCGCCGGGGAGGTCGGGCATGTGGTGGTGGACGCGGCGGGACCGGAGTGCCGGTGCGGCTCGCGCGGCTGCCTGGAACAGTACGCGGGACAGGCGGCGCTCCTGCGGGCCGCCGGGATCGAGGAGTCCGGCAAGGGCGGTGGCGTAGCCGAGCTGGAGCGACGCGCCCGCGCCGGGGACGAGCGGGCGGTGGCCGCTGTCGCGGGGGCCGGCCGGATGCTGGGACGGGTGCTGTCCGGGGCGGTGAATCTGCTCGACCCCGACGCGGTGGTGCTCGGCGGGATCTACCGGAACCTGATGCCGTGGCTGTCACCGCCCGCCGACGAGGAGCTCACCGGCCGGGTGGTGTCGGGGCTCTGGTCTCCCGGGAGCGGCCGGCTGCGCGCCTCGTCGGTCGCGGGCGACGCGGCGCGGGGTGCTGCGGCGCTGGTGATGACGAGGGTACTGGCCGACCCGGTGGCGTACGCGAGGAGCCGGGAAACCGGCTGATGCGCCCCCGACCGCGGCACGCGCGGCGCGCACGGCCGGCCACCGACCGGGCCGGCGTCAGGCCGGGGCGGCGGGCGCCGACCGGACGAACTCCCGAGCCGCCTCAGCCTCCATGGGCCGGGCACCTGGCCGATCCGCCTCCTCTCCACCCGTTCCGCGACGGGCCGGACAACCGGTCCGACCGCCGCCGCGTCCCCGCCGGTCGTGCCATGGGGGTGGGCCGGACGCCGGATGTCCGGCCCACCCCCAACGACCCGCGTCGCCGCGGCGGAGATCAGCGGACCCCGAGCAGGTGGTCCATCGCCAGCTGGTCCAGGACCTCGAACGCCATCCCGCGTTCCGCCGCCGCGTCCACGTCGAACTCCTCGAACGCCGACCGGTCGGCCAGCAGCCCGGCCACGCCGTCCTCCGCGGTCGGACGGGCCAGCTCGTCGAGCCGGGACGCGCACAGCGCCTCCCGCACCTCGGGGTCGGCCCGGAAGGCGCTGGCGCGCTCCTTGAGGATCAGGTAGTTGCGCATGCAGCCCGCGGCCGACGCCCAGACACCGTCGTAGTCCTCGGTCCGCGGCGGCTTGAAGTCAAAATGCCGCGGTCCCTGGTAACCGGCCGTCTCCAGCAGGTCGACCAGCCAGAACGCCTGGCGCAGATCGCCCGCGCCGAAGCGCAGGTCCTGGTCGTACTTGATGCCGGACTGGCCGTTCAGGTCGATGTGGAAGAGCTTTCCCGCCCAGAGCGCCTGGGCGATGCCGTGCGGGAAGTTCAGTCCGGCCATCTGCTCGTGCCCGGTCTCCGGGTTGACGCCGACCAGCTCCGGGCGCTCAAGACGCTCGATGAAGGCGAGGGCGTGGCCGATGGTCGGCAGCAGGATGTCGCCGCGCGGCTCGTTCGGCTTGGGCTCGATGGCGAACCTCAGGTCGTACCCCTGCTCGGTGACATGGTCGCCGAGCAGGTCGAAGGCTTCCTTCATACGGTCGAGGGCGACCCGGATGTCCTTGGCGGCGCCGGACTCGGAGCCCTCCCGACCGCCCCAGGCCACATAGGTGGTCGCGCCGAGCTCGACGGCGAGGTCGATGTTGCGCAGGGTCTTGCGCAGGGCGTAGCGGCGTACGTCCCGGTCGTTGGCGGTGAACGCGCCGTCCTTGAACACCGGGTGGGTGAAGAGGTTCGTCGTCGCCATGGGGACGACGAGTCCGGCCGCGTCCAACGCCTGCCGGAACCGCTTCACGATCCCTTCGCGCTCGGTGTCCGTCGAGCCGAACGGAATCAGGTCGTCGTCGTGGAATGTCACACCGTACGCACCGAGCTCCGCGAGCCGCCGGACGGAGTCGACCGGGTCGATCGCCGTACGGGTCGCGTCGCCGAAGGGGTCACGACCCTGCCAGCCCACCGTCCACAGTCCGAAGGTGAACCTGTCGTCAGGGGTGGGCGTGAAGCGTTCCGTCATCGGCTGGCCGCCTTCGGTACTGGGGGTTCCATGGCTGGTCGAGATGACCAAACCCTATTTGTTCACCGTCATGACTAATCATGCACGCAATATCCCCGGCACATAACCCCCTCATCAGTGCAACCCCAGGGCGATCACTGTTGCCGACGGGATCGGTCGCGTAATTTGTTTTCCGCACGATCAAATCAATGGGCGGGCTCCTGCGGCCGCACCCCGAAGCGAGGAACGCTCCGCAGCCGCCTCCCCCGCGCCCCCGCCGCCCGCAGCACAGGAATGAGGTCGCCCATGCCGCCACGCACCGTCGTCATCGGTGTGGACAGCTCCACGCAGTCCACCAAAGCCGCCTTCGTCGACGCCGGGACCGGCCGGCTGCTCTCCGTCGGCCGCGCACCGCATGCCGTCACCGGCGAGGCGGGTGCCCGGGAGAGCGACCCGGAGGTGTGGTGGCGGGCGCTGTGCGACGCGGTCGCCGCCGGGCTGAAGGAGTCCGTCGTCGCCGCGTCCGCCGTGACCGGCATCGCGGTCGCCGGGCAGCAGCACGGCCTCGTGGTTCTCGGCCCCGGCGGGCGCCCCCTGCGCCCCGCCATGCTCTGGAACGACACCCGCTCCGCCCCGCAGGCCGCCGCCCTCACCGCGGCATTGGGCGGGGCCGCGCCCTGGACCGCACGGACCGGGTCGGTGCCGGTGGCCGCCATCACCGCGTCCAAGTGGCAGTGGCTGCGGGAGAACGAGCCGGAGAACGCCGCCGGGGCCGTGGCCGTCCGCCTCCCCCACGACTTCCTGACCGAACGCCTCACGGGCGCCGCCGTCACCGACCCCGGTGACGCCTCGGGCACCGGCTGGTACTCCACAGCGATCGGCGCCTACGACCCCGGATTGCTCGAACTCCTCGGCCTGGACACCTCGTTGCTGCCCGAGGTGGCGCAGACGGGAGCGGCCTGCATCGGCTCGCTGACGGCCGAAGCCGCCGACGCGCTCGGCCTGCCCGCCTCGACCGCCGTGGCCGCGGGCACCGGGGACAACATGAGTGCCGCCGTCGGCCTCGGACTCGGCGGCGCCGGACTGCTGGACCATCCCGTGCTCAGCCTCGGCACCTCGGGAACGGTCTTCGCGGCCTCCCGGACCCGGCCCGCCTCGACGGCGCTCTCCGGCTTCGCCGCCGCTGACGGTACGTATCTCCCGCTGGCCTGCACCCTCAACTGCACGCTCGCCGTGGACAAGATCGCCGCGCTGCTCGGCCTGGACCGCGAGGACGCAGTGCCCGGCGGCGAGGCGGTGCTCCTCCCCTATCTCGACGGCGAGCGGACCCCCGATCTGCCCACCGCCGCCGGCCTGCTCACCGGACTCCGGCACGACACCACCCCGCAGCAACTCCTCGGCGCCGCCTACGAGGGCGCGGTCGTCACCGTGCTGCGCGCCCTCGACGAACTCCTTCGGGCCTGCGGTCTCGACCCCGCCGATCCCGAGGTCGCCGCCCGGCCGCTGCGCCTGATCGGCGGCGGCGCCCGGGGGCGCGCCTGGGTGGAGACGGTACGCCGGCTCTCCGGGCGCCCGGTGATCGTGCCGGGCAGCGGCGAACTGGTGGCGCTGGGCGCGGCCGCACTCGCCGCCGCCGCGGCCACCGGCGACGACCCGGTCGCGATCGCCACCGAATGGGACACCGGCAAGGAGTCTCAACTCCCCCTCGTCCAGAAGGACTCGGCCACCTGGGAGCGGGTCGGCTCGGTTCTGCAGCGGGCCACGGACCCCTTGCTGGGCGGGGCCTGACTCCCGTACACCTGACACACCCGGCAAGGGGCGCTGACTTGCTGTCACTTCGTCCGGGCCGCCTCGGGCGTGGGCCCGTGGCCGCGGTCGGGCCGGTTTGGGGAAGCGAAGCGATCTTCAATAGTATCCGGCGATGATCATAAGAAGAAGGCTGACGGTCGGGGTGGGCATTCTGCTCGCCACCCTGACCGCCGGGCTCGGTACGGCACTTCCCGCCGCAGCCGATGAGACCCCCACCAAAGCCGCCCCGAAGGTCGAGTTGGTGCTCGACGTCAGTGGTTCGATGCGGACCCGTGACATCGACGGCCAGTCCCGGATGACCGCGGCGAAGCACGCGTTCAACGAGGTCCTGGACGCGGTGCCCGAGCAGGTGGAGCTCGGTATCCGGACGCTCGGCGCCGACTACCCGGGCAATGACCGGAAGGTCGGCTGCAAGGACACCAAGCAGCTGTACCCGGTCGGTCCGCTGGACCGCACCGAGGCGAAGACCGCGGTCGCCACCCTGGCACCCACCGGCTGGACCCCGATCGGCCCGGCCCTGCTGGGCGCCGCCGACGACCTCGAAGGCGGTGACTCCACCCGCCGGATCGTGCTGATCAGCGACGGCGAGGACACCTGTGGCCCGCTCGACCCGTGCGAAGTGGCACGTGACATCGCGGCCCGCGGCATCCACCTCGTCATCGACACGCTGGGCCTGGTGCCGAACGCGAAGATCCGCGAGCAGCTGACCTGCATCGCCGAGGCCACCGGCGGCACCTATACCGCCGTCCAGCACGCCGATGAACTCTCCGGCCGGGTCAAGCAGTTGGTCGACCGGGCCGCCGAGCCCGTCGTCACACCGGTGGCTACCGAGGGCGCGGACCGCTGCGCCAAGGCTCCCGAGCTCAAGGCGGGCCTGTACACCGACCGGGAGAAGATCGGCGAGCACCGCTGGTACCGGGTGGACGTGCGCCCCGGTCAGGAGCTGCGTGCCTCGGTCAGCGTCTCGGCGGACCGCGCCGTGAACAACGACTACGGTGTGCTGCTGCGCGCGGTGACCGTGCACGGGCGGGAGATCGTCCGGGGCTCGGAGTCGGGCACCGGCCGCACCGACGCGATCTCCTCCGGCCTGCGCTACCCGAAGCCGGAGCAGGACGCCGCGGACGACGGCACCGAGCCTCCCGCCGAGACCGTGTGCCTGCAGGTGAGCAACTCCTTCTCGGCCCCGGCCTCGGTGAAGACCGAGCCGGGCATGCCGGTCGAGCTGACCGTGGACCTGGTGGACGCCCCGGACGACGCGGCCGATGTCGCCGCGTTCGGCCTCGGCAACGGCTGGTGGCTGCTCGGCGTGCTGGTACTCACCGGGCTGATCGCGGGCCTGCTGACCGGCTGGATCTCGCGCTGGCGCATCGCCGTCTGGAGGACCAACTGATGATGCGTACGACACGTGTGCTCGCGGGCGCGCTGCTGACCGGCCTCGCCCTGCTGACGTCGGCGGGCGCCGCCTCGGCCGACACTCCGTCGGCGAGCCCTGACCCGAGCGCCTCCGACGGCGCGTCCGGCCCCACCGAGGCCGGCACCACCTTCCGTACGGCCACGGCGGTCCAGCAGAACCAGCGCGCCACCGCCGGTGCCTCCACGGGTGACTACCTGTACTGGGTGTTCCCCGCCGACGCGGGCCAGCGCGCCACCGTCAAGGCCAAGATCACCCTGCCGGAGACCGCGACCCGGCACGGCGCGTCGACCTGGCAGGTCGATGTCTACGACGGGCTGCGGCGCCGCCAGGCCTGCATGTACGGCCGCCAGACCGGGAAGGCGGCGGCCGACGCGTCGACCGTCGAGCTGACCTGCGTACTGCGGACCGTCCGCGCCTGGTCCGAGCCGTGGGCCAACGACCCGCTGCCGGGCAGCTACTACGTGCGCCTCACGGTCGTCGACCTGCCCTCGGCGGACCTCGGTCTTCCGGTGCAGACCGAGGTCGAGGTCACGACGGTCGACAAGGGAGGTGCCGCGGACGTCGACGGTACGCTCGCCCGGCCGCTGGTTCCCGGCACGTCCGTCGTCTCACCGGCCTCGGACGCATCGGACGCACCGGCCGACGGTGGTGACGACACGTCGGCCAAGGTCTCGCTCGGCAGCGAGCCCGAGGGCGGCTGGGCCTCCGGCTGGTGGACCGGTCGCTGGCTGTGGACGGTCGGCGGCGGCGTTCTGGGGGCGCTCGCGGCGGTCTTCGGTTACTCCCTCACGCGCGGCGGCGGCCGCCCGTCCCGGGTTCCCCCGGGCGTCTGACCCACGCGTCGCGGGACGGGCTCCGGACCGGGAGCCCACCGACAGGTGTCGCCGGACGGGGCTCAGGAACCGAGCCTCGTCCGGCGACGGCGTAAAGATCTCCCTCCGCTCCCCCACCGCCCGCGCGCTCCGGGCACCACGGCGGCTACCCTCGACAACTCACGTACCGCACACGGCCGATGACATGGTCCGCGCCGTGCGGTACCTCTGAGGTCAGGTCGCTGCGCACCCGGTCGGGCGCGCCACAAGGGAGCGGAGATTTTCATGTCCACGGAGACCGGTCCGGCCGTCGGCGCCGAACCGCGAGCCCACACGATCTCGCCCGGCCCGAAAGGGTTACCGCTTCTCGGCAGCCTGCCGTGGTTCGCCAAGAACCCGCTCGCCTTCTTCGAGCGGCTGCGCGGTCACGGGGACATGGTCGGCTGGCGATTCGGCCCCAACTCCTGCGTATACATAGCCGATCCGGAGTGCATCGGCGAACTGCTCACCGAGACGGAACGCACCTTCGACCAGCCCGCACTCGGCATCGCGTTCCGCACGGTGATGGGCAACGGCGTGGTGGTGGCCCGTGGTACGGACTGGCGGCGGAAACGGTCGCTGGTGCAGCCCTCCGTACGGCCCAAGCAGGTGCGCTCGTACGCGGCGACGATGGCGAGCAGCGCGGTGGAGCTGGCGGACACCTGGTCCATCGGTGAACGCGTGGACGTCAAGCGGGAGATGGCGGCGCTGACGCAGAGGATCGCGGTCCGCACGATCTTCGGTGTGGACACCCCTGCCGACGCCGACGCGATGGGCCGGGCCATGGACGTGGCGCAGCAGGAGATCGGCAAGGAGTTCGCGGGCATCGGCGCGCTGCTGCCGGACTGGGTGCCGACACCGGGCCGCGCCAGGATCAGGAAGGCCGCCGCGGTCATCGACGCCGAGGTGGGCCGGGTGGTCGCCCGGCACCGCGACGGCGGGGACGACCGCCCCGACCTGCTGAGCCGGCTGCTGACCGCGGTGGACGAGACGGGCGCGCACCTCACTGACCGCGAGATACGCGACGAGACGGTCACCCTGTACATCGGCGGACACGAGACGACCAGTTCCACGCTGGTCTGGGCCTGGTATCTACTGTCCCGCAATCCCCGGGCGCGCGCCGCGCTCGACGAGGAGCTGGACCGGGTCCTCGGCGACCGGGAGCCGGAGTTCGACGACTACGCCCGGCTGACGTACACCCAGTGCGTGGTCAAGGAGACCCTGCGTCTCTACCCGACGATCTGGCTGGTCACCGGCGTCGCCAAGGAGGGCGCGCGGATCGGCGGTGTCCCGATGCCGCGCGGCACCAGGGTGTGGACGAGCCAGTGGGCGACGCACCGTGACGAACGGTGGTTTCCCGAGCCGGAGGAGTTCCGCCCCGAGCGTTGGGATCCGGAGGCGGGCGAGGAGATCGCGGAGTACGCCTGGTTCCCGTTCGGCGGCGGCCCCCGGGTCTGCCTGGGCACGCGGTTCGCGATGGTCGAGGCGGTACTGATCCTGGCCGTGCTGGCCCGCCGCTTCCAGTTGGACGTGGACCCGGGCATCGTCAACCCCGTACCGGCACTGACGCTGCAGCCCGACCGCGAAGTGAGGGCGACGCTCCGGGCGCGGTAGCGGTGTACGGGGCAGGACGGCCGGGACGGGCGCGGGCTCCGAGATCGGCTCCGACGCCGATATCCAGGCATATCGAAGCGATATGGCGTGCCGGCCGCCGCCTGTCCTCGGACTGCATCCGCCGGCAGATCCCGACATACGCCGGTGCGCCCCTGTCCGGCCTCGCGTACAACACGGGTGACGTCGGCGGCATCTACCGGCACGACGCCAAGATGTGCACCCGTGACCTGCGGTGGAAAGCGTTCCGCCCGGCCATCACGGCCATGGACGGCTGGTCGGGCGACATCAAGACGCCGTCCGTGTCAACGGGTCACGCCGTCACAACCGTACGGGGTGGACGGCCCGGCCCCTTCACCGGCCCGCGGTGAGGGTGTCCAGGAGGGCGGCGGTGAACTCCTTGGGTTTGTCGACGTGGACGGCGTGGCCGGCGTCGGGGATGACGGTTTCGCGGACGGGGCCGCCGGTGGCGGCGTAGTGATCGAGTGCGTGGCGGGTCTGGGCGACCATGGGCTGGGCGGGGCAGTGCTCGGCGCCGGGCCAGCCGGGGACGGCGCCCAGGGCACCGAGGTGGGCGAGGTCGAAGAGAGAGGTGTCGGAGACGATGAGGTCGTCGGTGCCGCGGATCCAGCCGATGGGCGGTTTGGGGTCGATACGGTGCAGGTCGTCGATACGGAAGTGGATCGGGGCCATGGCGTTGAGAACACCTCGGGAGCCGGGGGCGGTGCCGGGCCAGTGGTCGCTGGGACGGGTGTCGCCCGGATAGTGGCTGTCTCCGGTGCGGGTGGAGAGCATGGCGTCGACGAAGGCGTCCTCAAGAGCGGGGCGGAGCGGCGGCTTGACGTAGCTGGAGGCGAGGACGGAGCGGGGGGAGAGTGGTGAGTCCTCGCTGCGGTCTCCGGCCTTGAGGCGCTGGACGAATTCGGGGTTGACGGTACCCGCGCCGGAGCCCGCGCCGTCGGGGTGGTTGAGCCGGCCGTCCGGACCGTGGGTGCCGCCGAAGCCGTAGGGGGAAACGGGGTTGACGAGGGTGAGGCTACGGACGGCGGTGGGGTGGTCGCGGAGGTGTTGGAGAGCGATGCCACCGCCCATGCTCCAGCCGACGAGGTGGACACGGTCGAGGGCGAGGGTGTCACGAAGGGCGGTGAGGTCGTCGCTGTAGTCCCGCAGGCCGTGGGCGGCGTCGACGGGGAGGGGATCGGTGTCGCCGAAGCCGCGGAGGTCGACGGCGAGGGGACGATAGGCCGGGGGAAGGTCGAGCATGGTCTGCTGCCAGAAGGTGGCGGCGGAGACGTTGCCGTGGACGAAGAGGACGGGTTCACCGGTCCGGTCCGGGAGTTCGAGGAGGTTGAGGGTGAGCCGGGGGGTGGTGATGCGTCGGGCGTGGAGGCCGGGGAGGAGTGCAGGCGGGGTCATGGTCCGTCCTTCGGTGTGGCGGGGTCAGCCGAGCCAGGCGGCGATCTGGGCGCAGGCGGAGGAGTGCCAGCCGAGTTGGAGGTGGTTGGCGGTGGAGATGAGGGCGGTGCCGGCGACGTTGGCGATGCCGGTGCGGTCGAGGGCACTGTCGACGAAGACCACGCCATCGCTGGGGCCGCGGTTCTCGTTGTAGATGCCGAGGACGCTGGGGGATCCACCGGCGAGCAGGTAGGTGGCGACGGTGCCGGGGACGCCTGCCTTGTGCAGAGGGGTGATCAGGGAGCCGGCGTCGATGGCGGTCTGGATGCCGGTGCCGGAGGTGTAGAAGCCCTGGCCACCGTGGTACGTGGTGTACCAGTCCTGTTGGGTCATGTCGATGCCGTAGGTGGCGTCCCAGCGCGCGAGCATCTGCCGCTGTCCCGGATAGACGTCGTAGCCGTCGGTGGGGGTGAAGGCGAATTCGGGATGCGCGGTGTAGGTGCCGTAGCACGTCATGTAGAGGTGGGGCGAGGGGGCGTTGACGGTGCCGCCGCACTGCGGCCAGATGCTGAAGTCGTGGGCCCAGCCGTGGGCGTAGGGGTAGTCGTAGCCGCCGTTGGGGCCGCCGAGGGTGATGAGGCGGCGTACGTCTGAGGCGTAGGGGCGTCCCCAGCTGGGGCGCAGTGAGGAGACGTAGGCGCGGGTGGACATCTCCCCCTTGCTCCAGCCGACGAGGTCCACCTGGCCGACCCCGAGCCGGTCCTTGATGACGGCGATGGCGTCGCCGACCTGCTGGGCCTGCATCAGGTTGTCGCCCTGCTTGTGGGCGAAGTTGACGGCGAAGACGCGGTAGCCGCGGGCGGCGAGGTACTGCATGAGTCCGGTGCTGGGGCAGGAGGCGGCACCGCAGCCGTAGCCACCGGCTTCGCCGGGGTTGGCCCAGGCGCGGTCGGCGTTGTCGTTGGCGCCGTGGACGAGGAGGACGGGGGTCTGGTGACTGCCGCTGTTCCAACCGGGGGCGGAGTAGAGGAGGAACCGGCCGGAGTAGGGCTGCTTGACGCCGCCGAAGAAGGTGCGTCGCTGACCGTCCTGGTCGCCACGGCCGTCCTGGGGGTACTGCTCGGCATGGAAGCCGCTGGTGGTGTCGAGGTAGCGGTCGACACGGTCCCAGCCGTTGGCGACGGTGGTGTAGGTGGCTTCGAGGCTGAGGTAGCCGGGTGGGGCGGCGTGGGCCGCTGTGGTGGCTGCTCCGAGGCTCAGCAGTGTGAGGAGCATGCCGAGCAAGGTGCTTGTCGCTCTGCGCATCGCGGCTCTCCCGTCCGGGGTGGGCTCGGTGGTCCGGGTCCGCCACGGTAGGACGGTGCGGGAGACCTTCCCATGGGGTGAGCAGCCATAGGTACGGGGCACAAGGGTGTGTCGTGTCGCCATGTGCCGGGTTCCGAAACCCGGGGCGGCCTCGTCGCCGAGCTCCGTGGCATGCTCAAGACCCCTTGCCCCGGCCGGAAACGGGCAGGCCCAGTCCGCTGCATGTGCCCTCGGCAGAGCGTTTCGGCCCACCCGCGCCTGGTGCGGGCATCGAGAACCGTGCGTTCGTACGGCACGCGGAGGAGGCGTGACGATACGTGTGCAGGGTCGACGCCGTAGGGCACGCCGACGACGCCCTGGGCGAGGCACAGCAGGGCGTTGTGTCCGGAGGTCGCACTGGTTGACTATCGTGATCCCGCGAGCGGGCCGGGGCGGGCAGGGGGTAGACGGATGGAGTACGGACGGGCGGGGTGGGTGCGCGTGCCGGTGGGGGCTGACGCGGCGCGGTGGGCCACCCGGGCCACGTGCCTGCGGGTCCTCGTCGTCGTGCACAACGTGACTTCCGCGACCCGGTTGCTCGATGTGCTTCCTCTGTTCGACGACGACCTGCGTGTCCAGCTGTTGGTGACCTGTACGGGCTCCTCGGCGTTCGCGGCCGGCACGGCCGAGTTGCTGGCCGAGACCGGGGTGCCGGTCCTGCCGTGGCAACAGGCGGTTGAGACTCCGGTGGATCTGGTCGTCTCCGCGAGCTTCGGCGGTCAACTGGAACGGTTTTCCGGAAGGTTGGCCATTCTCTCGCACGGTGTCGGATACACTAAGAGGCTGGCAACACCGGACACCGGACACCGGACACCGGACACCGGGTCAGGGGCGGGGGCGGCAGCGGCGCCCGCGCCCGTCTTCGGGCTTGCGCCGGAGTGGCTTCTGTCGCGGGGCGCCCCTGTCGCGGACGCGCTCGTCCTCTCCCATCCCGAGCAGTACGAACGCTTGAGCGTCGCGTGCCCCGAGGCGGCACCGACCGCCGTTCTCGCGGGGGACCCCTGCTACGACCGGATACTCGCCGCCCGGCCCTACCGTGAGCGCTTCCGCCGTGCGCTGGCCGTGCGACCGGGACAGCGGCTCGTCCTGCTCAATTCGACCTGGAACTCCGATTCGCTTCTCGGTGACGGTGGAGAAGACCGGGGCAGCAACGGGGACGATGCCGTGGCTGCCCTGCTGGATCGAGTGGCTGCCGAGTTCCCCGTGGACGAGTATCGGTTCGCCGCCGTACTGCACCCCAATGTCTGGCACGGCCACGGGCCCGGTCAGATCCGTGCCTGGCTCGATCGCGCGCGGCGCGGCGGGCTGACGCTGATCGATCCGCTGAAGGGATGGCGGCAGGCCTTGCTGGCGGCCGATGCCGTGATCGGGGACCACGGTTCCGTCACCTACTACGCGGCCGCCCTCGGCACCCCTGTGCTCCTGGGAGCCGCGCCACTCGACGCCCTCGATCCCGATGCGCCGATCTCCGCGTTCATGCGGGAGGCGCCGCGACTCGACCCCGCTGCCTCACTGGCCGCACAGATCGAGGAACTCATCAGCCGTCACCGGCCGTTGGCGGGGCCTGCCGTGTTCACCACCTCCGTGCCCGGCGAATCCGCAGTCCGGCTGCGCAGACTCTTCTACTCGATGATGGGCGCGCCCGAACCCGGCCGGCCTGCCTCGCTCGAGCCGCTCCCGCTTCCCGACTACGAGCCCGGCACGGTCACCGCCCCCTTGCACGTTCTGTCGCGGGTACTCGGACCGGGAAGGATCGCGGTCAGTCGCTGGACGGGCCCGCCGGGAGTGAGCCCGGACGAGGGCGGAGAAACGCACGTCGCCGTGCACGAGGACACCCGTGACGTGGACCAGTTGGATCTGGCCGATGTCATCTTCCGGGACGGGGCGCCCGACGATCCCCGTTTCGGGTCCCCGTCGGTCTGGACCGCCGAGGTGCTCCGCCGCCATCGCGGCTGTTCCCTGGCGGCCTACGTGACCGGGCCGTCCACGTGTGTGGTCCGGGTGCGTGGTGCGGAGCCGCTCGGACTGGTTGCGGCGCCCGGCGCAGGTACCGAAGGGGTGTCCGGTGTGGACCCCGCCGCCTGCGCCTCCGCCCTGTACGCGTGGCTCGCCACCGGCGGCCACGACACGGTCGCAGCCGCCGAGCGGCTCGCACGGGTGGTGGCCGACGGGCTCTGCGTGCGGACGGGTACCCGCCGGCACGGCGTGCGACTCGTTCCTCTGCCCTCTCCGGAATCAGCGACGTGAAGGCGCCGGAACGGCGCCAGGAACGAGGACTTACGAGGTGACGCAGCGCTCCCGCATGCGCAGCAGGTGCGACAGGTGATAGTCCGCACGCTGGCCGTCGAGCGTCGTGATCGCCTCGTCGATCAGGGGCAGTGCCGCTTCGGTGTCCTCAGCGTCCAGCCAGGTCTCGGCCAGATCGGTGAGCGTCCGGGCCGTGTTGTACGTGTCGCCGCTCGCCCGGAAGTGGCGCAGTGCGGTCCCCAGCCTTTCTCGGGCCTCCTCCCGCTGACCGAGCCCGCGGAGGGCTCGCCCGCGATGACGTTGCAACAGTGCCTGGGCACGTGGCAGGTCGGCGGTCCCGTCGTCGTGCGCGCCCATCGTGTTCAGGATGCCGTCCGCTTCGTCGAAGCACTCGTAGGCCTCCCGGTACCGCCACTGCCGCAGCCTGAGCAGGCCCAGGAACTCCACGGCCGAGGCGTGGCCTCGCGTGTGGTCGGCCGACTCCTCGGCCCGCGCCGCCGCGAGTGACTCCGTCTCCGCTTCTTCCCAGCGTCCCAACTCGGTCAATGAGTGCGCCAGTTGTGCGTGGAGAGCGCCGGCGTCGCGGCCTCCCGGAAGATGGGTGTCGGCCAGGCGGGCTCCGATGCGGAGCGCCGGTACCAGCATCTCGTGGTACCCCGCTTTGAGCTGCAACGGCCACAGGGAACGGCACAGGCGTACGGCGATGTGCGGGTCGCCCGACTCCTCGGCGCAGCGAACGGCCTCGACGAGGTTGCCGGATTCCGCGAGCAGCGCCTCCAGGGCCGCGGCCCGGCCCTCGTAGCGCTGCCCGGTGCGGTCGTCGGCGGGTGCCGGGACGCGCCAGCTCTCCGGGAGCGCCTGATGCGCCGCCGATGTCGCCAGGTCCGCGTAACCGAGCAGGGTGCGGGTGAGAGCCGCGGAGCAGGCCGCGATTCCGTCCTCGCGGATCGCTGTCGCCTCGGCGTGCGCACGGACGGCGGGGCGGTAGTGGTAGCGCCCGTCGCCGGTTCCGTCACGGCCGCGTTCCAGGAGCATCAGGTCGGCGAGGTCCGCGAGGAGCCCGGCGGCGACCGACGGGTCCTGGCCCGTGGTCCGCCCGGCCGTCGCGGCGTCGAAGGCGGGCCAGCCGCGCAGCGCCATCAGCCGGTACAGCCTGGCGGTCTCCGGCTCCAGGATCCGGTAGTTGTCCTCCGCCGCGCCGCGGACCGGGTCGCTCTCCTCCTCGGTCCGGTGGGGCGCGAGCGTCGGGGCGGACAGCCGGTCCGCCGCTGCGCGCAGGGCATACGGCGAACCGCCGCAGCGTGCGAGCAGCGACGGCAGCGTGGCACGGGCCGCTGCAACGGTTGACTTGTCGGTGACGTCGGTCAGCAGACGCACCGCGTCCCGGTCCGTGAGCGGCCCGACCGGGACCCGTACGGCGTCGAGGCCGGGGAACGGGGTCCGGGCGACAACAATGGTGAACACCCCCGGCGCCGACGTGAGGAACGGCCTCACCTGGGCCGCCGAATGCGCGTGGTCGAGCACGACCAGGAGCCGACGGTCCGACACGCACTGGCGGAAGAACTCACCGAGGCGGTCGGTCGCGGGCGGCATCTCCTCGTCCCGCACTCCCAGTTGGCGGAGCAGTGCTCGAAGTACGGTTCCGGCGTCACGTGCGCTCCCGGCACCCCGGCCGCCGAGGTCGGCGTAGATCCGGCCGTCGGGGAAGAGACGGGTCGGCGTGGATCCGAAGTGCACGGCGAGAGTGCTGGAACCCATGCCGTCGGGGCCGTGCACCAGGGCGAGCCGGGGCCGTCCGTCCGGGCGCCGGGATGCCTCGCGCCGCAGCCGCCTCATCGCCTCCCTGCGGTCCGTGAAGAACCTGATGGAGGCGGGGAGGTGTGACTGCGTGGCTCGGACCGGAGCCGGTCCGCCTGGCACTCGTGCCGCGAACGCACTCCAGGAGGCCGCGAGTTGCGGGTTCGCACGGATCTGCTCGTGGACCATGCGGGCCACGTCGTCCTGTTCACCCGGACCGACGGGCGCGGGGACCTCCCGGCCGATGATGCGCCGTACGACACCGCCGGTCGATTCCCAGGCCCACTTGCCGGCCTCGTTGGCCATCCCCGAACCAACCGCGCCGAGTACCGCCGAAATGGCCGCCACCGAAGTGGGATCCAGCATGTCGCGCACTCCTCGTTCCCGGTGTTCCGCGCGGTGCGCCTCCCCGGCACCGCCGCTGCCACCGTGCGGATCAACGTTAGCGTCAGACGGGTCAATATCCCCTGAACACGGGGAGGATGACCGTCTCGACGCGACATGGGGATTGCGCGCACACGCCCGAAGACGCGCGTTTCGTGAAGGTCCGGGCGGCTACGGCCGCCCGTGGCGCGTCGGTCGGTCGCTCAGGGCGCCCTGAACAGCCTCGGGAAGCGCGGGGCGAGCCAGGGCTTGCGGCCCCAGGCGAGGACATGGCCGCGGGCCATGGCTCCCCAGGGGTCGCTGCGTCCCAGTGCCATCAGGAGGAAGGCGACCGGCTCGGTGAGGATGGTGCAGTCCGGGCGGGTCGGCGGCTGGGGGGAGACGGTTACGGCGCCCTCGGAGAACGTGACGCCGAAGCGGGCGCCGCCCCGCAGACGGACCGTGTAGCGAGCCGTCAGCCGGGCGGTGGCCGAGGCGTCGGCCACCCGGGGCATCGCGGTGATCAGGAAGGGGAGCGACAGCTCGACGCGGGTGCGGTCGATCACGTGCGGGCGGCCCAGCGCGCGGGCCAGGTCGTAACCGTGACCGAGCATGTGTGTCAGCAGGTACGAGCCCAGCACCGCCCGGCTCATCGGGCCCAACGGGGTGACCACGGTCCCGTCTCCGTCCGTCGTGCACCGGTCCATCGCCGTGAGGTACGCCTCGGCGTGCGTCACGATCGACCCGGCCAGCGGAGCGGCGTCCCGTTCCCCGAAGGCGGCGAGCGCGCGCTCGTTGGCCGCGGCGAGACTCTGCGGCGTTCCGTCCCCGTAGCTGCGCTCCTGTCCGGCCGCGATGTCCGCCATCAGCTCGTTGGCCTGCGCCAGATGTGCCGCCGCCTGCCCAACGGTCCACTCCGAGCGGGGCACGGGAACGCTCGTGTCGGCAACCCCGCGCAGCAGTGCGGCGATGTCCTCGGCGGTGCCGCGTATCGCCTCGCCGAGCCCCTCGGGCAGCGTGCCCCGTGCATCGTGTCCGGTCACCGACTCACCACTTCCCCCGCCGGGGCCGCGTCTGCGCGCCTGCGACCGGCGGACCTCGTCGTCACGGACACCCCGCGGCGCCCGCGGTACACAAGACCAGTCGGCGGGGCCCACGGCAAGATCGCGGCATGGCGGAGGCACTCGGCTCGGTGCGCGTTCGGCGCGGTGGGAGGCGGCACGAACTGCCCCACGTGTCTCGCCATGACCAACGGTCCGGCCACCATCGCGTCCCCGCGGAGCGTCTTGTGCAACCGCCCCCTCGTCCGCGGCACCGCCGTTGCCGCTCACCCGTGCTCCCTCCCCGATCCGGTGTCCGCGGGTCGAGTCCGTGGGCCGGTGGTCCGCTCCACGGCTGAACCCGGCGGTCAGGCGCCACGAGCGGGTGCGCGCGGGCTCCTCTACGATCGTCCCCGTGTGCGCAAACGTCATAGTCGCCGAAGACGACGAGAAGCAGGCCGAACTCGTACGCCGATACCTCGAACACGAGGGTCACACGGTGAGGGTCGTCGGGGACGGCCTCGCGGTCCTCGCCGAGGTCCGGCACCGGGAGCCCGATCTGCTGGTGCTCGATGTGATGATGCCGCGGGCCGACGGCCTGGACGTGGTACGGGTGCTGCGCGCCGAGCAGTGGGAGGTGCCGGTGCTGATGCTGACGGCCCGCAGCACCGAGGACGATCTGCTGCTCGGTCTTGATCTGGGCGCGGACGACTACATGACGAAGCCGTACAGTCCGCGCGAGTTGATGGCGCGCGTGCGGACGCTGCTGCGCCGCACCCGGCGGGTCACGGCCGCCGAACCTGACGAGGACCAGGCACTGAGGGTCGGCGCGCTGACGGTCGACCCGGTACGGCACGAGGTGTCGGCCGAGGGCCGGTCCGTGGAGTGCACCCCCGGTGAGTTCCGCATTCTCGCCGCCATGGCGGCCGAGCCCGAGCGGGTCTTCACCCGGCAGCGGCTTCTGGAGGAGCTGCACGGCTTCGACCGGTACGTCAGTTTCCGCACCGTCGACGTACACATCATGAACCTGCGGAAGAAGATCGAACCCGCGCCGCGTCGGCCCGCCCGGCTCCTCACCGTCTTCGGTGTGGGCTACAAGCTGACGGACCCGGCGAGGAACCCCGCGCGTGCGTCGTCGTAGCGGAGTGGCCGACGTGTCCCCTCGCCGTGAACAGCGGGCGCGGCTTCGTCATGGGCATCGGACCGGTCCTGGGCAGCGGGCGCGGCTGCCGCTGCGCAAGAGTCTGTTCGGCCGTCTGCTCGCGGTGTCGGCCCTGGTGGCGGCATGTTCGGTGGCCGCGACCGCCTGGATCGCGGTACAGACCACCTCCGGCGCCATCAAGCAGGAGCAGGGGCAGAATCTCACCGCCGACGCCCGGATCTACAACACGCTGCTCGGATACGCGGCGACGCATCCCACCTGGGACGGCGCCGACAGCACCGTGCGCGACCTGGCGCGGCGGTCCGGCCGGCGGATCGCCCTCACCACCGAGCAGCGGCGGCCCCTCGCCGATTCCGACGACCGGCCGTCCCCGCTCGCGCTGCCGCCCCAGGCGTCGGCGATCGTCGATCCGCTGTCCATGGACACGGCGCTGTCCCAGACGGTGGGCCGGACGGGTGCGACGGCCGACCGTGTCGACCCGCGCGCGGTCGGTCCGTTCCGGCTGCCCGCGGCCGAACGTACGGAGTTGCGGCGTGCCGCCCAGCGGAGTGTGGCGTGTCTGAGCCGGTCCGGGGTGGCGGCGGACGCGGTCGAGGGGCCGAGTGGTCGCCCGCGCATCGAGGTCGTCGGCAACGATCCCGACCGGATGGACGGCACCCGGTGCGCGGGCGACGACCTGGCACACCCGACAGCGACCGAGCGCAAGGCGCTGGGGGAACTCAACCAGTTGGCCAACGCCTGCCTGAAACGTCAGGGTCGCGCGAGCGTGCAGCTCAATCTGGACCTGTCCTGGGGCGCGCGCCCCGAACCGGTGCCGGCCGCGCGTGCGGATGCCGGGGTGGTCGCCCCCGTACCGAGCGTCCGGACCGGCGACGACGACCGGGCCACCGCCTCCTGTGTGGGCACGGCCCGACGCGAACAGCTCAGTTCCTATGTCGCCTCACCCGCGCTGTTGTTCATCGGCGACGAGAGCAGTACGACCGTGCCGGGCTTCGATCTTTCCCCGGCGAACACCGCGAAGATCGCGGGTGCCGCGGCACTCGTCCTGGCGCTGACGGTCGGGGCCACGGTGCTGGCCGGGGCCCGGCTGGTGCGGCCGCTGCGCGCCCTCACCGGTGCGGCACAGCGGATACGGGACGGGGACGACTCCGCACCTGTGCGGGTCACCGACGACAACGAGATCGGGCGGCTCGCCGCGGCCTTCAACGACATGGCCGCCCACCGCGCCCGCCTCGAAGGGCAGCGCAAGGACATGGTCAGCGATGTCGCCCATGAACTGCGCACCCCGCTGAGCAATATCCGCGGCTGGCTGGAGGCGGCGCAGGACGGCCTGGCGGAGCCCGACCCGGCGTTCATCTCCTCGCTGCACACGGAGGCCGTGCAGTTGCAGCACATCATCGACGACCTCCAGGATCTGGCCGCGGCCGACGCGGGTGCGTTGCGACTGCACCCCGAGCCGGTGAGCGCCGAGGAGGTGCTGGGCCAGGTCGCCGCGGCCCACCAGGCGCGGGCCGAGATCGCGGGAGTCACGCTGACGGTCCTGAGGGCGGCGGCCGGCGCCCCCGCTGCCGAGCTGACGGCCGACCCGGTCCGGCTGCGCCAGGCCATCGGCAATCTGGTCTCCAACGCGATACGTCACACCCCGGCGGGTGGGCATGTCACCTTGCACGCCTACGTCTCCGGATCCGTGGCGGACGAGGTGGCGGCGCGTGAAGTCGTGGCGGGCGAAGTCGTTGCCGGCGAAGTGGCGGACGATGCGACCACGGGCGTCGGCGCGGTGAGCGACGTGGTGACGGGCGACGTGGTCGTGGAGGTCACCGACACGGGCAGCGGCATCTCGGCCGGTGATCTGCCCCATGTGTTCGACCGCTTCTGGCGTGCCGAGAAGTCCCGCAGCCGCCGCACCGGTGGCAGCGGGCTGGGCCTGGCGATCGTGCGGAAACTGGTCGAGGCGCATGGCGGCTCGGTGAGCGCGGTGAGCGTCGAGGGCCAGGGCTCGGAGTTCACCCTCCGGCTGCCGATAGGGCCCGCGCGCACGGGGCCGGGAGAGTTCGGCTCGACGACCGTGCCGGGAGGCATGGCAGAGCGCGGGCCGGACCAGACCTGATGCGATGACCACAGCGTTCTGACAGCTTCTTCATAACTTCACGCCAGCCTGTCGGCATGCCTCGCGCCCGGTGCGAACCGATGACCGGGCACCTTTGAGGCCGACCTGGAATGGAGCCATCCCATGTCCCACCGCCTGTCCCTGCGTACCGCAGTCCTCGCCGCCGTGGCGGCCGGCGCGGTACTCGTCCCGTCCGCCGCGGCCTTCGCCGACAGCACTCCCGCGCCGACGGCCCCGTCCGCCGCGCCCGCGCGGGCGGCTCAGCCGTCGGTGGTGCCGCGTGGCGGCGTCGCCGCGGGCGACCGTCCCACCTCGGCGCCCGCCGTCGAGCGAGCCGGCTCCGCCAAGGGTTCGGCCGGCGTCACTCCGCGTGGCGGCGTCGCCGCGGGCGACCGTCCCACCTCGGCGCCCGCCGTCGAGCGAGCCGGCTCCGCCAAGGGTTCGGCCGGCGTCACTCCGCGCGGTGGCGTCGCCGCGGGCGAGCGGCCGGCCGGCACCTCGGGCGACAGCACCACCGCCCTCGCCGGTTCGGCCGCCGCCGCTCTGCTGGTCGCGGGAGCGGGCACGGTGGTGCTGCGCCGACGCTCCGCCGCGCAGCGCAACGGCTGAAGCCGCCCGCGCCGCACCGCCTTCACGGCAACTGACCGCGAAGCACGGCGGTTGACGGCGTGCGGCAGTTGACCACACGCCGATCGGCCGCACATCGGTCGATCGCCGGCCACGGCCGCACCTCCCCCTGGTGGCGCCGCCCCTCCAGGGCGGCGCCACTGCCGATCTCCGTCCCGATCTGGAGCCCTCATGTCCCCCACACCTCCCCCGTTCTGGCGCGCCGCACTTCCGGTGCTCGTCTGTCTCGTCCTCACCGGTTGTTCCTCCCACGCCGTGGACGCCGCGTCCGACGCACCGGACAGCAGGGCGAGTACTCCTCGCGACTCTGCGAAGGACACCGGCCCCGACGGCACCGGGACGCACAAGGGGTCCGAGCCCGCAGCGGCCCCCGTCCAGCTCAGCATCGCTTCGATCGGGGTGAACACCCCGCTGATGCGGCTCGGTCTGAACGAGGACGGCACCGTCCAGGTCCCGCCCGCCGAGAAGGGCATGACGGCCGGCTGGTACACCGGTGGCGCCGCCCCCGGCGAGCGTGGCGCCGCGGTCCTCATCGGACACAACGACACCCGTTTCGGCAAGGCCGTCTTCCACGATCTGAAGAAGATCACCAAGGGTGCGGACATCGCGATCCGCAACAACCGGGGAGCGGAGATCCATTTCCGGGTCACCGGCACCGAGACCGCCAGCAAGAAGGCCTTCCCGACCAAGAAGGTCTACGGCGCCACCGACGAACGCGTGCTGCGTCTCATCACCTGCGACGGCGCCTTCGACGCACAGGGCCACCCCGTCGACAACCTCATCGTGTACGCCGCACGGAGCTGACGGCGACCGGCACCGCCTTCCCCGCCTCGTCACCGGCCGTGGAGGAGTTGACAGGACGCCGCGATACGACATCGGCCGGAGCGCTCGACGTCACGCCTGCGGGGTCGGCCTCCCAGCGATGTCGTTGACTGCCGCCCAGCTGAAGGCCATCGCCGGGCCGATCGTCGCGCCCGGACCGGGGTAGGTCTCGCCCATGGACGCGGCCGAGCAGTTCCCGGACGCGTACAGGCCCTCGATGGCCGTGCCGTCCTCGCGCAGCACACGTGCCGTGCCATCGGTGAGCAGGCCGCCCTTGGTGCCGATGTCGCCGGGGTGGACGGGGATGGCGTAATACGGACCCTTGGTGAGTGGCGCGAGGTTGGGGTTGGGGAGGGTCGGGTCGCCGTAGTAGCGGTCGTAGACGCTGTCGCCGCGGCCGAAGTCCTCGTCGCGTCCGGATGCGGCGAAGCGGTTGAAGCGGTCGATCGTGGTGCGGAGCCGGTCCGCGGGGGCGCCCATCCGCGCGGCCAGTTCGTCCAGTGTGGCGGCCTTCTTGATGAAGCCGCTCCTGGTCCACTTCTTGGGGAAGGGCTGCCCCGGGAAGAGGCCCATGAAAAGGTAGCGGGCCTTGGAGCGGGCGTCGAGGATCAGCCAGGACGGGACGGTCGAGGCCGAGTCGTCCGGCCGGTCGTTGGCATACATCTGGTCGACGAACTCGTGGTACGGGGCAGCCTCGTTGGCGTACCGCTCCCCCGCCTGGTCGACGATGACCATGCCCGGTATGCCGCGGTCCGCGACCAGGAAGAAGGGCTTCTCGCCGGGCGGGCAGACGGACGGCGCGCCCCACACCTTGTCGAGCAGGTCGGTCGCAGCTCCGGCCTCCGTGCCCAGTTCCAGGGCGTCGCCGACCTGGCCCTCGGAGGCGGAGGTCCAGTCGGTGGAGGTGGGCGCGGGGAGGTACTTCTCGCGCAGTCGCTGGTTGTGCGAGAAGCCGCCGGAGGCGAGGATGACGCCGCCCGTGGCCCGGATGGTCCGCTCCTTGCCGGCGCGCGTCACGCGTACGCCGGTGATCCGGCCGTCCTCCTCGACCAGGCCGGTGAGTGGGGTGTTCAGCCACAGTTCGCCGCCGAGCCGGTCCAGCGAGAAGCGCATCCGCGCGATGAGCGCCTCGCCGAGAGAGAGCGGTTTCGCGCCGGTGGCCAGGGCTTTGGCCGCCCGCAGCCCGACCTTGACCGAGGTCTTCTTGCCCGCCCAGGTGCGGGCGACCATGTTGAGGAAGCGGAAGTCGTACGAGGTGATGGTGAGCCCGTACGTGGGCAGCCCGGCGCGGCGCATGCTGTGCCGGAGGTCTCCGAGCTGCTTGAAGTCGAAGACCTCCGGTTCGATGGAACGGCCCTGCGGGTAGCCGCCGAGACGCTCCGGGAAGTAGTCGGAGTAGCCGGGGGTGTAGACGAAGCGGACCGCCGTCTTGTCGTGGAACTCCCGGACCATGCGCGGTCCGTGGTCGAGGTATGCCTCCTTGCGTTCGGCGGGGACGCGGTCGCCGACGGTCGCGTCGAGGTAGGCACGGGCCTTCTCGCGGGTGTCACCGAGGCCGGCCTCGTCGAGGTGGAAGTTGGCCGGGACCCAGATGGCGCCGCCCGAGAGGGCGGTGGAGCCACCGTAGGAATCGGTCTTCTCGACGACCAGGGCGCTGAGACCGCGCAGCCGTGCGGTGATCGCGGCGGCCAGGCCGGCCGCGCCCGATCCCACCACGACGACGTCATAGGTGTGGTCCCACGTGGTGCTGTTCGTACTCATCCGGATTCCGCCCTCTTCAAGATCAACGGATAGTGGGTCTGGCCTCGGTCGGTACGGGCTCGTCCGCGCGGTCCGGGACCGTGGCCCACACCACGTACCGATCGGGTGTCTCCCGGGGACGTGGACGCGCAGTGTCCCGTCGGGCGGGAAGCTGCCCGCGAGGCGGGTGCGCGGACCGGTGATGCGCGGTGGATCGGCGCGGAGCGGCCCAGGTGACAGGGGCGCACATCACGGTCGCCCCTGCCGGCCTCGGTGGGTACGGGCTCGGCCGCGCGTGGTTCCGTCACGCCGACGGGCATCAGAAGGTCCCGGCGGCGTAGGCGCTGCGGAAGTAGAGGAGCGGCAGCCCGTCCTCGCGGGTGGTCAGCTCCAGCACACGGGCTGTGACGACGAGATGGTCCCCCGCCTCGTGGACCTCGTGGAGCGCGCAGTCGACGGTCGCCAGCGCGCCCTCGACGCGGACGGCCCCGTGCTCGGACAGCTCCCAGGGCACATCCCGGAACTTGTCCGGGCCGCGCTTGCCGAGCGCCGCGCACACGTCCTGCTGCTCCTCGGCCAGGATGCTCACCCCGAAGCGGCCGGCCTGCTGGACCTTCGGCCAGCTGCTGGAGGTCTTGCCGACGCAGAGCATGACGAGCGGCGGGTCGAGGGAGAGCGAAGCGAAGGACTGGCAGGCGAGGCCGACCGGTTCGCCGTCAGCGTCGAGGGCGGCCACGACGGTGATGCCGGAGGCGAAGCGGCCGAGGACCTCACGGAAATCAGCTGATTCGTTCAGCCGTTCCACTGGTGGCCCCAGAAGCTGTCGGAGGTGATCTCCTTCGCGACCCAGGTGGCGGGGTCGACGACCATGCCGTCCCAGCCGTACTCGACCTGGAAGCCGCCGGGTGCCTGGGCATAGAAGGAGACCATGCGGTCGTTGCTGTGCCGGCCGAGGGTGGAGGCGATGGGGATGCCTGCCTTGTTCATCCGGTCCAGGCAGAAGCCGACGTCGTCGAGGGTCTCCAGCTCGACCATGAAGTGCACGATGCCGGGCGGCAGAGCACCGGGGTAGAGGCCCAGGCTGTGGTGACGCCTGTTCGGGCTGAGGAAGTGCATCCAGTAGAAGTCCTGGCCGGGCTTGCCGGTCGGGACGGCCTGCGGGGGCAGCCTCATCGAGTCGCGGAGCTGGAAGCCCATGAGCTTCTCGTAGAAGGCGAGGGTCTCTGCCAACTCGGTTGCGGGCAGGACGACATGACCGAGGCCGAGGTCTCCGGTGACGAAGCGGTTGCCGTACGGGGTGCCGAGCGGGGTGTGGTCCTGTTCCTGGCCCCAGAAGACCTCGACCGGGTTTCCGCTCGGGTCCTCGAAGCGGATGAAGCCCTGCACGCGGCGCTCGGCGAGCTCGGCCGTGCTGCCCGGCTTGACGGGGGTGCCGGCCGCTTCCAGCTCGGCGGCGACCTCGGCCAGGGCCGCCGCGTTGGCCACCTCGAAGCCGGCCGCGAGCAGCCGGTCCTGCTCTCCGGCGACGATCGCGAAGCGGTGCGCGCGGTCGTCGATGCGGAGGTGGAGGACGTCGTCGGTGGAGCCGGACGCCTCGATCATGCCGAGGATGTCGAGGGCGTAGGTGCGCCACTCGTCGAGCTTGGTGGTCTCTATGCGCAGGTAGCCGAGAGCGCGAATGTCCATGGTGATCCAAGGCCCTTCAGTTCGGTTCGAGACGCTGTCGTCTTGGAGGGACCGGCAATGGGGGGCGGAGAAGGGTGGTGCCGGGTCCGTGCCGCCGCACGGCGCAGGGGGAAGCGGATGAGGTCTCCGCGGCTTGAGCGCAGCCGCGAGCTCGGGGAAGGAGCGTTGCCGACTGGCGACGACGCCGGAGGGGTTTCCTGGCTGCTGTGGCCTCGAAGGAGTGCGTGCCCGGCCCCGCCACGCCTCCCCCCTGCCCCCGTTGCCGGTCTCTCCTACTGGAAGAAAGCGGTGGCGAGGTGGTTGAACTCGTCGGCCTTCTCCGTCTGCGCCCAGTGGCCGCAGTGCGGGAAGACATGCAGGCGCGCGTCCGGGATGGCCTTCAGGGCGAGCAGCGCGCCGTCGAGCGGGTTGACGCGGTCCTCACGGCCCCAGGTGAGCAGAACGGGGTGGGTGATGCGGTGGGCCTCGCGCCAGAGCATGGTGGCCTGCTGCCAGGCGGGGTTGGCGAAGGAGGCGGCCATCCGGGCGTTGCCGAGGCGGGCCTCGGGGTCGATGGCCTGCGCGAAGCGCTCCTCGACGAGCGCGTCGGTGACGATCGACGGGTCGTACGCGAGGGTGGTGAGGAAGGTGCGCATCTGCTCGCGGGTGGGCTCGGAGGCGGCGCTGAACTCGAACAGCCGCTTGATGCCCTCGGTCGGGTCGGGCGCGAAGAGGTTGAGCGAGATCCCGCCGGGGCCCATCAGCAGCAGCTTGCCGACCTTCTCCGGGTGGTTCAGCGCCATCCGCACCGACGTGCCGCCGCCGAGCGAGTTCCCGACGAAGTGGGCCTTTTCGATGCCGAGTTCGTCCATCAGCGCTGCTATGGCTTCGGCGCTGTAGCTGAAGTAGTCCCGGTCGAGCTCGGGCTTCGCGGAGCGGCCGTAGCAGGGCTGGTCGATGAGGAGCGTGCGGAACGACCGCGAGAAATGCGGAAGGTTGCCGCCGAAATTGGACCAGCCGGAGGCGCCGGGGCCGCCGCCGTGCAGCATGATCACCACAGGGCCGTTCGCGGGTCCCGCCTCGTGGTAATGGAGCGTGAGACCGGCGGCCTCGGCCGTACGCGAGGTGCTCTCGTAGGTGATTCCGTCGTTGCTCACAGCATCGTGTCCTGGACGTCGAGGCCGAGCGCGCCCTGGCCGAAGAGAACGAGCGCCCGCTCGGGGTCGTTGGCGGCGTGGCCGCGCCCGGTGTGGATGTCGCGCCAGGCGCGCTGGACGATGTTGCCGCCCTTGGACCGCATGGCGCTGCCGCCCGCGTTCTCCATCAGCAGGTCGACGGCGGCGACGCAGCGCTCGGTGGCGAGTACCTGATCGCGACGGGTGCGGGCACGCAGCAGCATCGGGGGTTCCTCTCCACGTGCCGCGATCTCGTACAACTCACCTATATTTCGCATGAGTTGGAGCCAGGAGGAGTCAATATCACTCGCGGCACGGGCGATCCGGACCTGCGCGAAGGGGTCCTCGGCGACCTGCTGACCGTACGAGACCCGGAACCGCTCGCGGGTTGCGCGGACATAGCCCTCGTACGCGCCTTCGGCGATGCCGACGATCGGCGTCGAGATGGTGGTGGTGAAGACGGCGGCGTACGGCAGCCGGTAGAGCGGCTCGGGATTGATCTCCTGGCCGGGGGTTTTGAGTGCGGTGACCGGGCCGAAACTGAGCGCGCGGTGCTCGGGGACGAAGACGTCCTCGGCGATGATGTCGTTGCTGCCGCTGCCGCGCAGGCCGACGGTGTCCCACACGTCGTCGACGCGGTAGTCGGTTCGCGGAACGAGGAAGGTCCGCATGTCGACGGGCAGGCCCTCGGCGTCCGAGATGAGGCCGCCGAGCAGGGCCCAGTCGGCGTGGTCGCAGCCGGAGGAGAAGTGCCAGCGGCCGGTGATCTTGAAGCCGCCGTCGACGGGGGTGACCTTGCTGGTCGGGGCGTAGGAGGAGCAGATGCGGGCGTCCTGGTCCGCGCCCCAGACCTCCTCCTGCGCCCTGGGGTCGTAGAGACCGACGTGCCAGGGGTGCACGCCGACCACGGAGGAGACCCAGCCGGTGGAGCCGCAGGCCTTGGCGATCTCCTTGACGGCCGCGTAGAAGACGCGCGGGTCGGCGGCGTGGCCCCCGTACGCCTTGGGCTGCAGGAGCCGGAAGAAGCCGGTCGCCGCCAGTTCCTTGATCGAGGCGTCCGGCACCCTGCGCAGTGTTTCGGCCTCGGCGGCGCGCTCGCGCAGGGCCGGGGCGAGAGCGCGGACCGCTTCGAGGACCTCTACGTCGCTCATGCGCATTCCCTCTCGGATTCATCGTGGATGAGTGCGAGGAACCTACGCTTTGCTGTTCCGAAACGAAATACCTCCTTCCCACTGGGCGGGAACGCGTGGCAGTGTCGGCACAACGTCGGAAACGCGCCCGCAACGTCGCGGTTGCGCGCTGTACACCGGGGAGATTCCTATGCCCACGCTGTCGCTGCTGGAGAAGGCCGCGAAGGTGCTGGGCGCCTTCGAGGGGCCTGCGCCCCGGCTCAGCCTCACCGAGGTGATGCACCGCTCGGGGCTGCCCCGGTCGTCGGCGCACCGCATCCTCGACCAGCTCGTGCGGCTGCGCTGGCTGGACCGCGAGGGCCGGGACTACCGGATGGGCATGCGCATGCTGGAGCTGGGTGCGCTCGCCTCGCACCACAACCGGCTGCGGCGGGCCGCGCTCCCGCAGTTGCACGCCCTGCACGAGAAGACGGGGCATCTGGTGCATCTCGCGGTCCTGGACGGCTCGGACGTCGTCTACCTGGAGCGGATCGGCGGCTCGGACGACTCGACGGTGCCCTCACGGGTGGGCGGCAGAATGCCGGCGTACTGCACGGCGGCGGGCAAGGCGATCCTGGCGTTCAGCGATCCGGCGGCGCTGGAACTGGTCCTGCTGGACGGTCTGAGGGCGCGCACGCCGCGCACCATCGTCCGGCCGGTCGCGCTCCGCGCCGAGCTGGCGGCGGCCCGGGACCGGGGGGTGGCCTTCGACCGGGAGGAGAGCTTCCGGGGCATCGCGTGCGTGGCGGCTCCGCTGCGCGGGGCGGGACGGGCGGTCGCCGCCATCTCGGTCTCGGGGAAGGGCGGGCACCGGGAGCTGGAGCGGTTGGCGCCGGTGGTGCAGGCGTGCGCGCGGTCGGTGTGGCGGGAGATGTACGGCCCGGGACGCGCCTCCCGGGCGGCTCCGGCGCCGAGCTACGCGCCGGGCGTGTCGGAGCAGGCGATGGACAGCATGATGGGCTGGCTGCGGTTCACCGAGTGGATGTGAACCGCAGCCGGCCGGTCAGGCCCACCAGGAGCCTCAGGAATAGCTGATTTCCACCTTCTCGCTGAGGGGTACGGCCTGGCAGGCCAGGACGTACCCCTCGGCGATGTCCTCCTTGTCGAGGATCTCGTTGCGCACCATCGTGACCTCGCCCGAGACCACCCGGCAGCAGCAGGCGCTGCACGCGCCCTCGCGGCAGGAGTACGGGGCGTCGAGCCCGGCGGCGAGCAGCGCGTCGAGGAGTGGCTGCTCCGCGGCCCAGGGAACGCGGTGGGTCCGGCCGTCGAGCTCGACCTCGGCGGTCCGGGTGGTCTCGCCCGCGGCCGTCGGCGCCGCCTCGAAAACATTGCCGCTCAGCGAGAAGAACTTCTCGCGGTGGATACTGCGGCCGGGCGCTCCGGCCGAACGGAGTGCGTGCTCGGCAGCGTCCATCAGCGGTCCCGGTCCGCAGAGATACGCCTCGCGCCCAACGTACGGGGCGAGTGCGGACGCCAGCAGCGCGGCCGTCGGCAGCCCCTGGAGCGTCTCCAGCCAGTGCATCACGACCAGCCGGTCCGGGTGCTCCTCGGCCAGTCCCCACAGTTCGTCGCGGAAGATGACCGAGCACTGGTCGCGGTTTGCGTAGAAGACCGCGACTCGGCCCTGCCCCTTCGCCAGAGCCGACTTGGCGATCGACAGCACAGGGGTGATGCCGCTGCCGCCCGCGACCAGGAGCAGGTCCTGATCGAAGGAGCCGGGGGTGAACGTGCCGGCCGGCGGGAGCACCTCCAGCTCGTCGCCGACCGACACCTGGTCGCAGACCCAGGTGGAGCCGAGTCCGCCGGGCACCCGCTTCACCGTGACCTTCATGGACTCGCCGGTGAGCGGGGAGCTGGCGAGGGAGTAGCAGCGGGCGGCGCCTCCGGGCAACCGCAGGGTGAGGAACTGTCCCGGCAGATAAGCGAACCGTTCCTCGCTCCCGGCCTCCGGCCGCAGGACGAGCGTGCGGGCGTCGGCGGTCTCCGTGACGACCTCGGTGACCTTCACGCGGTACGTCCTAGGCATCGGCCACCTCGACGGTCCCGTCCTCGACGGCACGGTCGATGCTGTCGCGCAGCGCACCGCAGGTACGCATCCGGAAGCGGTACTCCTGGCACACCCGCGAGGCGTCCTCGGTCCACTGGACCTGGGTGTGGGCCATGCTGAACTTCCCGCACAGGACCTGGTTTCCGCAGAGTCCGCACTCAACGGGCTGCATGCCGACCGCCGTTCTCGGCCTTGTGGCGAGCAATGTTCTCGTCGACCTCCGCGCGCCAGGCCGCGGTCGCCCGGTCGGTGTCGATCTCGAACTCGAAGCGCTGGACCATCGCGTCCTTGACGTCACCGACGTCCACGTAGAACTGCTCGTACCAGCGCCGCAGTTGGTAGACCGGCCCGTCCTCCTCGGAGAGCAGCGGGTTGTCGATCTTCGCCTTGTTCTGCCAGATCTCGACGTCCTGCTCGAAGCCGACCGCGAGCCCCTCGGAGGTGAGCCGGGCGGCCTCGGCGGCCTGCTCGTCGCTCATGCCGGGCAGCTTCCTGACGATCGTGCCGTACATCAGCAGGAAGCTGTTGTCGTCGATCGGGTAGTGGCAGTTGATGAGGACGCTCTCCAGCTCGACGCCCCCTCCGATGTCGCTCCACAGCCGGTCGATCATGTAGGAGGGCCCGTAGTACGAGGCGTCGGAGCGCAGTCCGCCGCCCGTGCTCAGTGTGCCGAGGTCGACGTCGCCGCGCGGCGAGCTCTCCATGTACTGCGTGGCCACATGGCCTTCGAAGACGTTCTTGAAGTAGGTCGGGAAGCAGTAGTGGACATAGAAGAAGTGCGCCATGTCCACGACGTTGTCGACGATTTCCCGGCAGTGGGAGTTCTCGACCCGGAGGGTGTTCCAGCTCCAGTCGCTCCACTCGTCGCTGAAGACGCCCTCGATCCGTGGGATGACGACGTCCGCCGGGGGCGGGTTGCCCTCGGGGTCGTTCCAGACGAAGAGCTGCTTGTTCTCCTCCAGCGCCGTCCACGCGCGGGTCCTGGCGCGCGGCGGGATGCGGCGCGCGTACGGGATGCCGGAGCACTTGCCACTGCCCGCCCAGCGCCAGTCGTGGAAGGGGCAGGCGACCGAGTCGCCCTTCACGGTGCCGCGTGCGAGATTGCCGCCCATGTGGGGGCAGTAGGCGTTGAGGATGTGGAGTCGGCCGTCGTCCTCGCCCTGGAAGACGACGAGCTTTGTACCGAAGGCCTCGATCTCGTGCGGCTTGCCGTCCTTGAAGGTGTCGGCGAGGCCGAGGCAGTGCCAGCCGCGGGCGAAGCGGGTCGGTGCGGCGGCGGCTTCGATGAGGCGAAACTCGTCCTGGGAAGCGTTCATGGTGTCCCTCCACGTCGTCGTGGTGACGGTCAGTGCGATCGCGCCGGGTCCCCCCGGCGGCGGTTCGTCCTCCCTCGCCGGAAAGGCTCGGCGGCGATCGAGGACTCGGCCCTGGCTGGGGGCTTTCGTCCGGATCAGGCCGGATCGGCGACCGGGGCGCGCGAGCCCGGCGTGATCCGAACGAGAGGCCCTAGGGGTTCTGCGACGGTCCCGGTCGAGCGGCGGCGAGTTCGACCGCGATGTCGATGAGCTGGTCCTCCTGGCCGCCGACGAGTCGGCGTTCCCCCGCGCGCAGCAGGATCTCCGCGCCGGAGACGCCGTACCGCTCGGCCTGCCGGTAGGCGTGCTTGAGGAAGCTGGAGTAGACGCCGGCGTGGCCCATCATCAGCGCCATCCGGTCGAGGAGGCACTCGCCGTCCATGACGGGCCTGACCACGTCCTCGGCCGCGTCGATGATCTTCAGTACGTCAATGCCGGTCCGGATGCCCATCTTGGCGCAGACTGCGGCCAGCGCCTCGACGGGGGTATTGCCGGCGCCCGCGCCCAACCGCCGTGTGGAGCCGTCGATCTGGAGCGCACCCGCCCGTATCGCCGCGATCGAATTGCCGACGCCCAGGCCGAGGTTCTCGTGCCCGTGGAAGCCGACCTGGGCGTCGTCGCCCAGCTCGGCGACGAGCGCCCCGACCCGGTCCGTGACGTCGTCCATGACCATGGCACCGGCCGAGTCGACGACGTACACGCACTGGCAGCCGGCGTCGGCCATGATCCGGGCCTGCTTCGCCAGCGCCTCGGCCGGTGTCGAGTGGGCCATCATCAGGAAGCCGACGGTCTCCAGGCCGAGATCTCGGGCGAGTCCGAAGTGCTGGATGGAGATGTCGGCCTCGGTGCAGTGGGTGGCGATCCGGCAGATGGCGGCGCCGTTGCCCCGGGCGGCCTTGATGTCGTCCTTCACGCCGAGCCCGGGAAGCATCAGGAAGGCGATCTTCGCGCTCTGCGCCGTGTCCACGGCGATCTTGATGAGCTCCTGCTCGGGCGTCCTGGAGAAGCCGTAGTTGAAGGAGGAACCGCCGAGTCCGTCGCCGTGCGTGACCTCGATGACGGGGACGCCGGAGGCGTCGAGCGCGGCGACGACCGACGACACGTCCTCACCCGTGAACTGGTGCCGCATGGCGTGCGATCCGTCGCGCAGCGAGGAGTCGGTGACGCGGATGTCGAGCGTGTCCGAGTACGGGATCGTCTGCGAGTACGGGCTCATGCGCGCATCTCCTTCGCGAACTCCTCGCCCACCTTGGTGGCGGCGGCGGTCATGATGTCGAGGTTTCCGGCGTACGGGGGCAGGAAGTCGCCCGCGCCCTCGACCTCCAGGAAGACGGCTACCCGGGCCTGGCCGCCGTTCTCGGGGGAAGGGTCGTCGAACTGCGGCTCGACTCGAAGCCGGTAGCCGGGGACGTAGGTCGCCACGTCCTCGGCGACCTCCTTGATCGACAGGGCGATGGCGTCCCGGTCGGCGTCCTCGGGAATCGCGCAGAAGACGGTGTCGCGCATGATGACGGGCGGCTCGGCGGGGTTGAGGATGATGATCGCCTTGCCGCGCGCGGCTCCGCCGATGGTCTCGATGCCGCGCGAGGTCGTACGGGTGAACTCGTCGATGTTCGCGCGGGTTCCGGGCCCGGCGGAGAGCGAGGCGACGGACGCGACGATCTCCGCGTACGGCACGGGCACCACACGGGAGACGGCGTACACCATCGGGATGGTGGCCTGGCCGCCGCACGTGATCATGTTGACGTTGGGCCGGTCCAGGTGGGCCCGGAGATTGGCGGGCGGGACGACGGCCGGGCCGACCGCCGCGGGGGTCAGGTCGATGGCCTTGATCCCCAGCTCGGCGTAGCGCGGGGCGTTCGCCCGGTGCACGTATGCCGAAGTGGCCTCGAAGACCAGATCCGGCTTCTCGTCGTGGGCGAGCAGCCAGTCGACGCCCTCATGGCTGGCTTCGATCCCGGCGCCGCGGGCGCGGGCGAGGCCTTCGCTCTTCCGGTCGACGCCGATCATCCAGCGCGGTTCGATGTGCTCCGACCGCAAGAGCTTGTAGAGCAGATCGGTGCCGATGTTGCCGGAACCGACGATGGCGGCGGTGGCTTTGGTCTTGTGCGTGGTCATCCATACCTCAGCAGAACGAGAGGGAAACCGAGCCGAGTCCGGTGAACTCAGCGGTGTAGGTCCGGACCGCGGCCACGTCGATGGCGCGGGTGCAGGAGCCGGGCAGCACCACGTGCCCCTTCTTCAGGGGCACGCCGAAGCGGGCTACGGTGCGGGCGAGCCAGGCGACGGAGGTGGCCGGGTCGCCGAGGACGGCGTCGCTGCGGCCGGAGGCCAGCAGTTCACCCCCGTCGGTACGGAGCGTCGCCGTGATCGCCTTGAGATCGAGCTCGCGCGGGTCGCGGCCCTCTCCGATGACGTAACCCGCCGATGAGGCGTTGTCGGCGATGGTGTCGGCGATGGAGATTCGCCAGTCCGCGATCCGGCTGTCGATCAACTCCAGCGCGGGCACGACTCGTTCGGTGGCAGCGAGCACATCGGCCTCGGTGCACCCTTCGCCCGGCAGGTCGCCGCCGAGCACGAAGCCGACCTCGACCTCGATGCGGGGCGCGCAGTAGCGGGCAACCGGTACGGGCAGGTCCTCGGACAGCTCCATGTCGTCCAGCAGATGGCCGTAGTCGGGCTCGTCCACGCCCATCATCTGCTGCATGACGGGCGAGGAGAGCCCGACCTTGTGGCCGTTGACCACGGCCCCGGCGTCCAGCCGGTGCCGGATGCCGAGCAGCTGGATCTCATACGCGTCCTCGGTGCCGATGCCCGGATACGACTCGACAAGCGGGGCGACCGGCGTCCGGCCGTGCTCGGCGGAGCGCAGGAGTTCCGCGGCCTGCTGCCTCTGGCGTTCCGTGAGCATCGTGGCTCCTCCAGGGGGCGGGGTGGGTGTTCCGGCGACGTTAAGCCGATCCCGCCACGGTCCGGGAGCCCGGTTTCCCACTGGGCGGGAAAGCCCGCGGGGCGCCTCCGGCGGGGCCCGTCCCGTGTCTTCCTCGCTGATCCGGCGGGGAAGGCGGGAGCCCGCCCCCGGTTGCGGCGAGGGTCGGGCACGGAGCCCCCACAGCGGCGCCCCGGCCTTTCACTCATGTGCGGGAAGAAGTCCCGCCGGTGACGACGGCGATTTGTCCGGCCAGATCCACTGTGATACTCAACTCGCACCTCCCGCGACGCGCGAACCACTGCTATGTCCACCAAACAAATGTTTGGTGGAAGGTAGCTGATCCACTCATGGGTGTCTCCACCTCAAGCCCTGCCAAGGGCATCGCCGTCGTCACAGTCGACTTCCCTCCGGTCAACGCGCCGCCCGGCCAGGGCCGGTACACCTGGTCGACGCCGTACGCAGTGCGCCGAGGCCTGGCGCGACAGCGGCGAAATCGTCACCGGAGAAGATCTCCGGCCCGAGCCGACACCGGATGGTCCGCGACGGCTTCGCCATGAAACACAGCAAGGACCTCAGCTGGAGCCAGGTCCTGCTCGCCGCCCGTACTCCGATGCTGCTCAAGGCATCGATGGTCGAGGGCCGCACCGGCCTCGGCCTGACGGCCACCGGCCAGGTCGTCGGGCTCATCGACGACCTGCCGTCCTGCGCGGAACTCGTCGACCGCGTCATGGCCGAGGCACGCGAAACGCTCAGCGCCCTGCCGACACCAGGGTGATCCCCTCTCCATGCTGTTGAGGAGTTGTCCCGATGCGCCCAGCACGTGCACGCCTGGCCACTGGATTCCTGATCTCCGTACTCGCTCTCGGCACCCTGTCCACCCCGGCCGCGGCCGCGGCCCACTCCCCGATCGCCGCGGCCACCGGTCAGCACACCGCCGTCCGGCAGATCCCCCTCCAGGGTGCGATCAACGTCCGTGACCTGGGCGGCTACCGGACGTACACGGGACGCAGCGTCCGTTACGGCCAGGTATTCCGCGCCGACGGACTCGGCAAGCTCACCGGCCCGGACGTCACCGCCCTCGCCGGCCTCGGCCTCAAGAAGGTCATCGACTTCCGAGTCCCGCTGGAGCTCCAGTACGACGGGGCCGATCGTCTCCCGGCCGGCCTCACGGTCACCTCCCGCTCGGTCGACGACCGCGGCCTCTACGGGATGACGATGTCGGTCATCGCCTCAGCGGATCCGGTCAAGCAGCAGGCTGCCCTCGGCGACGGCGGGGCCGAGCAGTTCATGCGGGACGTCTACCGCGCCTTCGTCGACAGCCCCGGGAACCGGGCCCAGTTCGCCGCCACCGCCCGGGACGTCGCGAACAGCAAGCACTCCGCCCCGCTGCTCTACCACTGCACCTCGGGCAAGGACCGTACGGGCTGGATGAGTTACGTCCTGCTGCGTGCACTCGGCGTCCCGGCCACCACCGCCGAACGCGACTACCTGGCGTCCAATGCCTACCGCGCCGAGGCCGACGCCAAGGTCCGGGCGGGCGTCAAGCAGGCCGGCCTGATGCAGAATCCGGACCTGCTCATCCCGCTCCAGGAGGTCCGCACCGACTACCTCGACGCCGCCCTGGCCCAGGTCGAGCAGAACTACGGCAGCTTCCACGCGTACCTCACGTACGGCCTGGGCCTCGACCACGGCATCCAGGCAAGGCTCCGCGCGCGACTGCTCCGCTAGGGCCTCTCGTTTGGATCACGCCGGGCTCGCGAGCCCCGATGGCGCGCGCTGATCCGGCCTGATCCAAACGAAAGACCCTGGGCGTCCGTCCGGCCCTGATCCGCCGGACAGGCCATCGAGAGATGGACGGTCGGCGTGGTGATCCGGCGGCCGTCGCCCTCCCGCCGGTACATGACGTCGAAGTCGACGACGGGATCCTCCGTCCGCGACTGCGGTGACCGACTCCGGTTCCTCGCACGCCTCGTCGAAGGCCCGGCATTCGACGAGGCGTGCTCACCAGCGGGATCAGCCCGTCCTTGATCCCGGCGCGAGCGGACTCACGCATCACCAGCTGCGCCGCGATCCGCCTGCGCCGAGCGGCAGCGGAGCCGAAGAGCGGGGCGGAGCCGTGAGACCGCTTGAAGTGGTCGTGCGCCCCGTGTTTCTCAGCTCCCTTCCCGACTCCGCCATGCCGACGTGTACTTCGAGCCCGCCGCAGCCCGTCCCTCCGTACTCCTCGGGGACGGCGGGGCAAGCGGCACCGACCTGCCGCGTCAGCGGCCGTCGGGCGGCGCCGCCCGCGTGGCCGGCGCTGACGCGGCCCGTACGGCCGAGCGCGGCTCTTCCTGTTCCGCACTCGGCCTGAGCTTCACTTCTGCTCTCCTCCTGCCACACGCCGCAGTTCGCCCTTGAGCAGCTTCCCGCCCGCGTTGCGCGGCAGCTCCGCCACGACGTGGAAGCGGCGCGGGACCTTGAAGTTGGCGAGGCGCTCCCGGGTCCAAGCGGTGAGCTCCGCGGGGTCCGGGTCGGCTCCTTCGGCTGCCACGACGAAGGCGACTCCCACCTCGCCGAGGCGCTCGTCCGGCGCCCCGACAACCGCGGCGTCGGCGATCTCCGCATGCTCGATCAGCACGTTCTCGACCTCCGCCGGGTAGGCGTTGAAGCCTCCGACGACGTACATGTCCTTGAGCCGGTCGGTGATACGGAGAAAGCCGCGCTCGTCGAGTACGCCGACGTCCCCGGTCCGCAGCCAGCCGTCCACGCTCACCGCCTGGGCGGTGGCGGCGGGATCGTCGAGATAGCCCGCCGTCACGTGGTAGCCGCGGACCTGCACCTCACCGACCTCGCCCGCGGCAAGGACCTCGCCCAGCGGATCGGCGATACGGACCTCCGTGCCGGGCAGCGGAACGCCGACTGTGTGGGAGACGGTCCAGGCGTCCGCGTCGGTCGGGCAGACGGTGACGACACCGCCGGACTCGGTGAGGCCGTACGCGGTGAAGACGTCGGGGGCGCCGAGAACCGTGCGGAGCTGTTCGACGAGTTCGGTCGGTATGGACGCGGCGCCCGTGCCGACGAGCCGCAGCGCGTTCAGGTCGTGCGCGCCTCGTTGGGCGTGCTGGATGAGGCCGTGGAAGACGGTCGGCGGACCCATCAGGCAGGTGACCTGTTCGGCGGCCATGCGGTGCAGGATGCGGTCGGTGTCGAAGAGCGCCTCGGGGAGCATGGCGGCGCCGCGCAGCAGGCAGGCGATGATGCCGGCCTTGTAGCCGAAAGTGTGAAAGAAGGGGTTGACCAGAAGGTACCGGTCTCCCGCCCGCAGGGTGACCAGCCGGGACCAGTCGGCAAAGACGCGTACGGTCTGCGCGTGGGTGGTCATCACCCCTTTGGGCCGGCCGGTGGTGCCGGAGGTGTAAAGGATGTCGGAGAGATCGTCCGGGCGCACGGCGGCGGCGCGCACGGCACGCTCCGCCTCGCTCACGCGCTCTCCCGCCGCCAGGTAATCCGGCCAGGACAGGGTCTCCGCGCCCGCCTCGCCGCGCAGCACAACCGTGCTGCGCAACTGCCCGAGGTCCTCACCCGAGTCGTGCAGCATCGCCACATAGTCCGTGCCGAGGAAACCGCGCTCGGTGTAGAGGACCTGCGCTCCGCTGCGACGGATGATGTCGGCGGCTTCGGCCGCCTTGTAGCGCGTGTTGAGGGGGACGAGTACGGCCCCGATACCGACGGCACCGAGTGCGGCGGTGATCCACTGACGGCTGTTGGGCGCCCAGACGGCGACGCGGTCACCCGGTCGAATGCCGTGGGCGACGGCGGCTCGGGCGGCTGCGGCGATCTCGTCGCGCAGCCGCTCAAAGCTCCATCGGACCTCGCCGTCGACGAGGGCTTCCGCGGCGCCGTACGCCTCGGCGGCGTACTGCGGGAGCTGCGCGAGCGTGGTGGGTTGCGGCACCTGGATGGAGTCTGAGTCGGTCATGACCTTCTCCTACTTGCCTACTTGACGTGCGAGCTTGGGCGGTATCCAATCACAGTGTTTCGGTTAGGCATATACCTAGTAGGAACATTGGAGGTTCCGATGTCGACCCTCACCCACGAGGTTGCCCCGATGATCGACAGCAAGCAGATGCGCGAGACGCTCAGCAGCTTCTGTACCGGGGTGGCGGTGATCACCGCGATCCAGTCCGACGGCCGGCCGGCCGGCATGGCCGTACAGTCCTTCTCCTCGGTCTCGCTCGACCCGCCCCTGGTCTGCTTCTGCCCCGCGCACACCTCGACCACCTGGCCGCTCATCCGCGCCGCCGGCCACTTCGCCGTCAACGTCCTGGCGGCCGACCAACAGCAGCTGTGCCGCCAGTTCGCGGTGACAGGCGGGGAGAAGTTCGACGGGGTGGACTGGCACCCGGGCACCAACGGCGCGCCGCTGCTCGACTCCGCACTGGCGACGATCGAGTGCGAGCTGACAGACGTACTGGACGGTGGCGACCACGCCATCGCACTGGGCCGCGTCACGGCCCTGGCACAGCCCCGCGAGGCCGAGCCACTGCTCTACTTCCGCCGGACCTACGGCCGGGTGTCGCCCTTCTCCAGCTCCTCGATGTCCGCGAGCATGGCGTCGGCGAGGTCGCGCTCCGAGGCGTAGTACCGCTCCGCCCACTTCAAGGTGAGCGTGGGGTACGCCCACGCCGCCTCGCTGCGGGCCCCCTCGACGTCCGCCCGCGCTCGGAGCCGCATGTTCTCCGCGTACTCCCTTTGCTGCGCGAGGACTTCACGCAGCTGCTCGGGTTCCAGCAGATGACCGAGCCAGATCCGGAGCATCGCGCCGTGCTTGAGCACGGGCGGGTCGACAGGCGTCTCACGCGCCCATGTCCGTACGGCATCCAGGCCGGCGTCAGTGATGGTGTAGACGCGCTTGTCGCGGTTGCCGGTCTCCTGCGCGACCATGCGCGAGGTGGCGTACCCGGCCTTCTCCAGGCGCTTGAGTTCGCCGTAGATCTGACTGAAGGACGGGCTCCAGTAGAAGAAGCGGAGCGACCAGTCGGACCACTTCTTCAGGTCGTAGCCGGACAACTCCTCGCCGAAGGAGAGCAGCCCGAGCACCGCCCAGCTCGTCGCCGGGAGTGCGAGCCTCCCGCCGCCACCGGCACTCTCGCCCTGCGCACCACTCACCGTCTTCTTCTCCACCACGCCCGGCAGTCTACGGCCGGGGCCCCGATCCCCCTTCCTCTCCCTCGGTGTACCTGATAGAAGTATTTCTATTAGGCATACACAAACAGTGCAGGAGGCACCGTGAAGTTCTCGATGATCTTCGAGGCCCAGCTCGCCGATCCCACCCCCGAGCGCGAACGCCAGGTCATCCACGACTGTGTCGAACAGGCCGTATTCGCCGAGGAGATGGGCTTTGACCGGATCTGGGCCGTCGAGCACCACTCCCTCACCCAGTACGCCCACATGAGCGCCTCCGAGATCTTCCTGACCTGGGTCGCCGCCCGGACGTCCAGGATCCGCATCGGCCAC
This sequence comes from Streptomyces sp. NPDC104309, assembly GCF_055584025.1. Taxonomy (NCBI): domain Bacteria; kingdom Bacillati; phylum Actinomycetota; class Actinomycetes; order Kitasatosporales; family Streptomycetaceae; genus Streptomyces; species Streptomyces sp. NPDC104309. Next base: position 151,358 of record NZ_JBVJMV010000001.1, on the reverse strand, counting down.
GGCGTCGTCACCATGCCCTTCGGCTACCAGCACCCGGTCCGCGTCGCCGAGCGCGCCGCCATGCTCGACGTGCTCTCCGGCGGCCGCGTCGACATCGGCTCCGGCCGGGGCGCCACCAAGCAGGAAATGTCCATGTACGGCGTCCGGCCCGAGGACACCTACCCCCAGATGGAAGAGGCCCTGCGGATCTTCTCCAACGCCTGGCGCGAGGAGCGGTTCGAGTGGCACGGATCCATCGACATCGGCCCCGGCGCGATCCTTCCTCGCCCCGTCCAGGACCCGCACCCGCCCCTGTTCATGGCCTGCAGCAAGCACGACACCCTCAAGCTCGCCGCCGAACTCGGCATCGGCGCCCTGGTGATGGGCTTCGCGGGCGCCGACGACGTGCGCGAGATGCGCAAGGTCTACGACGAGGCCATCGCGAGCCGCACCGGCGACCGCCTCGTATCGACCGAGGTCAACGACCATCTCTCCGCACTCTGCCCCACCATCGTCCTCGACGACGCCGAACAGGCCCTGCGCATCGGCACCCTCGGTCAGCGCTTCTTCGCCGAGTCCATCGCCCACTGGTACGGCAACGGGCCTGAGCCCACCGGCTACGACGAGTACGAGGACCACACCGCCGCCATGGAGTCCCGCCGCGACGAACTGGTCGCGAGGCTCCACGACGCCAAGATCCCGGCCCGCCCCTCCGACACCGGCGCCTTCAACGCCGAGCACGCCTACGGCGATGCCCGGACCGCCATCGCCTACGTCGAGCAGCTCCGCGAGATCGGCGTCGACGAGGTCATGTGCCTGATCCAGATGGGCACCGTCCCACAGGAGGCGTGCATGGAAACCATCCGCCAGTGGGGCGAGCAGGTCATCCCGTACTTCCGTGCGCAGGAGGGCAAGTGACCTCCCTGCCCTCCCTGGACGGCAAGGTCGTCGTCATCACCGGGGCCGGGCGCGGTCAGGGCGCGGCCGAGGCCCGGCTCTTCGCCGAGGCGGGCGCCCGCGTCGTGGTCACGGACGTGCGCGAGGAGGAGGGTCGCGAGGTCGCGGCCGACCTCGGCGAACAGGGCCTCTTCGTGCGCCACGACGTGACGGACGCAGCCGGCTGGACGGAGACGGTGGCGGCCGGGGTCGCCGCCTTCGGCCGGATCGACGCACTCGTCAACAACGCCGCCCTCTGGCGGACCGCCCCCGTCGAGAAGGAGAGCGCCGAGAACTTCGAGACCCTCTGGCGGGTCAACCTCCTCGGTCCCTTCCTCGGCATCCAGGCCGTCGTCCCCGTCATGAAGGAGGCGGGCGGCGGATCGATCGTCAACATCTCATCGACCGCGGGGCTGGTCGGCATCGCCGGCCATGCGGCGTACGGATCGACGAAGTTCGGCCTGCGCGGCCTGAGCCGGTCCTCGGCCCTGGACCTCGCCCGGTACGGCATCCGCGTCAACTCCGTGCACCCGGGTGCGATCGACACCCCGATGATCTCAGCGGCCGCGTCCAACGACTGGTCGCACGTCCCGCTGGGCCGGATGGGCCGACCGGAGGAGGTCGGCAAGCTGGTCCTCTACCTCGCCTCGGACGCCTCCTCCTACATCACAGGCACGGAGTTCACCGTCGACGGAGGGTTGACCACCGGATGACGGGCGATGGGACGACTGATCACCTCACCCCGGCCGCCCGCCGCCTCTGCGACGCGATGGCGGCCGGTTTCCCGGACCCGGCGTTCGGGCCGCTCGACGCGGCGAGGCTGCGGCAGGTCGCCGGAACGGGCGGCGGCGCCCCGGTCCGCGAACTGCTCTCGGTCACCGAGCGGCGGATCCCGGTACCGGTCCGCATCTACGACGCCGGCCCGGGGCATGTGCCCGACCCCGCCTCCCGCCCGCTCATCATCTTCTTCCACGGCGGCGGCTGGGTCTTCTGCGACCTCGACACGCACGATGGACTGTGCCGCGAACTCGCCGCCCGTACAGGTGCGTTGGTCATCTCGGCCGACTACCGCCGCGCCCCGGAGTCCCGATTCCCCGCTGCCGCGGAGGACGCCCGCACGGTCGCGGCCTGGGCTGCGCGGCACGCCCATGAACTGGGCTGTTCCCCGGACCGGCTGATCCTCGCGGGTGATTCCAGCGGCGGCAATCTCGCCGCCGCCACCGCCCTGTGGGCGCGGGACGAGGGCGGGCCGGCGATCGCGGCGCAGCTGCTCCTCTACCCCGCGCTGGACCATCGCCTGAGCAGCGAGTCGGCCACGGCGTACGCGACCGGCTTCTTCCATACCACCGCCCATATGCGCTGGTACTGGGAGCAGTACCTGGGCCCGGACGGCGACCCGGCCGACCCGCACGCCTCCCCCGGCCTCGCCGCCGATCTGTCCGGGCTGCCGCCCACTCTCGTGGTGCTGGCCGACTGCGACCCGCTGCGCGACGAGGGTCTCGCGTACGCCCGTCGGCTGGCACAGTCGGGCGTACGCGCCCAAGTCCAGCTCCACCCAGGGACGTTCCACGGCTTCCTGGGTGCCGTCGGCCATCTCCCCGAGGCCGACGCGGCGATGGAGGCGGCAGCACACTGGGTGAGCAGACAGGGTCTCGGCGTGAAGGGCGGATGACCGGTTTGCGATCAAGGGATGGCCAGAACCCGCAGGCGCCGGGTTGCGTCGCAGGCGTTCCTCGTGCGGGCGGCACCGTAGGCACCGGAGCGACACCCGGGCAACGCGGACCGCTCAACCCGCGGCTCCCCCGCGAAGTCGGGGAGCCCACAGTCCGTGTGCCGCTCCACCGGCTTCTCCACCCGGTCGACGCCGAGGTGGTCGCACCCGGCGACGCGGCGCACCTGGAGCTGTGGGTACGCCGCGGAGAGGTCCGCCGTCGGCGCCCGACTCGTTGACGGCCTCCCGGGAGACGGCCGCGCCGCCGTTCCACTCCGGTGCGCTTGTCCCGGTGCGTCCCGGTGCGCTCGTCTCGGTGCATTTGTCCCGGTGCGCTCGTCTCGGTGTACTTATCCCGGTGCGGGCGGTCTTGTTCACGAGCTCCGGGGCGCGTTCCCCTCGGGTCAGAAGAAGACCCCGCAGCGCAGCAGCACGTTCGCGTACGGCCGCGCCTCCCCGGTCCGTACCACCAGCCGGGCACCCGCGGAGAGCACCTTGAGTTCGTCGTGCGGTACGTGGGCGAGTTCCGGGAGCCGCTCGTGCAGGAGCCGTGCGGCCTCCGGGTTGGCCTTCCCGACCTCGTGCGCCGCCGTCGCGCCCTCCACCACCAGTTCGTCCAACAGCCCGTCGAGCACCTCGACGAACGACGGGACGCCGGCCCGGAAGGCCAGGTCGACAACCCTGGGACCGGCCGGAATGGGCATGCCCACGTCGCAGATCAGTACCCCGTCGCCGTGGCCCAACTCCGCCAGTGCCCCGGCGAGATGGCGGTTGAGGATTCCTCTCTTCTTCACGGCCCGGAGACTTCCTCCGCGGTCGGGAAGGACGCCTGCGCGCCCTGCCTGGTGACGGCCGCCGCACCCACCCTGACGGCGAAGGCGGCAGCCTCGGCGAGCTCCTCGCCCTGGCCCAGCCGCCAGGCCAGAGCGGCGGTGAACGCGTCACCCGCCCCGGTCGTGTCCACGGCCTCGACCGCGGGGCTCGGGACGGTGACGAACGCCCCCGTACGGCTGTCGGCGACGAGCGCGCCTTTCGCCCCCAGCGTGACCACGACCGATCGCGGACCGGACTTGAGCAGCGCCCGCGCCCACTCCCGAGCCGTGCTGCCCGCCGCTTCTCCCAGTATGTAGCGCGCCTCGTGCTCATTGACCACCAACGGGTCGCAGACGGCGAGCACGGAGTCGGGCAGGGACGCGGGCGGGGACGGGTTCAGTACCAGCCGGGTGCCGGGTGACATCGCCCCGGCCACCTCGGCGACGGTGTCCAGCGGGATCTCCAGCTGCACGGAGACGACCCTGGCCGCCTCGAAGAGGGGCCCGGCCGCCCGGATGTCCTCCGGGGTCAGCCGGCCGTTGGCCCCGGGCGACACCACGATGCTGTTGTCGCCCGAGGGGTCCACGGTGATCAGTGCGACTCCGGTCGGCGCCCCGCCCACGAGGACGCCACTCGTGTCGACTCCCGCCGCCCGCTGCGACTCCAGCAGCAGACGGCCGTGGGCGTCGTCGCCGACCCTGGCCAGCAGGGCGGTGCGGGCCCCGAGACGGGCGGCGGCGACCGCCTGGTTCCCTCCCTTGCCGCCCGGATGGACGGCCAGATCGGAGCCGAGCACGGTCTCACCGGCGGCGGGGCGGCGTTCGACATCGATGACCAGGTCGGCATTGGCCGAACCTACGACCAGCAGGTCGTACCGGTCGTGGTCGTTCTCGTGCATCATTCCTGCTTTCTGTGGTCGGACAGTGCTCAGATCCCGCTCAGGAGAAGTCGGCGACGTTCTTCTCGGTGACGACCTTGACCGGCACCTTCACCGTGCTGTCGACCTTCTTGCCCTCGGCGGCCTTCACCGCGTTCTGCACGGCGATCTTGCCCAGTTCCCTCGGCTGCTGAGCCACGGAGGCGTACAGCGTGCCCGCCGCGACCGCCTTCAGGCCGTCCGGAGTTCCGTCGAATCCGACGACGGACACGGACGTTCCCGCCTTGCTGCCGAGTGCCTTGACCGCGCCGAGCGCCATCTCGTCGTTCTCGGCGAAGACACCGGTGACGTCGGGGTGGGACTGGAGCAGATTGGTCATGACGTCCAGGCCCTTGGTGCGGTCGAAGTCCGCGGGCTGCTCGGCCACGACCTTGATGCCGGGGTAGGCCTTGAGCCCTTCGGCGAAGCCCGCGCCGCGCTCTCGGCTGGCCGAGGTGCCCGCGGTGCCCTGCAGGATGACGATGTCGCCCTTGCCACCGAGCTTGTCGGCCAGCGCCTTCGCTGCGAGCTCGCCTCCCGCGACGTTGTCGGAGGCCACCAGCGTCGCGGTCCTGGCCTTGTTGACCCCTCGGTCGGCGGCGATCACCGGGATGTCCGCCTGGTTGGCGCTCCGCACGGCGGGGCCCGCCGCGTCGGAGTCCACCGGGTTGACGATGATGGACTTCACTCCGGAGCTCGTGAAGTTCTGCAGCTGGTTGGCCTGTTGCGACGCGTCGTTCTGCGCGTCGGTGACCGTGAGGTCGACCCCGTCCGTCTTCGCCTCCGCCTGCGCGCCCGCCTTCATCTGCACGAAGAACGGGTTGTTGAGCGTGGAGAGCGACATGCCCACCTTGGTGTTCCCGCCGGAGGAGCCGTGGTTGAAGTACGAAACCCCGCCCACGACGACGGCCGCACAGAGCGCGGCGATCCCGAACTTCATCGCTCCCGCTCCCTTGCGGCCGGATCCCGGCGAGCCGGGGGCGCCGGAGGGACCGGTCGCGGGGGCGGCCTTGGCCCCGGCCTTGCGGCGCAGCGTGTCCAGCAGCACCGCGAGGGCGATGACCACACCGATGACGACCTGCTGCCAGAAGGCGGAGACGGAGAGAAGGTTGAGTCCGTTGCGCAGCACGGCGAGGATGAGCGCGCCGATCAGGGTGCCGGACGCCTTGCCGACGCCGCCGGCCAGGCTGGCACCGCCGATGACGACCGCGGCGATCGCGTCGAGCTCGTACCCCTGCGCGGCCTGCGGCTGGGCGGAGGTCAGACGGGACGCGAGAACGATGCCCGCGACCGCGGCGAAGAGCCCGGACAGGGCGTAGATGGCCAGCTTCTGGCGCTTGACCCGCAGTCCGGAAAGGCGGGCCGCCTCCTCGTTGCCGCCGATCGCGTACATCGAGCGGCCGATGTAGGTACGGGCCAGGATCAGTGCCGTGACCAGGCCCATCGCGATCATCACGAGGACCGGGACGGGCAGCCAACCGCCGAGCGTGTCACCGAGGACGGAGACCGAGTCGGGGAAGGCGATCGGGCTGCCCTGGGAGATGACCAGGGACAGACCGCGCGCGATGGAGAGCATGGCCAGTGTCGCGATGAACGGCGGCAGTTTGCCGTACGAGACGAGGGCGCCGTTGACGAAGCCGCAGGCGATGCCCGTGGCGACGGCCAGGACGACCGCCAGCCAGACGGGCACGCCTTGTGAGGTCGCCGACCAGGCGAGCACGGTCGCGGAAAGCGCTGCAACCGAGCCCACGGACAGGTCGATGCCGGCCGAGACGATGACGAAGGTGACGCCGAACGCGAGGATCGCGGTCACAGCGGCCTGCACACCGACGTTCAGCAGGTTCTGGGTGGTCAGGAAGTCGCCGGAGAGCAGCGACATCGCCACCAGCAGGACGACCAGGGCGCTGAGGGCGCCGTTGTCGAGCAGAAGGCGGCGGATCGTACGTCCTGCGGCGCCACTCGCGCCCGAATCGCTCTTGAGCGTGTCAGTGGCCACGGGGGCTCTCCTCTTCGTTCACAGCCGGAGTTGTTGCGGGAGTCGTTGTGGGGGCGGCGCTGACGGCGAGCGCCATCACCGCGTCCTGGGTCGCCTCGTGCGCGGGGAGTTCCCCGGCGATGCGGCCCTGGGCCATGACCAGCACCCGGTCGCTCATGCCGAGGACTTCGGGCAGGTCGCTGGAGATCATCAGAACGGCGTGGCCGGAGGCCGTCAGCTCGTTGATGAGCTGGTAGATCTCGACCTTGGCGCCGACGTCGATGCCGCGCGTGGGTTCATCGAGGATCAGCACCCGGGTGTCGGCGAGCAGCCACTTGCCGATGACGACCTTCTGCTGGTTGCCGCCGGAGAGCGTGCGGACGTGCTGACCGAGGCCCGCCATCCGTACCCCGAGCTGTTCGGCGATCCGGGCGGCGGCCGTGCGCTGTCCCTTGAGGTCCACGAGCCCGGAGCGGGTCGCCGAGCGCAGGGTGACCAGGCCGAGGTTCTCCTGTACGGAGGCATCGAGCACCAGCCCCTGGGCCTTGCGGTCCTCCGGCACGAGACCGATCCCGGCGCCCATGGCCGCGGTCACGTCGTACTTGGCCAGCCGCCGGCCCCGTACGTCGACGGTGCCCGCGTCATAGGGATCCGCGCCGAACACGGCACGCGCGACCTCGGTACGTCCGGCGCCGACGAGACCGGCGAGGCCGACGACCTCACCCGCCCGCACGTCGAAGCTGACATCGTGGAAAACGCCGTTGCGGGTCAGCCCGCGTACGGCGAGCAGGGGGTCCCCCGCCTTCGGCCGCTCCCTCGGATACTGCTGCTCGATGCTGCGGCCGACCATGAGCTGTACGAGCTTCGGCTCGGGGGTCGAGGCGGGCACCTGGTCGATGCTGCGGCCGTCGCGCAGCACCGTGACCCGGTCGCCGAGCGCCGCGATCTCTTCGAGGTGGTGGGTGATGAAGATGATCCCCACGCCCTCCTCGCGCAGCTGCCGCACGATCCGGAAGAGCTTCTCGACCTCCTCGGATGTGAGTACCGCCGTCGGCTCGTCCATGATCAGCACGCGTGCGTCGAGGCTGAGCGCCTTGGCGATCTCCACCATCTGCAGCCGGGCGATGCCCAGTTCGCGCACCTTGGCCTTCGGCGAGACGTGCAGGCCGACACGGTGCAGGAGCACCTCGGCGTCCGCCTCCATGCGGCGCCGGTCGATCATCCCGAAGCGGCGCGGCTGCCGGCCGAGGAAGATGTTCTCGGCCACGGTGAGATCGGGTACCAGGTTGAACTCCTGGTAGATCGTGGCGATTCCGAGCCGTTCGGCATCCTGTGCGCCGTGGATGCGGACCTCGCGCCCCTGGGCGAAGATCCGGCCGCTGTCGGGGCGGTAGGCACCGGAGAGCATCTTGATGAGGGTGCTCTTGCCCGCTCCGTTCTCACCGAGCAGGACGTGCACTTCGCCGCCCCGCAGGTCGAAGTCGACGCTGTCGAGGGCGACCACGCCGGGAAAGGTCTTGCGTACGCCTTCGATGCGCAGCAACTCGTCCTGGGCGCTCACAGGCTGCTCCTCCGGTTCGAAGCGTGTTCGCCGCAGGAACTGCGTACGACGAGACGGGCGGGAAGGGTCACGGACTGCGGGGGCCGTCCCTCGATGAGGTCGACCAGCGCGCGTACGGCGGCGCGGCCGAGTTCGCCGGTCGGCTGGGCGATCGCCGTGATCGGAGGGGCGGTGTGCACGAACCACGGGATGTCGTCGAAGGCAGCCAGCCCGATGTCCTGCGGAACGCTCAGCCCATGAGCGCGGATCGCGTCCAGCGCGCCGAGTGCCATCAGATTGTCGGCGGCGAACACGACCTCGGGCCGTTCGGGAAGGGCCAGGAAGCGATCGGTGACGCGGCGTCCGCTGTCCGCCCGGAAGTCGCCCTGGCCGATGTAGGCGTCGGGCAGGGCGAGCCCGTGCTCGCGCAGCGCCTCGCGGAAGGCGTCGACCCGCTCGTTGCCCGTAGTGGTGGCCGCCGGACCCGCGATGATCGCGAGCCTGCGGTGACCGAGACGGTGCAGGTGGGCGACCAGCTCCCGGATGGCGTCGCGGCCGTCGGCCCGCACCACGGGAACGTCCACGCCCTGGATCCAGCGGTCCACGAAGACCATCGGTGTGCCGCTGTCGCCCGACCCCGGCATGAGCGGGGAGCTTCCGTCGGCCGGGGAGACGAGGAGTCCGTCGATCCTGCGGTCGAGGAGCGTCCGGACGTGATGTTCCTGCAGTTCGGGCCGTTCGTCGGCGTTCCCGATGATGACGCTGTAGCCGAGCGCGCGGGCCTCTTCCTCGACGAAGCGGGCCAGTTCGGTGAAGTACGGGTTGAGTACGTCACTGATGACCAGGCCGAGGGTGCGCGTCTGATCGGTGCGCAGCGACCGGGCCACGGCGTTGGGCCGGTATCCGAGGGCGTCGACAGCGGCGAGGACGCGTCGGCGCGCGTCGGGGCTGACGGAGGGATGGCTGTTGAGAACGCGGGAGACCGTGGCGACGGACACTCCCGCCTCGGCCGCGACATCCTTGATGCTCGCCATTTCCGGACCACCTCCTTGTGGTTTCCGTGAGCCTCGAATCCAGCGGCCCAGAGCCGTGGAATCGATTACAGCGATGATTGGAATCGATTACATGGCCGAAATCAAGACTTCACCGGGCGTCCGAGGCTGGATTGTGACCAAGGTGACACGCTTCACGCAGAGCCACCGCCACGGGCCGTCGAGCAAATGGGCCCCTCGCCGGAGCGGCCGGAGTGACCTGGGTCACCGAGCAGCGCCGACCGCCCCCTCGGCACCCGCGACGGGGCGCCGAACGTCCACCATCACGGGTACGCGGACGGAAAGACTCCCACCCTCCGGCATCTACCAAGGGGTAACTTCCGCTGATTGGATGTGTGTTGCCTGTCCCCCCGTCAGCAGAAACAGGAGACCCCGTGCCGCTCACCGCGCTCCGCCGCACCTCCGGCGTGACCCTGTCCGCCGCACTCGCCGCCACCGCCCCGCAGGCGTCGGCGGCCGATGTCCCGTCCCTGCGGGCGCTCACGTACAACACGTGCCTCATCGACAATGCAGGCTAAGTGTAGAAGCGCACGACACACGAGAGCCCCGTTCTTCCCCCGGGGGCGCGGGAAGAACGGGGGCTCAATGAGGCAGCGCCGCCGGGTGGGATGACGCTGCCACTCTTCCGTGTGCGTCGGCGCACACGGACCGCTACTACTTCGCCGACGGGTGCGGGCGCACCGTGGAGGCAGTAGCGGAGTCTTCTCCGTCACGGACGACGAAGGCAAAGCCGGTGACGATGCGGCGATACCCGCGGTGATTGCTCCGGCCGACGTGGCTCATGCACTCGATGTCGACCGCACGCACGTCCGTCGACGGCTTCGACGACCAGTTGCACGCGAGACATTCGCCCTCGTACGTCACGTCGGTGTCGGGATGCCGAATGATGGTGTGGGGCACGCTGCGAATCAGCGCACGGGTGCTCATCGGGTCGGCTTCTTCACGTGCGGGTGTCGCCCGATCTCGATGGCCAGGTCTGCGGCGTGCGACATGTCGTAAGCCGGGTTGCCCTTGTCCGTCGCCTGACGCCACTGGCTCTTCAGCGCCCGACAGACGGCGCATCCGGTTGTTGCTCTGGGCTCGTCCGGTAATCCGCTGTCGCTCAGGAACACCGGGCCCGACTGTGCACTATTGGTCTGCATCCCCGCACCTCCGCCATGGGCTTGTGTGCCCAGACGATTTCGCCTCACGAAACGACGTGACAGGGATGCAGCGGCATAGTTCCGCCACGCTAATTGGCGACGCCCAGGAACTCAGCAATGGAACGCAGGCCCGTCGGCCGGTTCGGTAGTGACCACAGGTCCGTGACGATGGCGACAGCCAACGTGTGGTGGCGCATCCACGTCGGAGCGACGCGACGCAGGGACTCCAGAGCTTTCACCGCCCCCTCGGCGTTTCCAACGTCCGTGTGCGCCCGCGCGACGTCGAGCAGCAGCCACGTGCGCCAGGAGGGGGGCGTGTCCTTCGACAGCCGCATCCCCCGCGCCAGTTGCAGCGCCTCTTCCGGGCGCTCATGTTGAACGGCCAGGCGGACGCGCTCGATGCGGACTGACGACTTACTGAAGACTGAGACGAGGCGGCCCTCTTCCGCGGCTGGCATCTTGGCCAGGCGCTCCGCAGCCTTCTCGGACGTCCTCATCATCTCGTCCGCACGATCGTAGTCACCGCTCCTGGCGTAACTTGTCGCAGCGGACATCAGCAGGCCACCCCACACCCTGACGCCCGACGTGTCGGTTGCGTGGCTGCGCTCCACTCCGTCGGCTGCGTAGATCGCAAGGTTGGTCGCGTCGTCCAAGCGGTTCTGACGCTGGTACGCCCATGCGACAGAGTTGGAGATCATCGGGGCGAGCAAGGGATCCGACGAGGCGTCTGCGGCGGCTATGGCCCGCTCCAGGCTGGACAGCGCCAGGTCGGTCTTCCCCATGCGGATTGCCAGATGTCCGCCAAGCTGAAGCGCCTTGCCGAGAGCGGCCTGCCCGGCTGCCCGCTCGTCGTCAGCGCCCACCGCTGCCGTCAAACGTGCGTCCGCGATGATGCCCGGCAGCAGCTCCATCAGCCGGCCGAACTCCGCTTCGTGGTACAGCGTCCAGGCGTCTGCGATTTCCGCGCGGACGACTGGCAGGGAGAGCGATGCGGTGTCGGCCGGCTCCGGAGGCGGCGCGAAGAGCGGCGGCATGATCGCGCGGCGAACTGCGACGAGTTGCGGCGGCTCTACCTCACCTGTGGACGGCACACCGGGTGGGTCACCCAGGAGCGTCGTCAGCTCTACGCCCAGCCCGCGGGCCAGAGCGTGAAGGGTGGGAAGCCGCGCGGAGTTTGTCCGCTTCTGCTCCAGCTTCCTGACCACGTCGACGGACAGGCCCGACTTCTCAGCCAAGCCTTCCTGCGTCTGCTTGGAGAGGCGCCGCAAGCGGCTCAGCTTGTCTCCCAGGTGCTCACTCACGCTACGACGGTACGCCGCGCATCGTCCGCCGGACCAGCAATCTAGACAGGCCACCCCAGCGCACGGACACGCCGACGCCAGGAACGGCCGTGCTCCTGTGTGCAGAAGCGCTTCACCCGTCCGCGGCCCGGAGTCTGTGCGACGTCAGCGCCGCACTGCGGGCAGTTGACGGGGGGTGGCCTTGGCGGGGTTCGTGAAGTCCATGGTGTGTCGTCCTCTCGATTTCATGGGGAGCCCCAGGAGGGCCTATGGCGAGCGCTCCTGGAGCAGACGGAAGAAGTGTGCGACGGCTCGCCACCGTGGCGGCAGCGAGCCGTTGAGCGTGCATCAGGGGTGTGCGTCGACGTCAGGTCCGTAGGCGGCTGCCGAAGGACTTGAGCGCTTCCTCGGGACTTCCGTGCAGGCCAATGTGTACGCCTCGTGGACCGAGCGTGAGGGCTTCGGCCGGCACTGGGACGACCACGATGTCGTCGTGGTCCAGTTGCACGGTTCGAAGCGGTGGCGTTTGTACGGGATGACCCGTGACGCGCCCACATTCCGGGACGTGGAGTCGCCGGAGGAGCCGGAGGGCGACCCGGTGGCGGACATCGTTCTCGCTCCCGGCGAAGTGCTCTACCTGCCGCGCGGCTGGTGGCACGCGGTCACCGCCGATCAGGGGACGGAATCCCTGCACCTGACGTTCGGCATGGTCCCGCACACAGGGGCCGATCTGATGCTCTGGGCCGTCGATCAGCTTCGGGTGTCCCTGGCCCTCCGCAGGGACATTCCGCGCTTCGGGTCTGCGGCGGAACGGTCCGACTTCATCGATGCCATGCGCCGTGAGGTGGCCGACATGATGGCGGACCCCCGCCTCGTGGAGCGGTGGGCGGAGTCCATCGACACAACGGACCTCGGCCACGCGATTCCGTCGCTGCCCTACGTGGACGGGCTCCCTGAACGGAGAGAGATCACAGTCAAGCTCACCACTCCGAGGGGTCGTCTGACAGCGAACCCCTCACAGGGCACGGTCACCCTCTCGGCGGCGGGTACCGCCTGGGACTTCGCCGAGTCCGCAGCGCCCGCGCTGGCCACGCTGCTGACCAACCAGCCGACCACGCTCGGTGAGATGGCCGACTCCGCCGGACTGGAGGTCAGAGACGTGGCCGAACTGGTCTCCGTCCTCATCGACGGTCATGCCGTCGCGGTCGTGGGGACCGCGCTGTGACCGCCGCGCTCTCCCTCGGGACATACCGCGTGCGTGCCGTCAGTCACGCGGCACGCACCGCCCTGGCTGCCGGTAGCCCCTGGGTGGACACGGCACCCCACTACGCCCACGGCCGGGCGCATGAGGAGCTGCGCCCGGTTCTCGGGGAGTTCCCGACCGTGCGCGTAGCCACGAAGGCGGGGTTCTTCACGGAGGAGCAAGCCCGCGCCGCCCTGGCTGAGGGCGTGGTCACCCGGGGAGAGGCGGCCCGTGGGCACAGCCTTGAACGGGGCTTCGTTCGCTGGCAGACGGAGCGCTCGTTGGTCGCGCTCGCCCGCGTGGACCTGGTCTTCGTGCATAACCCCGAGCACCACGGGCACGGCCTTGAACGTGGCGCTGTGCACCGGCGCGTGAGGGACGCCTTCACGGCGCTGGAAGAGTTCGCCCATGCGGGCAGGATCGGTGGGTACGGCGTCGCCACGTGGTCGGGCCTGCGCTCCGGAGCGTTCAGTGTTCCCGAGTTGCTGGGGCTCGCCCGGCAGGCGGCGGGTTCAGCCGAGCATCACTTCACGGGCCTGCAGATGCCCGTGAGCCTGGTCACGGATGACCCGATCACACAGTCCCTGAACGGCGGTGGGCCGCTGGTGCAGGCGAAGGACGCTGGTCTGATCACGTTCGGGTCCGCTCCCCTGCACGGCGGCGAACTCGCCGGGCTACACCATGGCCCGGTACGGGCACTCTCGTAAGGACGGAGCGCGCCGACTCGGCCTGTCGTCCCTGGTCTGACCTGGGGATTCGCTCGGCTGTTGGTCAGGTGGTTGGTCACGCCACAGCCTGAGAAAGCAAAAAACCCCTGATCAACAACAGGAGTCTTAGCTGGTGTCCGAGGGGGGACTTGAACCCCCACGCCCGATAAAGGGCACTAGCACCTCAAGCTAGCGCGTCTGCCATTCCGCCACCCGGACTAGGTGATCGGCCCCGGTCTCCCGCAGCGACAAAGAAAACAATACCAGGGGTTTGGGGCGCCTCTCACCTGCATATTCGGTGGTCACCGGGGGGAGGGCGGGCATACGAAAGGGGGCCGGCTCGGTGCGGGTACGGTCTGTCGCGGTTCACGCACGTGCGGTACGCGCGGCGGATCGCCGGGCGGCGTCCGGCTGTCGCGAAGGCCATCGGGCTAGCTTCGCCTGCATGAGTGATCGCGACTATCGGCGGCCCCGTGCGCTGTCCCCCTTGCGTGAGCATCTGCGCGATACGTTCTGGTTCGCTCCGACAGTGGGACTGGTGTGCGCCTTCGTGGTGTGGTGGGGCGCCTCGACGCTGGATACGGAGATCATTGCGCGGCTCCAGGACGAGCAGGCGTACGGCGAGGTCGGCGATCTGATCAAGTTCGCCGACGACGCCAGGACCATCGTCACCACCGTCAGCTCGGCGATGATGACGTTCATCGGTGTCGTCTTCAGCATCTCGCTGGTGGCCGTGCAGATGGCGAGCGGGCAGCTCACTCCGCGGGTGGTGCGGATCTTCTCCCGGAGCCGGATCAGCAAGCTCACTCTGACGGTGTTCCTGGCGACGTTCTCCTTCTCGTTGCTGGTTCTGACTTCGTACGAGAGTGAGACCGATCCGAAGCGGGTCACGTCCGTGCCGCTCGTACAGAGCACGCTGACGTTGGCCATGGTCGGCCTGAGTCTGTTCCTGTTCATCGCGTATGTGAGCGCCACGCTGCGGCTCATGCAGGTGGGGCCTGTCGTCGATCGCATCACCCGTGATTCCGTGCGGATGCTCCGGCACATGCCTGGTGGGGAGGGGGAGAGGGTCCCGCTCGCGGAGGAGAGTGCACGCGTCCTGTACGAGGGGCGGGCGGGGGTGCTTCGGGATGTGCATGTGGCGCGGGCGGTGCGGGCTGCTCAGCGGCAGGGGGTCGTCCTGCGGCTGCTCCCGCGGATCGGGGACTACGTGGTGCCGGGGACGCCGGTGCTGGCCGTGCATGGTGAGGGCGCACCGTCCCGGCGGGCCTTGCGGTACGCGCTCTCGGTGGGGGTCGAGCGCACGCTCCACCAGGACCTGGCGTTCGGGCTGCGTCAGCTGTCGGACATTGCGCTGCGGGCGCTGTCCCCGGCCATGAACGATCCGACGACCGCCGTGCAGTGCCTGGACCGGATCGTGCAGTTCCTGGCGGCGGTGGTGCGCCTGCCGCTCGGCGCGGTGCATCACCGGGACCGGGCGGGGGCGGTGCGGCTCGTACAGGAGGGGCCGGGGTGGTCGGACTTGGTGGATCTTGCGTTCGAGGAGATCCGGCGGTCGGCGACGGGGAGTCCGCAGGTGTCGCGGCGGATGCTGTCCGGGATCGACGACTTGCTGGTGCTGGCGCCGGAGGACCGGAAAGACGCACTGGTCAGGCACCGCAAGCTCCTGACGAGGACGGTGGAGCGGACGGTGCCTGACGTCACCGAGCGGGAGTTCGCGCTCGTCCCCGACCGTCAGGGGATCGGGTGAGGCACCGGGGTCGGTGGCGCGGTTCGGGGGCTGGTCAAGCACCGTACGCTCCTGGTGACCGCCGTGGAGCGTACGGTGCCTGACGTCACCTGGCGGGCATCTACGCCGTTCCCCGGTCGTCAGGAATTCGGGGTGGGGCGCGGACCGCTCCTCCCGTGCCGCCGATGGTCCTACTTGCGCAGCGCCGCCAAGTTGTCGTAACCGGTCCGCGCATGGTTCAGGGACTGCGCGGGGACGGTCGAGCTCGGTGCGTTGTCCTGCTCGACCATCGGGTTGTGGTAGTTCTTCGCCCCGACGCGGCGGAAGAACGTCCGGTAGTCGATGACCCCCGTACCGAAGGGGACCATGTCGTAGCCCTGGCCGCTGGTTGTGTTGACGATGCCGTCCTTGGCGTGGAACAGCGGGTAGCGCTTGGTGTTGCAGCCGACCAGTGCCGCCGGGTCGAAGATGTTCTCCTGCTGCGATCCGTCGTGCGCGGTGTAGGTGTGGAACTTGTACTGAGCGACGTGCGCCCAGAAGATGTCCATCTCCAGCCATACGGACTTGGGGTCGGTGAGCTGAAGGAAGTACTCCAGCTTGCGGATGCCGGAGCTGCGGGTGGGGCGGCCCTGTGCGTCCAGCGGACCGCCGTCGAGCAGGAAGCCGTAGGCCGCGTCGTGGTTGTGGGTGTACAGCTTGATGCCCGCACCCCGAGCGATCCGTCCCAGCGTGTTCCACTTGTCGGCGGCCACGTCCCAGTCGGCGCGGTAGGCGCTGCCGGTGGGGTCGCCGCCGGTGCCCATGTGTTCCATGCCGAGGATGTTCGCTATCTCGAGGTGGCGTTTGAACTGGTCCAGGTCGCTCTGGTTCAGCGGCCAGGACGACGGGATGAAGCCGTGGTTGCCCTGGGCGCGCAGACCGTAGTCGTCCAGCCACGAGCGCAGCAGCTTCGCTCCTTCCACCGATTCGAGGTTGCTTCCGCCGGGTGCGTTGGCGTGCTGGCCGTACCCGGCGAACTCGACCTGCTGGTAGCCATAGCGGGCCAGCTCCCTGAAGACCTCACGGAAGCCCGAGGGAAGGTCGGTGCTGAGCGGGTCCCGGCCCGTGGCGTCGCGCACGGTGTACAGGATGATTCCTCGCTTGTCCGCCGGGACCAGAGCCTGGCCGACGCCCTGCCCCTTGCTGGAAGCCGTCTGGGCGAGGGCCGGCGACGCGCCGAAGGCGGGCGCGGCGATCGCCGCTGCCGCAGCGGCCGTGCAGGTGCTCAGAAAGCGGCGGCGGCTGACGCCGAGGCTGCGGCGCAGTGCGCCGTCCGTTCCGGATTCGTCGTTGTACGCGGTCACGGTCTCTCTCTTTCTCGAAGATGCTCGAAACGCTGTGCCCGCACCGATCTCATGCGAGGCCGGCCAGCGTGAGGAGCAAGGACTTCACTTCGGTGGCCCGGACGGGGCCGGTGAAAGCGTGGGGGGTGGAGCACAGGATGAGCGGACCTTCTTCGTCGCTCGCGGGGAGGCGGCCGTGGCTGCCTCGAACAGGTGAGGGGTCCAGCGGTACGACCGCCATGCGGTAGCGCATGCCGAGCTTCTTGCGGGCGACGGCCGTGGCCGCCTTGACCCGGACGTACGGGTCCTGGGGGTCCAGGAAGAGTTCGACGGGGTCGTAACCGGGTTTGCGGTGGATCTCGACCAGCTGCGCGAAGTCGGGCGCGCGGGCGTCGTCGAGCCAGTAGTAGTACGTGAACCAGGCATCCGGGTCCGCGACGGCGACCAGTTCGCCGGAGCGCGGGTGGTCGAGGCCGTGGGCCTTCTTGCCCTCGTCGTCGAGGAGCTGCTCGATCCCGGGGAGGTCCTGGAGGGCTTCGCGCGTCACTTCGAGGTCCTCGGGACGGCGTACGTAGACGTGGGCGAGCTGGTGGTCGGCGACGGCGAAGGCACGGGAGGCCATCGGGTCGAGGTACTCCATGCCGTCCTGGGTGTGGACTTCCAGGAGGCCGGCGCGGCGCAGGGCCCGGTTGATGTCGACGGGCCGGTCGACGCGGGTGATGCCGTACTCGGAGAGGGCGACGACGGTGCGGCCTTCGCGGCGCGCGTCGTCCAGGAGAGGTGCCACGGCCCGGTCGAGATCGGCCGCGGCCCGGCGCGAGCGGGGGTCGTCGGGGCCGTAGCGTTGCAGGTCGTAGTCGAGGTGCGGGAGGTAGCACAGGGCCAGGTCGGGGTGGCGGGTGTCGAGGATGTGCCGGGTCGCGTCGATGATCCACTGGGAGGAGACGAGGTCGGCGCCGGGGCCCCAGAAGTGGAAGAGGGGGAAGGTGCCGAGTTTCGCGGTGAGTTCGTCGTGCAGGGCGGGCGGCCGGGTGTAGCAGTCGGGTTCCTTGCGGCCGTCGGCGTAGTACACGGGACGGGGGGTGACGGTGATGTCGGTGTCGGCGCCCATCGCGTACCACCAGCAGATGTTGGCGACGGTGTAGCCGGGGTGGGCACGGCGGGCGGCGTCCCAGAGTTTGTCACCGGCGACCAGACCGTTGTGCTGGCGCCAGAGCAGCACGTCGCCGAGCTCGCGGAAGTACCAGCCGTTGGCGACGATCCCGTGCTCGGCGGGGGTGGTGCCGGTGAGGAAGGTGGACTGGGCGGCGCAGGTGACGGCGGGAAGCACGGTGCCGAGGGGGGCGCGGGTGCCGGACCGGCCGAGGGCCTTGAGGTGCGGCATGTGGTCGAGGAGCTGCGGGGTGAGGCCGACGACGTCGAGAACGAGGAGGGGGGTGGGTGTCGTGTGCTGCCCGGTTCGGATCACGGGAGCTCCTTGAGACCGAGGTCGACCAGGAGGTCGCGGGCGAGGGTGAGTTCGGCGGCGATGCCGTCGGCGAGCTGAGGGCGGGTGCGGGGGCGCAGTTCGGCGGGCAGCGCCTGCCAGGTGTACGTCTCGACCTCCAGGTGCCTGGTGAGGGGCCGAGCGCCGCCGACCAGTCGGGTCAGCGTGGACCGGAGCACGGGAAGGGTGGAGGTGAGCGGCGGTGCGGGGGGTGCGTGCAGGGGGACGTGGAAGTGGGCGCGCCACGGGGCTCCGTCGGGCAGGGTCCGACCGGTGACCGCCTCGTCGAGGTCGTCGGTGCCGCGCAGTCCGGCGGCGGTGCTGGTGCGGGTCTGGTGGAGGAAGCGGGGCTCGGCGAAGGCGGCGAGCGCGGCGCGTACCTCGGGGAGGTGGGGGTGTTCGGCGTGCAGCGCGGCGGAGAGCTGTGCCTTGACGACCGGGACGCCGGCGGAACCGAGCGCGTCGACGGCGGTGTCGGGGTCCTCGAAGGAGGTCGCGAGGTGGCAGGTGTCGATGCAGATGCCGATGCGGCGGTGTCCGACGGCGGTGAGCGGGGCGACGGCGTCGGCGGTGGTCTCGACCGTGCAGCCGGGCTCGGGTTCGAGGCCGATGCGGATGGACTTGCCGGTGAGTTCGGCCAGCGCGTCGAGGCGTTCCGCGAGGGTGGTGAGCGCGGTGTGTGCGAGAGCGGCGGCCTCGGCATCGGAGTCGAACGGGGTGCGCCAGGCGATCGGAAGGGTGGAGATGGTGCCTTCGGTGACGTCGTCGGGGAGCAGCCCGGCCAGGAGACGGGCGAGGTCGGTGGTGTGGGCGAGCCGCTCCGGGTCCGTCCAGTCCGGCTTGTACACCCGGTACTTGACCTCGTCGGCGCCGAAGCCCTCGTACGGGAAGCCGTTGAGGGTGACGACTTCCAGGCCGCGGAGGTCCAGTTCGGTGCGCAGGGAGCGCAGCCGGGACGGGTCGTTGATCAGGCTGCGGGCGGCGTCCCCGGCGAGCCACAGGCCGATGCCGAGCCGGTCGCGGCCGAGGCGTTTGCGGACCGGTTCGCAGTGGTCGCGCAGTTGGGTGCGGACCCCGTCGAGTGTCTCCGCCGGGTGGACGTTGGTGCAGTACGAGAGGTGGACGGTGGAGCCGTCGGGGTGACGGAAGCGCATGGCCTCACTCCCCGCCGCGCAGGATGGAGTTGCCCTCGTGGAGCGGTTCCGGCGCGGCGATGTCGAGCTGGAGCCGGCCGCTCTGCCCGTAGAAGGCGACGGGGTTGCGCCAGAGCACCTGGTCGACGTCGTCCTCGTCGAACCCGGCGGCGAGCATCGCGTCGCCCACCTTGCGGGTCTTGACCGGGTCGCTCCTGCCCCAGTCGGCGGCCGAGTTGACCAGGACCTTCTCGGTGCCGTGGGTCCTGAGGACCGCGATCATGCGGTCCACGTCCATCTTGGTGTCGGGGTAGATGGAGAAGCCGGCCCAGCAGCCGCTGTCGATGGCGTCCTTCACGGTCGTCTCGTTGAGGTGATCGAGCAGGACCCGCTCCGGTGGGAGGTGGGATTCACGGATCACGTCGAGGGTGCGGTGCAGACCGGCGAGCTTGTCGCGGTGCGGGGTGTGCACGAGCGCCGGCAGGCCGTGGTCGGCGGCGAGCTGGAGCTGGGCGGCCAGGGCGATGTCCTCGGCGGGGGTCATGGAGTCGTAGCCGATCTCACCGACGGCGACGACGGAGTCCTTGACGAGATAGCGCGGCAGGGCGTCCAGGACGGGGGTGCAGCGGGGATCGTTCGCCTCCTTGGGGTTGAGGGCGAGCGTGCAGTGGTGGGCGATGCCGTACTGGGCGGCGCGGAAGGGCTCCCAGCCGAGCAGGGCGTCGAAGTAGTCGAAGAAGCTGGCGGGCGAGGTGCGGGGCTGGCCGAGCCAGAAGGAAGGTTCCACGAGGGCGCGGACGCCCGCGTCGAACATCGCCTGATAGTCGTCCGTGGTGCGGGAGGTCATGTGGATGTGGGGGTCGAAGATGCGCATCAGGACTCCTCCGTGGGGCCGGCAGGGCCGGGGGTGGTGAGGTCGAGAACGCGGGTGAGACCGACGGGGACGGCGCGGTTCGCCGCAATGCGTTCGGCCGCGAAGTCGCCCAGCATGCGGGCGAGTTCGGCGTCGCCGCGGGAGCGTCGTGCCAGTTGGTCCACGGCGTCGACGGGGACGCCGGTGAAGAGGCACTTGAGAATGGCGTGGCGCCAGTTGTGCGCGTCGAGATGGGCGGCGGCGTACGGTCCGACGGCCGCGGCGACGAGCCGGGTGTCATTGGTGCGCAGGGCGTCCTCGACGAGCGGAAGGGCGGTGGGGCCGAGGTCCAGCCGGTGCAGGGCGAGCAGGACGGCGCGTCGTTCGGCGGCGGTGCCCTGCTCGTAGATCCTGGTGAGAGCGGGCAGCGCAGCGCGGGCCGCGATGAGCAGCAGGACGCGTACGGAGTCGGCGTGTTCGGCTCCGCAGTAGCGGCCGACGGCGGCGTACCGCAGTTCCCACGGCGGTACGGCGTACGGGCCTCCGGGCTGTTCGGTGTCCTCGTGGGCTGCGGTGTGCTCGGCCTCCGCGAAGGCCTCGTCGAGCCAGGCGCGCGCGGCTCCGCCGAGCTGTGCGTCGAGTTCTTCGCGGGTCAGCAGCGGGGCGGTCGTCGGGGTCATCGGCATGGCGTTTCTCCCTTCGGCGGTTTCAGCGGCTCGACGGGCTGTGCTTGCGGAGGAACTCGATCGAGGTGCGGGCGAGTTCGGGGCCGGCGTGGGAGTGCCGGGGCAGTTCGACGACGGCGAGGCCGCGGTAGCCGGTGTCCGAGAGGGTGTCGAGGGCTTCGAGTACGGGCGGGAAGTCGATCTCGCCGTCGCCGAACGGGAGGTGTTCATGGACGCCCCGGCGCATGTCCTCGATCTGGACGTGGCGCAGCCAGGGGGCTGCGTCGCGGACGCAGTCGACGGGCGCGGCGGGTTCCAGGCACTGGCAGTGGCCGATGTCGAGGGTGAGTCCGAGAGGCGGTGGATCGCCGCTGAGGACGCGCAGGTGGTGGAAGTCGGCGAGGGTGGCGAGGAGGTGTCCGGGTTCGGGTTCGATCGCCAGAGGGATGCCGGAGCGGTCGGCGACGTCCAGAACGGGCGCGAGGGAGTCGGTGAGCCGCTGCCACGCGGTGTCGGGGGTGGTGTCCGGTGGGGTGATGCCGCTGAAGCAGTGCACGGCGTGGGCACCGAGGTCGGCGGCGATGCCGACGGCGCGGACGAGCAGCCGGGTACGGGCGGCGCGGGCCTCCGGGTCCGGGTCGAGGAGGGACGGGCCGTGTTTGCGGCGGGGGTCGAGGACGTAGCGGGCGCCGGTTTCGACGGTGACGCCCAGGCCCAGTTCCCGGAGCCTGGAGGCCACATGGCGGGTGCGGGCGGCGAGATCCGGGGCGAGGGGGTCGAGGTGCATGTGGTCGAGGGTCAGGCCGACCCCGTCGTACCCGAGATCGGCGAGGAGTCCGAGGGCGTCGTCCAGGCGGAGGTCGGTGAGCCCGTTGGTGCCGTAGCCGAAGCGGATCGTCATGTGAGGCTCACCTTCCGGGCGAGGGTGCGGGCGAGTGGGACCAGTCCCATGAGGGCGAGCCCTGTTCCGGCTGCTCCGGCGCGGGCGGCCAGAGCGGCCTGGAGCGGGATCATCGCCCGGATGCCGCCGCCGACGGCGCGTTGGGTGAGCGGTGGGGACGGGTTGAGGGCGGCGTGGAGGAGGGGCCCGGCGGCGGTGCGGAAGTAGGCGCCGGTGAGCGCGGTGAGAAGGAGGCGCGGGGTGGTGGTGACGCCGGGCGTCGGCGACGGGTCCGACCGGTGCGCCGCTCCCTTTCCACCGCTCGTCGCGTCCCGGATCGCGGCCCCGGCACCGCGCCGTCCACGTCGCTCGCGCAGGGCCGCGGCTCCGAGTGCGGCCGTGGCCGCGAGTGCGGCCAGGGGTGCGGTGGTGGATCCGCCCTGTGCCTCGTGGCGGGAGACGGCGGTGACGGCGTACGTGTGGGCTCCGAGCAGGCCGGCCGCCGGGAGCGCGCCGAGAACGGAACCACGCGCGGCGCCACCCGCGGCGGAGGCCCGACCGGAGCCCCGGGCCGGAACCACGGCCGCACCCGAACACGATCCGGAGCCGGAACGCGAACCCGAACGCGAACCCGAATACAAACCCGAACGCGAGTCCGGACCCGGGACCGGACCCGGGACCGGACCCGAAGCCCGGACCGGGAGCGGACCAACGGGCGAAACCGAACCCGAGGCCGAAAGCGATTCCCGCCCCGAATCCCGCCCCCGTCCCGAACCCGCGCGCGAGTCCCGGTCCGGGCCCGGCCCCGCCGCCCTCGCCGCCGCGCCGGTGGCGGTGGCGCCGAGCAGCAGGTCCAGGGCTCGCGCCGCCGCCATCGCCGCCGGTCCCGCCGGGGTGTGCTTGAGGCGGAGGTCGTATGCCCAGACCGTCGCCGCCAGTCCCGCGGCGACCGCGAGGGCGGGGCGGCCCGCACGGGCGGCGAGGCCCAGGCCCGCGGCCGTCAGCGCGCCCGCCGCCGCGAGGGCCGCGCCGGGAGCGATCCGTCCCGAGGGGATCGGTCGGTGCGGGCGGTCGACGGCGTCCTCGTCGCGGTCGGCCCAGTCGTTGAGCGCCATGCCCGCCTCGTACAGGCAGAGCGAGGCGCCGACGGCGAGCGCGGTGCCGCGGTCGGGGCGCAGGCCCGTCGCCGCCGCCCCGGCCAGCGCGTCCCCGGGGACGGTGAACAGCGCCGACACCCGCAGCAGTTCCGCCCAGGCCCGTACCGTCACTTCTCCCCCCGCAGCGTCTCGGCGAAGGCGAGCAGCGCCGTGTACTGCTCGAAGAGTGCGGCCGGCCCACCGTCCGGGTCCTTGAAGTAGAAGCCGAGCTGGGGCAGGGGGCCGGCCAGCCCCTTCTCGTGGGCTCGGGCGACCAGTCTGGCCAGGTCCAGGACCAGCGGTGCGGCCAGTGCGGAGTCGCAGCCCTGCCAGGTCGTCTGGAGCACCATGCGTGCCCCGAGGAATCCGTCGAACGCGATGTGGTCCCAGGCCGTCTTCCAGTCGCCGAGCGCCGGCACGTCGTCGATGTGGACCTCGCCCTCGGGCGCGGTTCCCAGCGTGTCGGCGAGGACACGTTCCTTGCCCGCGTTCTTGGCCGCGGCCGCGCCCGGGTCGGCCAGTGCCGCTCCGTCACCTCCGCCCAGGAGGTTGGTGCCGGACCAGGCCCGTACGGGCAGGGCCCGTTGCACGAACATCGGGGCGAGCACGGAGCGCAGCAGTGTCTGGCCGGTCTTGCCGTCGCGGCCCGCGTGAGGAAGTCCGCAGTCCGCGACGGTGTCCTGGAGGGCGGGCGTGCGCAGCCCGGTGGAGGGGGTGAAGTTGATGTACGGACAGCCGGCCCGGAGCGCCGCCGCGGCGTACAGCGAACTGGCGGGCAGCCGCCGGTCGCCGGGGGCCGGGGCGGGTTCCGTGGAGGCGACATTGACCACGACCGTCCTGGCCAGGCCGTGACGCTGTCCGAAGTCGGCGAGGTCGGCGGCGAAGGCGGTGATGAGCGCCTCGTCGCCGCGGGTGTCGCCGGGCAGCGGTCCGCCGGGCCGGATCTCGGCGTCGGCTGCGTCGAGTTCGGAGCGTACGGCCGCGGGAAGGCCGTACGGCAGGACTCCCCCGGCGGCCAGCGCCTCGGCACGTTTGGGCAGCGGACAGCCGACGGTGTCGTGTCCGCCGAAGACCAGTGAGGTGAGGGCGGGCAGTCCACTGGCCGCGAACGGCGGGGTCTCGGTGACCATGCCTGCCGCCGGGTGGAGCCCCGCCGCGACCGCCGCGCACCCCGCCGTGGCGGTGGTGGCGACGGAGCCGCGTGCTCCGATGAACCAGACTCCGGTGCGAACGGCGGATGCTGTCACTGGCTGCCTCCCTGGCTGGGGATCCTGGCTGGGCAGAGCGGGTGGCGCTGTGCGACGGGGGAACGGGATCGACGAGGAGGGTTGGTCTCGCGTGGTGACGGCGGGCGGGGAGGACGGACCTTCCCCGCCCGCCGTCGGCCGGGTGCACCTCCCTACGCGGAGGGCAGCTCCTTCAACTGGATGTTGCGGAAGGACACATGGTCATCGGCACCGTGGTTCTGCAGGCCGATGTATCCGTTCTTCAGGCTCCGCACCGGATCGGTGTTGGTGAAGTCGTTGATCTTCACTCCGTTGAGGAAGACCTGGAGACGTTCGCCCTGGACCTTGATCTCGTAGCTGTTCCACTGGCCGGGCGGGCGCAGGACCCGGTCGCGGGCCTTGATGTCCGCCGCCTTGAAGGTGTAGATCGAGCCCGTGGTGCGGTCGGGCGCGTCGGTGGCGTCGATCTGGACCTCGTAGCCGTTGTTCACCGCGGACCAGGGGTCGTCGGACTCCGGGAAGCCGACGAAGACACCGGAGTTGTCGTCGCCCTGCAACTTCCAGTCGAGCTTGAGCGAGTACGAACCGAGTTCCTTGGCCTGGTAGGTGAGCAGGCCCATGCCGCCCTGGGACCGCAGCTCACCGTCGACGATGTCGAACTTCCCGGGGCCGGCCTGCTTCCAGCCTTCGAGCGTCTTGCCGTTGAAGATCGACCGGTAGCCGGTGTCGGGCTTGCAGTCGGCCTTCACCTGGCCGGCCGCGTACCGCATGCCACCGAGCAGGAGTTGGCGGAAGGCCGGTTCGGCGTACGACTCCTTGGTGTGGCCGAGCCCGGTGTAGAAGGAGCGGCCGCCCTGGTAGCTCTGGCACCAGGTGATCGGGTGATCACCCTTCATGGTGCCGCCGGTGTAGGTCGTCTCGTCGAGTGTGGCGAGGACCTTGGCCTGACCGCGCGGGTTGGTGCGGTAGTTGTACCACTCGTCGGTGCGGTTCCACTCGTCGTCGAGGTGGGCGGTCGCCGGGTGCTTGTGGTCCTCGACGCGGACGGTGGCGGGCTGGATCGCGGGGTGGGAGGAGAAGTACGCGCCGACGAGTCCGCCGTAGAACGGCCAGTCGTACTCGGTGTCCGCCGCCGCGTGGACGCCCATGTAGCCGCCGCCGGTGGCCACGTAGTTCTCGAACGCCTTCTGCTGGTCGGCGTCGAGCACGTCACCGGTCGTCGACAGGAAGACGACGGCGTCGTACCGCGCCAGGTTGGCGGTCGTGAACTGGCGGCCCTCCTCCGTCGCGTCGACGGTGATGTCGCTGCCCTTGCCGAGTTCCTTCAGCGCGGCGACGCCGTCGGGGATCGCGTCGTGGCGGAAGCCGGCCGTCTTCGAGAAGACCAGGACCCGCTTGGCGGTCTTGCCGGCGGTGCTGTGGGTGAGCTCGAAGTCGTCGACGTCGTACAGCGCTCCGCCGCCTCCCTTGAAGACGAGGAAGAGCTCGGTGGCCTTCTTGGGCACGTTCCGCAACGGCACGTCGACGTTCTGGAAGTTCTCCCAGCCGCCGGTCACCGGCACCGGGGTCGAGCCCAGGAGCGTACCGGTCACCGAGCCTGCCCGGACTTCCAGGAAGCCTCCGCTGCCACCGGACGCGATGCGGGCGGTGAGCTTGTTGGAGTCGCCGAGGATGTACGGCTTGAAGGAGATCCAGTCGTCGTTGTGGATGTCGCCGACGGTCTTGCCGCCGTTGGCGGTCGCCTTGTCGTAGACCTTGATCCCTGACGAGGCGCTGAAGTGCTCGGCCTGGCGGTGCCGCGGCTGGAGCTGGGCCTGGTCGTGACCGGACAGGGACGCCTGGCCGCCGCCTCCACCGTCCGTGTAGGAGGCGTCGATGACCCCGAAGATGTTGGCGTTCGGGTCGTGGCCGCCGTCGACGGCGGTCTTGATGGTGCCGGAGCACCCGTTGACGGTGGTGATGGGGTGGCCGTGGCTGTCGTGGCCGAGGACGAAGCGGACCTCGACCTTGGAGCAGTCGATCGTGCCGTCCTCGGGATCGGTGACGGTCACCTTGAACGGGATGTCGTCGCCGAAGCTGAACAGCTGCCCGTCACCGGGGAACTTCAGCTCCACCTTCGGCGCGGTGTTGCCGACTGTGACATGGACACTCGCCGAGGCGGTCCGGCCGGTCGGGTCCTTGGCGGTGACGGTCGCCGTGTAGGTGCCGTTCTTCTTGTACGTGTACGTGGGGTTGGCGGCCGTCGAGGTGCCGCCGTCACCGAAGTTCCAGGCATACGTCAGGGAATCGCCGTCGGGGTCGACGGTGCCCTCCGAGGAGAATTTCACCTTCAGCGGTGCCGTGCCGGAGGTCTTGTCGGACGATGCCACCGCGTTGGGAGAGCGCCCGCCGGTGGCGTTCTCGATGCGGTAGAGGGCGGAGTTCTCGTCGCCGCCGAACCAGCTGGTGCCGTAGTCGAGCACGTACAGCGCCCCGTCGGGCCCGAAGGCCATGTCCATCACCTGGGTCCCGGTCCACGGGACGGGGTTGATGGACTGGACGGTGCCGTCGGCGTCGTGCTTGATGGCCTTGATCCAGCGTCGGCCGAACTCTCCGGCGAAGAACTGCCCGTCGTAGGACTCGGGGAACTTCACGGGCGAGTCGAGGCCCGCGTCGTAGTGGTAGACGGGTCCGCCCATCGGCGACTCGGATCCGGTGCCGAATTCGGGCACGGATCCGCCGTCGTAGGGAATCCAGGCGGGCTGGGCGGGCGGAAGGTCGACGAGACCGGTGTTGTGCGGGGAGGTGTTCTTCGGGGCGGCGCAGTCGAAGGACGCGCCGGACGTCTTCGTCGCGAAGTCGTAGTCGACGTAGGCGTCGTTGTTCCCGGTGCAGAACGGCCAGCCGAAGTTGCCCGGCTCGGTCACCCTGGCGAACTCGACCTGGCCTGCCGGGCCTCGCTTGGGATCGGCCGCGCCCGCGTCGGGCCCGTAGTCGCCGACGTAGAGGATGCCGGTGGCCTTGTCGACGGAGAAGCGGAACGGGTTGCGCAGGCCCATCGCGTAGATCTCGGGGCGGGTCTTGTCCGTGCCGGGTGCGAAGAGGTTCCCGTCGGGGATGGTGTACGAGCCGTCGTCGGCGACCTTGATCCGGAGGATCTTGCCGCGCAGGTCGTTGGTGTTGCCCGCGCTGCGCCGGGCGTCGAACGCCGGGTTGCGGTCGGGGCGCTGGTCGATTGGGGTGTAGCCGTCGGAGGCGAACGGGTTGGTGTCGTCACCGGTCGACAGATACAGGTTGCCCTGGGCGTCGAAGTCGATGTCGCCGCCGACGTGGCAGCACATGCCGCGCGAGGTCGGGATGTCGAGGATCTTCTTCTCGCTGGCGTTGTCGAGTGTGCCGTCGTCCTTCAGGACGAAGCGCGACAGGCGGTTCACCCCGTCGAACTTGGCGAAGTCGGCGGCCGTGCCGTTCTCGGGGGCGTCTCCGGAGGGGGTGTCCAGCGGGGGCGCGTAGTAGAGGTAGACGGCCCGGTTCTTGCTGAAGTCGGGGTCGATGGCGACGCCCTGGAGCCCCTCCTCGTCGTGCGAGTAGACGGGGACGGACCCCACCACCCGGGTGTTTCCGCCGCTGTCGGTGAGACGCAGCTCGCCGGTGCGCGAGGTGTGCAGCACGCTGCGGTCGGGGAGGACGGCGAGGGTCATGGGCTCGCCGGTCTCGGCCGCGCCCTTGGCGAGCGTGACCTGCTGGAAGTCCTCCGCCGCCGCGTCGGCGGCGGCCGGCGAGGACGGTCCCGTCGCGGCCGCTCCGGGCGCGGCGCCCAGGGCGAGGGTGGCCGCCGCGAGCAGGCCGCCGGTGAGCAGCGCGAGGGATTTGCGGGCGCGGAGCCGCGTTCTGTTCCTGCTTCTGGCTCTTGTTCTGTGCACGAGTGTCCTCCGGAGAGTGCCGGTTGTACGGGCGGGTGCTGCCGTGCCGTTCTGCGCGGGGACTGCCGCGCAGGTCATCCGGGGCCGATGGGGCGCCTGCGACCCAGGTCATGTCATGTACACGTCGTGGACGGTAGACCTGTTCGTCCGGGACGGAAAGCCCTTGTGCAACGGTCATGTCGAACTTTTTCCTGCATCAGGACAAAGCGGGGTGAGGGCAGGGCTGAGCGCGGGACGGCCGCGAGCTCCCGCTCCCGGCCCACCCTTCCCGAACCGGCGTTCAGCCAGTCCGGACGCCTCCGACGAGGGAGGAGCCCGGCCCGGGGGCGGCGCCCCGGGCACAACCGTCAGTCCCCACCCCCGAACGCCGCGTCGAACGACGCCGACGGCGGCTCGAAGTCGTACCGCTTCAGCGTGGCAAGCGCTTCCGGCGCGCCCGCCAGCCGGTCCATCCCCGCGTCCTCCCACTCGACGGACACCGGACCCTCGTACCCGATGGACCGGAGCATCCGGAAGACGTCCTCCCAGGGCACGTCGCCGTGTCCGGCGGAGACGAAGTCCCAGCCGCGCCTCGGGTCGCCCCACGGCAGGTGGGAACCGAGACGACCGTTCCGGCCGTCGAGGCGCCTGCGGGCCTCCTTGCAGTCCACGTGGTAGATCCGGTCCCGGAAGTCGTACAGGAAGTTGACCGGGTCGAGGTCCTGCCAGACGAAGTGGCTGGGATCGAAGTTCAGCCCGAACGCCGCCCGGTGGCCGACCGCCTCCAGGGCACGGTGCGTGGTCCAGTAGTCGT
This sequence comes from Streptomyces sp. NPDC104309, assembly GCF_055584025.1. NCBI lineage: Bacteria > Bacillati > Actinomycetota > Actinomycetes > Kitasatosporales > Streptomycetaceae > Streptomyces > Streptomyces sp. NPDC104309. The sequence goes on along the minus strand of NZ_JBVJMV010000001.1, from coordinate 122,939 downwards.
ACGCGATCTCGCTCGGGTGAACCTCGTGGGCGAACCGCACGCCCTCCGCGTCGAAGACGTCCAGGATCGGGTTCCAGCGCTCGGCGAAGTCCTCGTAGCCCCGCTCGATCATGTGCGGCGGGACCGGCGGGAACATCGCGACCAGGTGCCAGATCGAGGAGCCGGTGAAGCCGATGACCGTACGCACCCCGAAGGCGGCTGCCGCTCGGGCGGTGTTCTTGATCTCCTCGGCCGCCCGGCGGCGCACCCCTTCGGGGTCGCCGTCGCCCCAGATCCGCGCGGGCAGGATCCCCTGGTGCCGCTCGTCGATCGGGTTGTCGCAGACGGCCTGGCCGACGAGGTGGTTGGAGATCGCCCAGCACTTCAGTCCGTACGTGTCGAGCAGCTGCCGCCGCCCGTCCAGATAGCCGGGGTCGGACAGCGCCTTGTCGACCTCGAAGTGGTCGCCCCAGCAGGCGAGTTCGAGCCCGTCGTAGCCGAAGTCCCGGGCGAGCCGGCAGACCTCCTCCAGCGGCAGGTCGGCCCACTGACCGGTGAAGAGTGTGAAGGGACGGGGCATGCGCGGGACCTCCTAGAGGACTACAGGGGTGTGTACGGAGTTCTTCTCGGCGCTCTCCTCCACCGCGGCGAGCACCCGTTGCACCTGCAGGCCGTCGGCGAACGACGGTACGGGCGCGACCCCTTCGGCGATCGTCCGCACCAGGTCACGGGCCTGATGGACGAAGGTGTGCTCGTAGCCGAGGGCGTGACCCGGCGGCCACCACGCCTCCAGGTAGGGGTGCTGCGGCTCGGTGACGAGGATGCGCCGGAATCCCGCCGTGGTGGCGGCCTCGGTGTGGTCGTGGAAGGACAGCTCGTTGAGCCGTTCCAGATCGAAGGCGAGCGAGCCGCGCTCCCCGTTGATCTCCAGCCGCAGCGCGTTCTTCCGTCCGGCAGCCATCCGGGTCGCCTCGAACGAGGCCAGCGCCCCGGACGCGAGCCGGCCGGTGAACAGCGCCGCGTCGTCGACGGTCACCGCGCCCCGCGCGCCCGGGTCCGCGGCCCCGGAGAGCCCGGCCGAGGGCCCGGCGAGCACCGGTCGTTCACGCACGAACGTCTCGCTGACCGCGGACACCCCGACCAGCGGCTCCCCCGCCAGGAACTGGGCCAGGTCCACGATGTGCGCCCCGAGGTCACCGAGCGCTCCCGAGCCGGCGCGTTCCCGCTTCAGCCGCCAGGTGAGCGGTGATTCGGGATCGACGAGCCAGTCCTGGAGATAGGTGGCGCGGACGTGTCGCAGGGTGCCGATCCGGCCGTCGGCGATCAGCTGCCTGGCATAGGTGATCGCGGGCACCCTGCGGTAGTTGAAGCCCACCATCGCCACCTGGCCGCGGACCGCGGCGCGCTCCGCGGCCTCGACCATGGCCTCGGCCTCGGCGACCGTGTTGGCGAGCGGCTTCTCGCACAGCACGTGTTTGCCGGCCTCCAGCGCGGCGATGGCGATCTCGGCATGGCTGTCACCGGGGGTGCAGATGTCGACGAGCTGTACGTCCTCCCGGGCGATCAGGGCGCGCCAGTCGGTCTCCGCCGCAGCCCAGCCGTGGCGGGCCGCCGCCGCGTCGACCGCCGCCCGGTCGCGTCCGCAGATCGCGGCGAGAGCCGGTCTCATCGGCAGTTCGAAGACGTGTCCCGCGGTGCGCCAGCCCTGTGAGTGGGCGGCGCCCATGAACGCGTATCCGACCATGCCGACTCCCAGCACCGGCACACTCGTCGTCGGCCGGTCCGTCGGCGGCGGCGGCGCCGCCTCCTGATCCGTCTCTTCCCTACGGGCCATCCGGGCTTCCTCCTCGTCGGTCGTTCGGTGGGGGCGGCAGGAGGGTCAGCACCCTCCCGCGGGGCGGATCAGCTGAAGCCCGTCGGCAGGTACTGGTCGATGTTCTCCTTGGTGACCACAGCCGAGTAGAGGGTGAGATTGGTCGGGATCTCCAGCTCGGCCAGGCCGCCGAGGCCCTTGCCCTGTCCGAGGGCGCGGGCCAGGTCGATGGCGGACGCGGCCATCGACGGCGGGTAGAGGACGGTGGCCTTCAGCACACTGTTGTCGGCCTTGATGGCGTCCATCGCGGACTTGGCCCCGGCGCCGCCGACCATCAGGAACTCGTCGCGGCCCGCCTGCTGGATGGCGCGCAGCGCGCCCACGCCCTGGTCGTCGTCGTGGTTCCACAGGGCATCGAACTTCTTCTGCGCCTGCAGGAGCTGGGCCATCTTGGCCTGGCCCGACTCGACGGTGAAGTCGGCGGCCTGACGAGCCACCAGCTTGACGTTGGGGTAGTTCTTCAGCGCGTCGGCGAAGCCCTGGCTGCGCTGCTTGGTGAGCTCCAGGTTGTCGATGCCCGCCAGCTCGACGACCTTGGCATCCGCCTTGTCCTTGAGCTGCTCGCCGATGTACGTACCGGCGTTGAGACCCATGCCGTAGTTGTCGCCGCCGACCCAGCAGCGGTAGGCCTGCGGCGAGGCGAAGATCCGGTCCAGATTGATGACGGGGATGCCGGCCCGCATGGCCTCCAGGCCGACCTGGGTGAGCGCCTTGCCGTCGGCGGGGAGGATGACGAGGACGTCGACCTTCTTGTTGATGAGGGTCTTGACCTGGCCGATCTGGGCGGCGGTGTCATTGGAGCCCTCGGTGGTCTCCAGCGTCACCTCGGAGTACTTCGCCGCCCGCGACTTGGCATTCTCGTTGATGGCGTTGAGCCAGCCGTGGTCGGCCTGCGGACCGGCGAAGCCGATGGTGACGGGCTTGCCGGGCTTGTCGTCGGCGGCAGGGACGCCGCTCTGCGCGGTGTCCTTGGTCTTGGGGTCGTTGCTGGTGCAGGCGGTGAGCAGGGCGCCCGCGGAGACGGCCGCGGTGCCGAAGAGCAGTCGTCTGCGGCTGGTTTCTGGCATGGCTGTCAAACCCTTCATCCAATGCGTGACATGTCACAGGTGGCGTTCGGGACGGTGGGTGGGGCGGAGTGGCGGAGGCGAAGGGGCGCGGTGCGGTCCGGTCCGGGCTTGTCCGGTCCTGATCCGCCTGGGCCCCGGGCCTCAGGTCTCCCCGTGCGCGGAGGTGCGGCGCTGGACCAGGACGGCGGCGACGATGATCGCGCCCTTGGCGATCTGCTGGACGTCGCTCTGCAGATTGTTGAGCGCGAAGATGTTGGTGATGGTGGTGAAGACGAGGACGCCGAGTACGGAGCCGACGATCGTGCCGCGCCCACCGCTGAGCAGGGTCCCGCCGATGATCGCGGCGGCGATGGCGTCGAGCTCGTACAGATTGCCGTTGGTGTTCTGTCCCGAGCCGGACAGGACGATCAGCATGAAGGCCGCGATGCCGCAGCACAGCCCGGAGAGCAGATAGAGACAGAGCCGCTGCCGTCGTACGTCGATACCGGCCAGTCTGGCCGCTTCCGCGTTGCCGCCGACCGCGACCGTACGCCGTCCGAAGGTCGTACGGTTCAGCACCAGCCAGCCGATGACGGTCACCGCGGCGAACATCATGACCAGGGGCGGGATGCCGAGGACGTAGGAGTCGGGCAGGCCCAGGTCGAGCACCGACTTGACGGTGACGATCTGGGTCTTGCCGTCGGTGATCTGGAGGGCGAGCCCGCGGGCCGAGGCGAGCATGGCCAGCGTCGCGATGAACGGCACCATCCGGCCGTACGCGATGAGCAGTCCGTTCACCAGTCCGGCACCGAGTCCGACGATCACCGCGGTGAACAGGATTCCGGCGAAACCGTACTCCTGGGTGGCCAGCGTGGTCGCCCAGACGGAGGCGAGCGCGACCATCGCACCCACCGACAGGTCGATGCCGCCGCTGGTGATGACGAAGGTCATGCCGACGGTGACGACGCCGATGACGGACGACTGCGTCAGGATCAGCTGAAGGTTCCCGGTGTCCAGGAAGGCATCGGGCTCGGTGATTCCGCCGACCACGATCAGTGCGGCGAGGACGCCCAGGAGCGAGAGGTTACGGACGTCCGCGCGCAGGCCGAAGGCGCGCGGAGGTCCGTCCTTGCTGCGTGGTCCGGCGACCGGGGCGGGGGCGGCTCCCTCGTCCGGCCCGCCCGGCTGCGTCGAGGAGACGGGCTTCGTCATGACGTCGGGCTCCCTTCCATCACAAGGTCGAGTACGCGGTGCTCGTCGAGCTCCCGGGCGTCCGCCGCATGCACGACGCGGCCCTCGCGGAGCACCAGCACCCGGTCGGCGAGGCCCAGCACTTCGGGCACCTCGCTGGAGACGAGCAGGACGGCGAGGCCTTCGTCGGCCAGCCGTCGGATCACGGCGTAGAGCTCGGCGCGGGCGCCGACGTCGACACCGCGGGTCGGTTCGTCGAGCAGCAGGACCCGGCAGCCCCTCAGCAGCCAGCGGGCCAGGACGGCCTTCTGCTGGTTGCCGCCGGAGAGCGTGCGGACGGGGGTGTCCGGGTTGTCGGGGCGCAACGAGAGTTCGCGGGTGGCGGCGCGCGCCGCCCGGCGCTCGGCCCCGCGGTCCATCCAGCCGGCCCGGGAGAAGCGCGACATCGAGGAGACGGAGACGTTACGGGTGACGGATTCGAGCATCAGCAGGGCTTGCGCCTTGCGTTCCTCGGGGGCTAGTCCGATTCCGGCGGCGACGGCCGCGCGTACGCTGCCGGGCCTGAGCGGTGTGCCGGCCACGGTGACATGTCCGGCGCTCGGCTTGCGGGCGCCGTAGACGGTCTCCAGGATCTCGGAGCGCCCCGATCCGACGAGTCCGGCCAGGCCGACGATCTCACCGGGCCGGAGCTCCAGGTCCACCGGGTCGAATTCCCCCTTCCTGGTCAGCCCCACGACCTTCAGCACCGGCTCCGTCGCCGCCGCTGCCGCGCTGTCCGTGGTGCGCGGCGGGAAGACGTACTCGACATTGCGGCCGGTCATCATGGCAACGATGTCGCGCGTAGGTGTGGACTTGGCGGGCAGCCCCACGGCGACGGCGCGGCCGTCCTTGAGCACGGTCACCCGGTCGCCGATCCTGCGGATCTCCTCCAGGCGGTGCGAGATGTACACGACGGCCACCCCGTCGGCCGTGAGGGAGGCGACGATGCGGAAGAGGTTGTCGACCTCGTCGGGGTCGAGTGCGGCGGACGGCTCGTCCATCACGATGAGCCGGACGTCGTGGGAGAGCGCCCGCGCCATGGAGACGATCTGCTGCTGTGCGGCGGACAGCTCGCCGACCGCCCTGGCCGGGTCGATCTCCGGGTGACCGAGACGTCTCAGCAGCGCGGCCGCCGCCGTACGTCCCTCCCGGGTGCGGACGACGAAGCGGGCGGTGGTGGGTTCATGGCCGAGGAAGACGTTCTCGGCGACCGACAGGCCCTCGACCAGGTCGAGTTCCTGGTAGATGGTGGCGATGCCCAGGCGCATCGCCGCCATGGGCGACTTGAGCGCGGCCGGTGCGCCGCGCCAGGTGATCTCGCCGCCGTCGGGCTGGTGGGCCCCGGCGAGCACCTTGATGAGAGTGGACTTGCCGGCGCCGTTCTGCCCGAGGAGACAGTGGACTTCGCCGGCCAGGACCTCCAGGTCCACGCCGTCGAGGGCGCGCACTCCGGGGAACGACTTGGTGATGCCGGACATGGTGAGCAGGGGTGGTTCTGGTGCCATGACGATCCCCTCGGCGAATGGGGTCTCCCCTGCTCGAGCGCAGCCGAGAGCGTGGGGAAGGCCGGTGAGCGGGCAGGGCGGGACCAGGTGCGGTGGTGCGGGTGTTTCCGGTGTTCCGGTGCCCCAGGTGCGGTGATGCGGGTGTTTCCGGTGTGCGGGGGCTTGCGCAGGTGTGCCGATGTGGGTGTTTCCGGTGTTCCGGTGCCCGGTGCGGTGGTGCGGGTGTTTCGGTGTGCGAGTGCTTGCCCGGGTGTGCTGATGTGGGCGGGTGTGCTGATGCGGGCGGGTGTGCGGATGCTTGCCCAGGTGCGCTGGTGCGGGGTGCCTATGTGCTGCCGGCCCGGAGTCAGGCCGGTGAGAACAGGTGGTCGCTGATGAGCCGGGCGGCGCCGATCACTCCGGCGGCCGGCCCCAACTCGCCGAGCACGATGGGGAGATTGCCGGTGGCCAGCGGCAACGACTGCCGGTAGACCTGGGTCCGGACGCTGGCGAGGAGCGTGTGCCCGAGGCCGGTGACACCGCCTCCGATCACCACCAGGCCGGGATTGAAGAAGCTGACGAGTCCCGCGATGACCTGACCGACCCGGTTGCCGCCCTCGCGGATCAGGTCGAGCGAGGTGGCATCACCGGCCGCCGCGGCGGCTGCCACATCGGCGGCGGTGAGCTTTCCGGCCGCCTCCAGCCGGCCCGCGAGTTCCGCCGACTGTCCGGCACGCGCCGCGTCCTCGGCGTCGCGGGCGAGCGCGGCACCGCTGAAGTGGGCCTCCAGGCAGCCCCGGTTGCCGCAGGCGCAGGCGCGTCCTTCGGGTTCGACCTGGATGTGGCCGATGTCTCCGGCGCTGCCCGTCGTACCGCGGTGGACCTCGCCGCCCACGACGATGCCGCAGCCGATGCCCGTGCCGATCTTGACGCAGAGGAAGTCGCCCACGGAACGTGCGACGCCCGCGTGCTGCTCCCCCATCGCCATCAGGTTCACATCGTTGTCGACCATGACGGGGCAGCCCAGTTCCTGGCTGAGCGCCTCGCGGACCGGGAAGCCGTCCCAGCCGGGCATGATCGGCGGCGCGACCGGTACCCCTTCGGGGAAGCGGACCGGACCGGGCACACCGATACCCGCGCCGTCGAAGCCCTCGGCGAGCCCGGAGGCCCGGAGCTTGGCGGCCATGGCCAGCACCTGTTCGAAGATGGCGACGGGGCCTTCGCGTACGTCCATGGGGTGGTTGAGGTGACCCAGGACCTCCAACTCGGCGTTGGTGACAGCCACATCGACGGATGTGGCACCGATGTCGACGCCGAGGAAGCGCAGTTGCGGAGCGAGCCGGATGTTGTGCGAGCGACGCCCGCCGCGGGATGCGGCGAGTCCGTCGGCCACGACAAGTCCGGTCTCCAGCAGCCGGTCGACCTCGACGGCGAGCTTGGAGCGGGAGAGATCGACCTGATCCCCCAGCTGTGCCCGTGAGTTGGGCCCGCCGTCGCGCAACAGCCGGAGCAGTCGCGCCTGATGCGCATTCGCGGGTCGTGCCGTCATACGTCTCACGCGCCCCTCCCCGCCACATCGGCCTGTCCGTCGGGCTTTCGAGGGGAACGTAGCAGCGGTTGCCGGGAGTGGGAAGAAGTTGCGCAGGAATCCACCACAACTTTCTCCTCAGTGAGGACAAAGCGCTTCGGGCGAGTCAGGGGCGGCCGTCGGCGCCGACGCGTTCGCGGACACGGTACGGACCGACGAAGGGCCGGGGCGCGGACATGTGAGAAGGGCCGGGGCGCGAAGCCCCGGCCCCTTTCTGTGCGACCCGTCCGGCCTGTCCGGGCAGGTTGTCAGTTCTCTCCGTGCTGGTGGTACGTCCTGCGGGTGTGTTCCGTGTGCGCCCGCATGATCTCCGTGGCCCGCTGCTCGTCGCGCGAGGAGATCGCCTCGATGAGCGAGCGGTGCTCGATCCAGGACCGGGTGCCGCGCCGCCGGGTCACCGGTGTGTAGTACCAGCGGACCCGGCGGTCCACCTGTCCGGCCAGTTCGGAGAGGACGGCGTTGCCCGCCAGCTCCATGACCTTGGCATGGAAGGCCGCGTTGGTGGCGACCGCGAGGTCCACGTCGTCGTCCGCGACGGCCTGCTCACCCCTGGCGCACAGCTCCTCCAGGGCGGCGATGCCGACGGTGCCGGAGTTGGCCGCGGCAAGGCGTGCGGCCTCGGCCTCCAGGAGGGTACGGACCGAGAGCAACTGGTCCGCCTCGTCCTCCGTGGGTTCGTGGACGAACGCGCCCTGCGCGGGCCGGAGATCGACCCAGCCCTCGGTGTTGAGCCGCTGCAACGCCTCCCGTACCGGCTGCCTGGACACCCCTAGATGACCGGCCAGTTCACTCTCGACCAGGTGCTGGCCGGGACGGAGCGCGCGCGTCGTTATCAGTTCGAGCAGCGCCTCATACACGCGCTCGCGCAGCGGACCGGGCCGCTCCAGCTTCGGCACAGCACCTTGCGGCAGTCGTGCGGACAACATCGCGGTCCCCCTCCGGGCGACGAGCAATTGCTCATCGTCTGCAGTCTACCGAGCGCAACACCCCTCAGGGGCAGCGGATGACCTGACCCGCGTACGAGAGATTCCCGCCGAAACCGAACAGCAGCACCGGCGCGCCGCTGTGCACCTCGCCGCGCTCGACCAGCTTGGACAGGGCCATCGGGATCGAGGCCGCGGACGTATTGCCGGAGTCCACGACGTCCCGGGCGATGACCGCGTTGACCGCACCGATCTTCCGGGCGACCGGTTCGATGATCCTCAGGTTGGCCTGATGCAGCACCACCGCGGCCAGATCCTCGGGGGCGACACCGGCCTTCTCGCACACCTTGCGGGCGATGGGCGGCAACTGCGTGGTGGCCCAGCGGTACACGGACTGCCCCTCCTGCGCGAATCGCGGGGGCGTCCCCTCGATCCGTACCGCGTTCCCCATCTCCGGCACCGAACCCCACAGAACGGGGCCGATCCCGGGCAGGTCCCCGCCGTCCGGTTCCGCGACGACGACCGCCGCGCCGGCCCCGTCGCCGAGCAGGACACAGGTGCTGCGATCGGTCCAGTCGGCGATGTCCGCCATCTTGTCGGCGCCGATGACGAGGACGCGCCCGGCCGCACCCGCCCGGATCGCGTGGTCGGCGGCGGCGAGGGCGTGGGTGAACCCGGAGCAGACCACATTGATGTCCATCACCGCGGGAGAGCCCATACCGAGGCGGGCGGCGACCCGCGCCGACATGCTCGGCGAACGGTCGATCGCGGTGGAGGTGGCGACGAGAACCAGATCGACCTCGGCGGGCTGCAGCCCCGCAGAGGCGAGCGCCTTGGCTGCCGCGTGCGCGGCCATCTCGTCCACCGGCTCGTCGGGACCTCCGACGTGTCGGGTCTTGATACCGACGCGACTGGTGATCCACTCGTCACTGGTGTCGACCATGGCTGCCAGGTCGTCGTTGGTGAGCACCCGGGCGGGCTGATAGTGGCCGAGCGCCACGACACGTGAGCCGGTCATGTACAGGATCCCCTCGCTACATGTGGCAGGAACTATCCAGTCTTGGTCGCTACCGCCCGGTACAGGGGCACGTGATCCCACAGGAATCACCGCCGGTCATTGGAGGCTTGACGACAGCCTTGACCACCAAGAAAGCATATTGTAGACACTATTTCATCGACTTGACATCGTCCGCGTCACTCGCGGACCACCACCGTCTGCGCGTACGGCGGCATCGGCCGCAATGTCACACTCCATGTGCAGGACAATGAGGTCGTCGAGGTCCCACCTCGCCGCACGTCGATCCGGTGACCCGCGGCAACCTCTGCGTCAAGAGCCGCTTCGGCTTCCACCACGTACAGAATCGGGTTCAACCGCTATGGGACGGGTCACCGAGCGTCGCCGCACCATCCGCATCCGGGACGGGGCGGTCTCGACGCGCCCCGACACGCTCGTCGCCGAGGAGCCCCTGGAGATCCGGCTGAACGGCAAGCCGCTCGCCATCACGATGCGGACGCCGGGCGACGACTTCGCGCTGGCGGCGGGCTTCCTGGTGAGCGAGGGCGTGATCGGCGACGGATCCGAGGTGCAGCAGATCGTCTACTGCGCCGGGGCCGCGGCGGACGGCGTCAACACGTACAACGTGGTGGATGTGAAACTCGCCCCCGGTGTCGCGGTTCCCGACATCACGCTCGAACGCAATGTGTACACCACGTCGTCCTGCGGGCTGTGCGGCAAGGCGAGCCTCGACGCGGTGCGCACCACGACCCGGCATCCGATCGCCGACACTCCCCCGGTGCGGGTGGAGCCCGCCCTGCTCGCCGTCCTCCCCGACCGGCTGCGCGCCGCCCAGCGGGTCTTCGACCGGACGGGGGGTCTGCACGCGGCGGCGTTGTTCTCCGAGACGGGTGAGTTGCTCGACGTCCGGGAGGACGTCGGCCGGCACAACGCGGTCGACAAGCTGGTGGGCCGCGCCCTGACGGACGGCCGGCTGCCGCTGTCCCGGAGCATTCTGCTGGTGTCGGGGCGGGCCTCGTTCGAGCTGGCCCAGAAGGCGGTGATGGCCGGGATCCCCGTGCTCGCGGCGGTCTCGGCACCGTCGTCCCTCGCCGTCGATCTGGCGGCCGAGACCGGGCTGACCCTGGTCGGTTTTCTGCGGGGTCCTTCCATGAACGTGTACGCGGGTGAGGAGCGCGTCGCCCTGGAGGTGACGGCCGGCCGGAGCTGAGTCTCCCCGCCCGCCTGCACGGGTCCGGGTTCCGGCCGACGGGGAGCGCGCCCCCTGCGCCGGCCGGCCCCATCCCGTGGCGTGCACGCCCGCGACGGGACGTCGACGCGTCACAGGGGCGGTTTCAGCCCACCATCCGTGTCACAGGGGCGGTTTCAGCCCACCCGCCCGCGTCACAGAGCGGTTTCAGCCCACCGCCAAGGACTCCTCCGCCGCCGGACCACTCGTCCTCGCCGCCCCGACGGGGTTGTCCTCCAGCGGGTCGCGCGAGCGGCGTTTGGCGATCACCGCGCACACCATGAGCTGCATCTGGTGGAAGAGCATCAGCGGCAACACGGCGAGGGACGCCTGTGCACCGAACAGGACGCTCGCCATCGGGAGTCCGGAGGCCAGGCTCTTCTTCGAACCGGCGAACTGGATGGCGATCCGGTCCTCCCGGTCGAAGCCGAGCCGCTTCGCCCCGTACCAGGTCAGGATGAGCATCAGCGCGAGCAGCACCGCTTCGGCACCGAGCAGCGCCCCGAGCCGGGCCGGGGTGACCTGGTGCCAGATGCCCGCGACCATGCCCTCGCTGAACGCCGTGTAGACGACGAGCAGGATCGAGCCCCGGTCGACACGGCCGAGGACCTTCTTGTGGCGGGTGATGAAGCCGCCGATCCAGCGGCGCAGCAGCTGCCCCGCGACGAACGGCAGCAGCAGCTGCACCCCGATCTTCAGCAGCGCGTCCGCCGAGAATCCACCGCCGCTGTTGCCGAGCAGCGCGGCCGCGAGCAGTGGGGTGAGGAAGATTCCGGCGATCGAGGAGAAGGAGCCCGCGCAGATCGCCGCCGGCACATTGCCGCGGGCGATCGACGTGAAGGCGATCGAGGACTGGATGGTCGAGGGGACGAGGCAGAGAAAGAGGAAGCCGCTGTGGAACTGCGGCGTCAGGACGTACGGCACCAGCCCCTTGCCCGCCAGCCCGAGGAGCGGAAACGCCACGAAGGTGCAGACCAGGACGGTGAGATGGAGCCTCCAGTGCTTGAGGCCGTCGAGCGCCTCGGCGGTGGAGAGGCGGGCGCCGTACAGGAAGAAGAGAAGGGCGACCGCTCCGGTCGAGGCGCCGCCCGCCACGTCCGCGGCGGTCCCCGACGCGGGCAGTATCGCGGCGAGTACGACCGTGCCGATCAGCGCCAGGATGTACGGGTCGATCGGCAGCCAGGACGGCAGCTTCAAGGTGCGGCGGCTCATGTGCTCCACATGTTCTGTTGGTTCCGGTCGTGCCCTGCCCATCCTGCTCTTGATCAAGGCAATCGGGAATCCCGCACACCACTCTCACTGTCATCACGGTTCGCGATAACCTGGGCTCATGTACGACCCCGCTCAGCTCCGCACCTTTCTCGCCGTGGCCCAGACGCTGAGCTTCACCCAGGCCGCCCGCCGGCTCGGGGTACGGCAGTCCACGGTGAGCCAGCATGTGCGGCGGCTGGAGGACGCGGCCGGGCGCCCGTTGTTCACCCGGGACACGCACCGGGTCGACCTCACGCCGGACGGCGAGGCGATGCTCGGTTTCGCCCGGACGATACTTGAGGCGCATGAGCGGGCCGCGGCCTTCTTCACCGGCACCCGGCTGCGCGGGCGGCTGCGGTTCGGGGCCTCGGAGGACTTCGTACTGACCCGGCTGCCGGAGATCCTGGAGTCGTTCCGCCGCGACCATCCGGACGTCGAGCTGGAGCTGACGGTGGAGCTGTCCGGGACGCTCCACCAGCGCCTGGCGGCGGGCCGGCTGGATCTCGTCCTGGCCAAGCGGCGCACCGGCGACACCCACGGGGAGCTGGTCCGGCACGACGCGCTGACCTGGATCGGCGCGCCGCGACTGCGGATCGACCCGGACCGTCCGGTTCCGCTGGTGCTCTTCCCGCCGCCGGGCATCACCCGGGCCCGCGCCCTGGAGGTCCTGGAGGAGCACGGCCGGTCCTGGCGGATCGCCTGTACGAGCACCAGCCTCAGTGGGCTGATCGCGGCGGCCCGTGCGGGGCTCGGCGTGATGGCTCACAGCCGGGGGCTGATCCCACCGGGCCTGGCACCGGTGCCGGCCAGATCGGGACTGCCTGAGCTCGGCGACGTGGACTTCGTCCTGCTGCACGGCCGCCGCCGGGACGGCGCCCAGGAGGCGGCTGACGCCCTGGCGGCGGCGATCCTGACGGGCGGCGACCGGCTGATCCGAGATGTCGGCACGATCGGTTCGCTCAGTGGCCGGGTCGATGCATGACGGTACGCCGTCATGGGGAGAGCGGACGGCAGCCGCGGTTGCGCGGCCGGCCCGGTCGGGCACGACGGGCGTCGGCCCATCTACGGACCAATACCCCGGTATCCGCCCGGAACGGGAGTGACTGAGGCGTACAGATTCGGTGGAGATTCCGCCGTCGGCCGCTTACTCCGTGGTCTCAGCCACGCCCGAGCCTTGCCCATCTGGCCGGATTTCGGTGGCTGACCTGTGCATATGCCACGTTGTCCGCCGGTTCGGGCCCCTCCCGCCGCGCCGTCCGGTGGGGTAGCGTCACGGCGCTGTGCGGAGCGCCACGAGGAGCAGGTCATTGCGCGAGTTCACTGTCCCACCCATGGCGGCCGCGCCCCTCGTGGGCGGCTTGGCCGATGTGGTGTTCGACTACGCCGAGGAAGATCCGCGCCGGGTCTCGCTCGGCCGGAAGGACGAGAGCGGTCACTGGCGGGATGTCACCGCGGCGACGTTCCGCGACGAGGTCCTGGCGCTCGCCAAGGGGCTGATCGCGCACGGCGTCAGGTTCGGCGACCGGGTGGCCCTCATGTCGCGTACGCGCTACGAGTGGACGCTCTTCGACTTCGCCCTGTGGACGGTCGGCGCCCAGTCCGTACCGGTCTACCCGACCTCCTCGGCCGAGCAGGTCTTCTGGATGCTGCACGACGCCGATGTGTCCGCCGTCATGGTCGAGCACGAGGACCACGCCATGACGATCGCGTCGGTGATCGACCGGCTGCCCCGGCTGCAGCGGCTCTGGCAGCTGGACGCGGACGCGGTGACCGAGCTCGTCGGAGCGGGCGCCCATGTCGAGGACGAGGTGGTGCACCGGCACCGGCGCGCGGTGACGCCCGAATCGGTGGCGACCATCATCTACACCTCGGGGACGACCGGACGCCCCAAGGGCTGTGTGATCACGCACGCCAATTTCATGTTCGAGACGGACACCATGGCCTCCCGCTGGGAGTCGGTCTTCCACTCCAAACCGGGTGACGAGGCCGCCACGCTGCTCTTTCTGCCGCTGGCGCATGTCTTCGGCCGCATGGTCGAGGTCGCCGCCGTGCGCGGCCGCGTGAAGCTGGGCCATCAGCCGGAGCTGTCGGCGAAGGCCCTGATGCCGGACCTGGTGTCGTTCCGGCCGACGTTCATCCTGGCGGTGCCGTACATCTTCGAGAAGGTCTTCAACGCGGCCCGGCGCAAGGCGGAGGCCGAGGGGCGGGTCGGGCCGTTCGACAAGGCCGTGGACATCGCGGGGAAGTACGCCGAGGCGATGGAGGCGCGAGCGTTCGGGACAGGTCCCGGACCGTCCGCCGGACTGCGGGTGCAGCACCAGTTCTTCGACAAGGTCGTGTACAGGAAGGTGCGCGAGGCGATGGGCGGCCGGATCCGGCACGCCATGTCCGGCGGTTCGGGGATGGAGCGGCGGCTAGGGCTGTTCTTCGAAGGCGCGGGTGTCACGGTGTACGAGGGGTACGGGCTGACCGAGTCGACCGCGGCGGCCACCGCCAATCCGCCGGAACGCACGCGGTACGGCACGGTCGGGCAACCGATCCCCGGCACCACGGTGCACATCGCCGAGGACGGCGAGGTGTGGTTGCACGGCGGCAATGTGTTCACGGGCTATCTCGGGGCGCCGGAGGCCACCGACGCGGTGCTGCGCGACGGCTGGCTGGCCACCGGGGACCTGGGGTCGCTCGACGAGGACGGCTATCTGACGATCACCGGGCGGAAGAAGGAGATCCTGGTGACGTCGGGCGGCAAGAGCGTGTCACCGGCCGGTCTGGAGGAGCGGGTGCGGGCGCATCCGCTGGTCGCGCAGTGCATCGTCGTCGGCAACGACCGGCCGTACATCGCGGCACTGGTCACGGTCGACCAGGAGTCGGTGGACCACTGGCTCGCCATGCAGGGGCGGGAGCCCATGAGGCCGGAGGACCTGGTGCGGGATCCGGACCTGGAGATGGAGGTACGACGGGCGGTGGTGGCCGCCAACACGGCGGTCTCGCAGGCCGAGTCGATCCGTACGTTCCGGATCCTGGCGCATCCGTTCACCGAGGAGCACGGTCTGCTCACCCCGTCGCTGAAGCTGAAGCGCAAGGCGATCGAGACGGCGTACGCGGTGGAGGTCGACGCGCTGTACCGCTGAGGCACGGTCGTGCCCCAGCGGTACCGCGCGGGCTGGAGTCTTTCGTTTGGATCAGGCCCGATCACCGGGCCCGGCAGGATCCGCACGAGAGGCTTCAGGTGATCGAGATGCGGAACAGCTTGTCCGAGCCGTCCGGTTGGTTCCCCTTGTTGTCGCAGTTGGTGGTGGAGAGCCAGAGCTGGTCCTGGCCGGGCACCTTGGTGACCGTGCGCAGTCGGCCATAGGTACCGACGTAGTAGGCGCTCGGCGTGCCGAGGTTCTCGGTGTCACCGGTGATCGGCACCCGCCACAGCCTCTCGCCCTTCAACGCGGCCATGTAGATGACGTTGCGGACGATGGCTATCCCGCTGGGCGAGGCCTCGGAGACGCTCCAGGTCTTCTTCGGGTTGGTCATTCCGGCGGTGGAGCAGCTGCCCTCGCAAACGGGCCAGCCGTAGTTGTTTCCCGGCTTGATGAGGTTGAGCTCGTCCTTCTTGCTGTCGCCGAACTCCGCTTCCCACAAGCGGCCGTTGCGGTCGAACGCGAGGCCCTGGGGGTTGCGGTGGCCGTAGCTGTAGACGTAGTTGCCGAACGGGTTGCCGGGGGCGGGCCTGCCGTCCGTGGTCATCCGCAGGATCTTGCCGTTCAGCGAGTTCTTGTCCTGGGCGAGGTCAGGGGTCTGGGCCTCGCCGGTCGAGGCGTACAGGTAGCCGTCGGGGCCGACGGCGAGCCGTCCGCCGTTGTGGTACCTGCTCTTCTTGATTCCCTGGAGCAGGACCGTGTATCCGCCGAGGGAGGTGCCGTCGTACGTCATGCGGGCGACCCGGTTGCCCTCGGACGCGGTGTGCATGAAGTACACGTAGTGGTTCGTGGACCACTTGGGGTCGACAGCCACGCCGAGCAGACCGCCCTCACCGTCGGTCGTGACGGCGTTGGGCACGGTGCCGACCTGGGTCCTGGTGCCGCCGGGCGTGACCTTGAAGACCTTGAAGCTGTCCCGCTCGGTCACCAGCGCGGTCTTCCCGTCGGGCATCCAGTAGGTGCCCCAGGGGATGGACCAGCCGGTGGAGACGGTGGCGATGCCGGACGGTACGCCGCCGTCGGTGGCGCAGGCCTGGGTGGTGAAGGTGACGGTGTTGCTGGGCGGCGAGGCGTTGCCCGCCGCGTCCTTGGCGACGACGTCCAGGGTGTACGGGCTGGCGCAGGCGAGCCCGGTGAGGGTGGTCGTGGTGGCGGGTGGGGTGCCGCTCACGGTCTTGTAGACGGTGCTTCCGCTGCGGACCTCGTAGGCGGTGACGGCCTTGTCGTCCGTCGAGGCGCCCCACTTCAGGACGACGTCGTTGGCGGTGAGGCCCGAGGTGGACAGGGTGCCGGGTGCCGAGGGCGCGGTGGTGTCGGAGCCGGGCAGGGTGGTGCAGTCCACGACGGGGCTGACCGGGGAGACATTGCCGGCCGCGTCACGCGCGAACACGGTGATGTTGTACGTGGTCCTGGCCGTGAGCCCGGTCAGGTTCTTCGTCGTGGCGTTCCCGGCCGCCTCGGCGAACTTGTTGCCGTGTTCGTAGATGTCGTACGCGGTGACGCCCACGTTGTCCGTCGCGGCGCCCCAGTTCAGCGTGAGGCTGTTCTCGGTGATCGCCGAGCAGCCGGGCTGTCCCGGTGCGGTGGGGGCCTCGGTGTCCGACGGGCCGACCGTGAAGTCGACGTAGTCGAGGTTGGGCAGCCCGTCGGCCGTCATGGACGTCAGCCGGATCTTGTTGCTGCCCGCCTTCACCGGGGTGGTCAGAGTGGAGGTGGCCCAGGTGTTCCAGTCGGTGGTGGCGTCGAAGGAGCGGGCGGCGGAGACGACCGTACCGCCGACGGCGACATCCGCGGCCCGGCCGGCCGTCGTCCCGTTGGAGTACCGGATGGCGATCCTTCCGGTCCCGGCCGAGGCAGCGGTGACGGTGAACTCCACATAGCTCCCGACGACGTTGTCGCCGTTGACGAAGCCGGTCCCGGAGTAGCCGGAGTGGTTGGACTCCACGACTCCCCGGACGATCGTCGCGGACTCCGCCTCGTACCGGGCGGCGGCCGCGGAGGCGGATTGCGGGACGGCCTGCACCAGTGCGGTACAGAGCAGCGCCACCGCGAGGGCGGCCGTCGTGCTCCGTAACGTGGTGAGCGTTCTGACCTGCATCTGAACCTCCGTCAGGGAACCCAGTAGTTGCCGGATGCGACGATCATCGACTGCAGCTGGACGCTCCCGCCGTAGTAGAGCTGGGGGTCGATCGAGGTGGTGGCGAGCTTGTTCCAGAGAGCGTCGAGCCAGGCCTGGGAGCCGGAGTCGGTCAGCGCGGTCACGACGAACGGGGCGGTGAAGGCCATGTCGTCGCCGCTGTCGAAGGAAGTGCCGTTGAGGTGGTATCCGGTGACGATCTTCTTCGGGTCACCACCGGTCTTCGACTTGATCCAGGAGTTGAGCTTGCGTGCCGAGGCGAGCGAGGCGGCGTCCCCGCTGGTGACGGCATCGGTTCCGATGCGCCACGGGTCGCGGCAGGCGTTCCAGGAGTAGTCGCCGTCATTGGGCCCTTCGAGCACCTCGCCGGCGGCGGGCTTGGGCGTGCTGTTGGTGTTGACGACGAAGTCCGCCAACAAGCCCGTATTCGCAGCGTACTTGGACTGCTGACTGGTGATCAGACCCTGATGCGCCGTGCGCACGGTGTCCCAGGCGCCATCGCCCGTGGCCTTCTTGAAGGCGCGGAAGTGGTCGATCATCCAGTCCGAGGACCGGGTCATCCAGTAGTGGGACTCACCGGAGTCCGACCAGTCGCCGAGCAGCATGAGGTGGGTGGTCGGGTTGACCTCGCTCTTCTTGATGGCGTTGATGTGCTTGACCGCGAGATCCTTGTAGTTGTACGTGCCCGTGGAGCCCCACTGCTTGTCCGCGAGAAGCAGGCCGTAGGCGACGTCGAGGTCCCCGTCGGTCGCCGAGTCCGAGCCGTCGACGCTCTTGCAGGAGGCGTCCTGTTCGGCGGCGAGCAGGTTGGCGTTGTTGACCGAGGGATGCGCGAGCATGTACTTCACCATGCCGTCGAAGACGGTCTTCGCCTCCGGATCCGCCCCCGCCATCGTCGCGGTGACGACCATGCCGTACCCCTGGGCCTCGGCGACGTAGGGGTGGTCGGCGTCCGGCGAGATGACCTCGTACCAGCCGTTTCCGCAGTTCTTCCTGATGAACGCGGACTTCCAGGCGTTGTACGTCTTGATCACGGCCTGGTCGAGCGTCGACTGCGAGCCCGACGGCTTCAGCGTACCTGCCGTGTAGGGGAATTGATGGCTGCCGAAGGGCACCGCGGGACCACCGGCGGCGGGGACCGCGATGTCCAGGTAGTCGAGGTTGGGGCCGCCGTTCGCGGTGGTCGCGGTGGCCCGGACGGTGTTGGCTCCGGTGGCCGGCTGCACGGGGACGGTCTTCGTCGCCCAGGTGTCCCAGGATCCCGTAGCACCGAACGAGACTCCGGAGGCGACGACCGTACCGTTGACACTGATGTCCATCGGCCGGTCGGTGGCGGTGCCGTTGGCATAGCGGATGGCGAGCGAGGTGCTCCCCGCGGCGGCGTTCACCGTGAACTGCACGGATGATCCCGCGACGTTGGTGTAGTCGACGAAGCCCGTGCCGGAGTAGCCGGTGTGGTTCGTGGCCACGACCGCCTGGGAGAGCGTCGCGCCCTCCGCCTCGTAACGGGTGGCCGCCGCGGCCGCGGGCGGCGCGGCGAGCAGGGGCAGCAGCAGCCCGGCGGCGGCGAGTGCCGTGCCGCCGATGGTCAGCGTGCTCGAAGTGGTGCGCATCGGACCTCCTCAGCCCTTGTACTGGACGACGATCCTGGTGAAGTCGTACGGGGACTGGGACACCCCACTGCAGGCGTCCGGGTCGCCGCCGGAGCCGCAGGCGCGGTCCCGGTTGACGGACCAGAAGGCGTAGCGCGCGATGTGGTGCTGCTGCGCGTAGCCGAGGATCGTCCTGAAGTCGGTGGTGGTGACGGTCTCGTCCGACTCGTCGGTCTTCCCGTTCATCGAGGAGACCCCGATGTGCCGGTACGCCGCGTCGTCGCTGTATCCGTAGGCGCTCTTGACGGCGGCCTTCAGCCCGTCGAGCGCGCTGACCGTGGCCGCGCCCATGGTGCCGGTGTGCCCGCCGAAGTCGAACGGCATGACGACCCAGCCGTCGTTGTCCAGGCCTGCCGCGGCACCCCGCTTGATGAGGTCCTTGCCGTTGGCGTCGGGCCCGGTCGGGGTGGTCCCCGTGGTCACGTACGTCACGATGCCCGGGTTCCTGGTCTTGACGATCTTCAGTGCGTCGACCACCCGCTGCCGCACGGTCGCCTTGGAGAACTCGGTGTCCTCGATGTCGATGTCCAGCGCCTTGAGGTGGTAGGCGTCGATCACCTTCTGGTAGGCCCCGGCCAGCGCGGAGGCGCTGGAGCACTTCTCGCCCAGCTTGTTGCCGCTCCAGCCACCCGCCGATACGACGATGTCGCCACCGGCCGCCCGGATGGACTCGATGGCGGCCTGGTCCGAGCCGCCGGTCAGCGCCCGGTCGCCGTCCCACTTCGGGTTGCAGGTGCCGTCCGAGAGGATGAAGGCGAGCGTGAACCACTTCACGCCCGTCGCCGCCATCACATCGGCCGGTTTCTGCGGGTTTCCCCAGCCCAGGTACTCGTACGGGGCCGCGGCCATCGCGCCGGGGCCGCTGGCCGTCGTGGCGGCGCCCGTCGAGGCAGCGGTCGGGGAGTCGGCACCCGGAGCCCCGTCCGCCGTGGCGGCGGTGGCCTTCGGGACGTGGGCCAGCAGAGGCAGAAACATACAGCTGAGGCCCGCGAGGACGGCGACGGTACGGCGTGGGGGTCGGTCAGCGTGCACGGGTGCTCCCTTCCGGATCGACGTTAGGAAAGGTTCCTAACCATCACTGCATGGGATTCCCTGGAGGACGATCTGTCAATGCTCCGCGCGGGCCCAAATATCAAGACGCGTACGTGAGTTCGCAGGATCTGGGACAGCTCGGACGCGAACCGAGGACGTCGCGTCACGCCCGGGACGAGGTCGGGCGGCACCGGGTGAGGCCCGGACGGGGCGAGATCGACGGGCCGGGATCACCGCGGGCCCGACAGGGGGCGGCCACGCACAGTGGGTCGGCGGGGAATGCCTGGCCCCCCGTGATCGTTGACCATGAGAATCCCAACCGACGACGTAAGGATCGACCGCTCGTGAGCAAGGTCCCCTCCATCACCCTCAACAACGGCGTCGAAATGCCGCAGCTCGGCTACGGTGTCTGGCAGGTGCCGGACGACGAGGCCGCGAGGACGGTCGCGACAGCCATCGAGTCCGGGTACCGGAGCATCGACACCGCCGCGATCTACGAGAACGAGAAGGGCACCGGCCGGGCTGTGGCAGCCTCCGGCGTCGCCCGCGAAGAGCTCTTCATCACGACGAAGCTGTGGAATTCCGAGCAGGGCTACGACTCCACCCTGCGCGCCTTCGACGCCTCGCTCGACAAGCTGGGTCTGGACTATGTCGATCTCTACCTGATCCACTGGCCGGTCCCGGCCAAGGATGCCTACATCGACACGTACAAGGCGTTGGAGAAGATCTGCTCCGAAGGCCGCGCGAAGGCCATCGGTGTCTCGAACTTCCTCCCGGAGCACCTGGAGCGCCTGCTCGGCGAGACCTCCGTGGTCCCGGTGATCAACCAGATCGAGCTCCACCCGCAGCTCCAGCAGGCCGAGTCGCGCGCCTTCCACGCCAAGCACGGCATCGCGACCGAGGCCTGGTCCCCGCTGGGCCAGGGCAAGGGGCTCCTGGAGGTCCCGACGGTCGTAGCGATCGCCAGGAAGCATGACCGCACACCGGCCCAGGTGGTGCTCCGCTGGCACATCCAGACCGGCAACGTGGTGATTCCGAAGTCCGTGACGCCGTCCCGGATCGTGGAGAACCTCGATGTGTTCGGCTTCGAGCTGGACGCCGACGACCTGGCCGCGTTCGCCGCGCTGGACGAGGGCAAGCGCCTCGGTCCGAACCCGGGCGAGTTCAACGTCGGCGCCTGAGCCGAGCAACCGCGTATCGACGGCGACACCGACCGCCGCCCGGCCGCCCGGCCGGGCGGCGGTCCGCCACACAGGGAGGAACCGGAGCATGAGCGGCAACAGCGCGCCGGTCGTCGCAGCGGGCCGCTATCGGCTGCGCAACGTGGGCAGCGGTCTGCTGCTGGAGGTGTACGGCTCCGCCAAGGGCGGCGGCGCCCCGGTACAGCAGGGCGAGGAGAACGGTTCGGCGACCCAGCGCTGGCAGCTCTCGCCCGTCCACGAGGGCGCGGCGCTCCACCACCTGGTCAACGTCCACAGCGGCAAGCGGCTGGACGTCGCCAACGCCTCCACCGAGAACGGCGCCCTGGTCCAGCAGTGGCGTGCCAACAACTACGGCGCCCAGGAATGGCTGATCGAGCAGCACCTGGACGCACCGGGGGTGGTGACGCTGGTCAGCTTCATCAGCGGACTCGTCCTCGAAGTGGCCGACGGCAGCACGGCGGACGGCGCTCGGGTCCAGCAGTGGGAGGACACCGACTCCCCCGGTCAGTGGTGGCAGTTGGAGCCGGCGCCCGACACCCCCGAGAGTTAGGGCCGGCCCGGCGGATCACGGATCAGGGGCGGACGGGCCACGCACTTCGAGGGCCGTGCGCCCCTCGCCCCTTCACCCGTCCGGACCAACGTCCACCATCGGGGCGCGTCCGGGCATCGCGTGATTCCCGGGGGCCTCGTCGTCCGCTTCCGGGTGCCGGTCGGCCCGGCCGCAGGAACGGCCCGGGTTCCTGGCGACCGGGGCGCGGGGCGGCGTCCGCCGCGCCGGAGCCGGGTCCTGCCTCCCGGCCACCGGCCCCTGCCGCGAGCCGAAAGCCGGAGGCCACGCGCGACGCGGCCCTCATGGCCCGCTGGCAACGCCTCGCCGTCCGGCTTTAATATGGCATGGCAGGTGAATGGGTTGTCAGGCGTTGGTCAGATGTGGGCATCTGGAACCGGCGCGTGTACCGGTTCCAGATGCCCGGCTGGAACCCCGGCCCGATTCCGGCGGGCCGGGGTTCTACGTCAGGCCGGTGACCGGGTCACCGACCTTGGTCCGACGGGTTCGGTCACCACTTGCCGCCCTCGAAGTGGCGCTCGATCACCCGGAAGCTGCCCACCACTCCGTTCTCGACCCACACGCCGCCCCGGACGTGGCCCGGGAAGACGCCGTCGCTGGAGCTGTGCGGTCCGACGGTGGCGATGGGGGCACCGTTGTCGCAGGTGACCCCACGGAAGACCTCGATGGTCCGGCGGCTGTCGTTGCGGATGTTGAGGCTGGTGGAGCCGAGGCCGCTGACCACGGTGATGCAGCCACCCGGCTCGTCGGAGTACGTGCGCTCGTTGATGTGGATCCGGCCCTCGTAGTGGTCACGGCCTTCGTCGTAGCCACGACCCTCGTAGCCACGACCCTCGTAGCCACGACCCTCGTTGCCCTTGCCCTCGCCGCCCTTGCTCTCGTTGCCCTTGCCGGCGTCGCCGCCGTCGAGAGCCGAAACGGGTGTGGCCTGCTGGGCGACCGGGGCGGCCTGAGCCGACGGGGCAGCGGAGGCGTAGGTGATGCCGGTGGCGGCCAGAGCCGCGGCGGCCGCGACGGCGGCTGTAACGATGGTGGAACGGGTAACCATGTCGCTTCTCCTGTCTCAGAGAGGTCGGCTGAGCAGTCGACCCGGGATGAACGTACTGACGGCTCTCATTCCTTTCATATCGGACACGTTGACGGCCGACGCCGGGACGCCGATCGAGGGACAATGAGTACGCCAAATGCTATTTCCATATAATTGGATAAGACGCCAATCGCCTTGATCCGAAGGCAAATTGATGTCCCGTTAGCCTGTAAGGGCGACATTCTGACGCCCACTCACCCTGGCGGCAGCGTGTCTCCTCTTGACACGCCACGGGCGAGTCGGCAAGCGCCGTGCCGGAGGAAGCGAGCGGGACCATGACAACCGTTCCACCGGGGAACTCTCCGGCACGCGCGCACCCGGGTCGTGGGCCGAGAGGGGTACGGACGCGGTGCCGACCGGCGGCTCAGCTGTTCAGCTGTTCAGCTGTTCAGCTGTTCAGCTGTTCAGCCAGCGTCTGAGGTCGTCGGTGTGCTCGCCGAGCCTCGGCGGGCGCCGCTCGTAACGCGGCGGGGTACGGGACAGCCCGATGGGGTTGGCCACCAGGCACAGCGGATCGTCGGGGTCCGAGTCGGCCGGTGTGACACGCGGGGACAGACCCAGGCGTTCGGCCAGGCCGAAGGCGCCCGCAAGGTCGTTGACCGGACCGCAGGGCACCCCGAGCGGGGTGAGCAGGTCGAACCACTCGGTGGCGGTGCGCAGGACGAGCCGCGCGGAGATCTCCTCGGCCAGCGCGTCGACGTGCGCGACGCGGTCCTGGTTCGAGGCGAATCTGGCGTCGGTGGCGAGTTCCTCGGCACCCAGGCCCCGGCAAAGGGCGAGGAACTGGCGGTCGTTGCCGACGGCCACGACCAGCGGCCGGTCCGCCGCCCGATAGACCTCGTACGGGGCGATGGACGGGTGCCGGTTGCCGAGGATGCCCGGCACCTGACCGGCCAGAGTGTATCCACCCGCCTGATTGACCATGCTCGACAGCAACGTGGACAGCAGGCTGACCTCGACGTGCTGGCCCTCGCCGGTCGCGTCGCGGTGGCGCAGCGCCGCCAGGACCCCCACGGCCGCGTGCAGGCCCGTGAGTACGTCGACGAGTGCCACGCCCGTCTTGACGGGCTGCCCCGGCGCGGGCCCGGTCACACTCATCAGCCCGCCGACCGCCTGCAGCAGCAGGTCGTAGCCGGGCAGCGCGGCGCCTTCACCGGCCCCGAATCCGGTCACCGAGCAGTAGACGATGCCAGGGTTGAGCGCGTTGGCCTCCTCGTAGGAGAGCCCGTACTTGCCCATCGTGCCGGGACGGAAGTTCTCGAAGAGCACATCGGCGCGGCGCACCAGTTCGCGGGCGTCGCGGCGACCCTTCTCCGTGCCGAGATCGATGGCGAAGGACCGTTTGTTGCGGTTCACGGAGAGGAAGTAGGTGGACTCGTCATGGGCACGCGGCGGACCCCAGGCCCGGGTGTCGTCGCCGGAGCCCGGACGTTCCACCTTGATGACGTCGGCGCCCAGGTCCGCGAGGAGCATGGTGGCGTACGGGGCGGCGAGCACCCGCCCGAAGTCGGCTATCACCACACCCGACAGGGGTCCGGGGACGGCGGCGTTCACCGGGCCACCGTCCGGGGGCTCCGCGCGTACACCGCGGTCGTGGTGGTGAAGAAGTCCCGTGCGGCACAGCCCTGTTCACGCCCGACGAAGCCGCTGTGCCCCGACCCGTCGAAGGATGCGCGTGAATCACCTCCGGCCGACTCGGCGTCGGTGCGTGAATCACCTCCGGCCGACTCGGCGTCGGCGTGCGTTTCGTCGGCGTCGAGGCGTCGCACCGTCGTCTCCTCGCCGAACCAGCGGGTGGGGACGGCCAGTTCGCCATGGGTCGGCCCCATTCCCTCGCGGTCGGGCGCATCGTGGCCCGCGAGCACGGCCGGGCCGGGTCCCTGGCGGCGGGTCGGCCGGTTCAAGGTCTCACCCACGCGTCGGCCCCCCGCACCCGCACCGCGGACCGGCCGGTCCGGTCCGTCGTTTCCCGGGAACCTAGCAGGTCGACACCGGTCAGCCCCTTCGGCCCAGGTGCACCGTGCGTGCCATGAGCAGGAAGACGTCGGGGCGGTGGCGCAGTCCGGCCGGGTCCTCGGGGTCGAGCAGCCGGTCCAGTACGGCGATGTCCTCGGCCGAGAGGACCTCTCCGAACATCTCGCGCCGACGGCTGAACTCGGCGATGACGTTGTCGAGCGCCGGCCCTGAGAGCGGTGCCGGAAGGTCGAGCAGGAAGCTCCGGGTGCCCTGCGGGTCCAGCCCCACCGCCGTGAACAGGGCGCTCCAGTCCTCGGTCTCCCGCTTGGAGCCGGGCAGTGCCGCCCGCATGTCCTCGAACCGGTCCGCGGTGATCACGTCGAGCCTGGCCTCCAGACCGGGCCGCCCCATGCCGATGTCACGCGGGAGCTGGCGCGGCGGCAGACCGCCCTCGACCAGGGCGACGGTCCCACCGGGGCGCAGCAGCTCGGCGAACCCCGCGAGAACGGCGCGCTGGTCACCCATGTGATGCAGGGCGTTGCCCGCCCAGATCAGATCCGCCTCCCCCAGTCCGTCGAGGTCGTCGGGGAGTTCGGCCTGCTGGGTGCGGACCCGGTCACCGAGGCCGAGCCGCTGCGCGCGGGCCCGGGTGCGTTCCAGCAGGGCCGGGGTGCCGTCGACGGCGATCACCTCCGCCTCGGGGAACACCTGGGCGAGCAGACAGGAGATCACGCCGGGACCGCTGCCGATGTCGAGCACCCTGCGGACCTCCGGGGCCGTGGGCAGACCGGCGATCCAACGGGCCGCTTCCGTGTACTGCGGGCTGCTGAGCTCGGCATTCTGCTCCAGCAGCGGGCCCATGACGTCCCAGCCGAATTCGGTGTTGTCGTGGTGATGACCATGCGTGGTGTCCGAGTGACCACCGTGCACGGTCCTGTGCTGACGGCTGTGGGTGGCGCGGTCCTGATCGGCGTGAGTGCCATCGGACTGGGAACCGTGACCGCCATCGTGCCCAGAACCGTGAGTGGCGTCGTGCTGGTGACCGTGATCGGTGTGCTGAGTCATGCGGACAGCCTCACCACACATCACGCATCCGGCAAGCTTTCTTGCCGGTTCAGCAATCCGCCGCCGCTCCGGTACTCCTGCGGACTGACACCTCGGACGCGCTTGAACGCGGTGCTGAACGCGAAGGACTGGCTGTACCCGACCCGCCGCGCCACCGCCTCGACCGTGGCGTCCGTCTCCCGCAGCAGGTCCGCGGCGACGGCGAGGCGCCATCCGGTCAGGTAGGTCATCGGAGGCTCCCCGACCAGCTCGGTGAAACGCCGGGCCAGCCCGGCCCGGGAGACCCCGGTACGGGCGGCGAGACCGGCGACCGTCCAGGGGTGGGCGGGGTCCCGTTGCAGCAGCCGCAGAGCCTGCCCGACGACAGGATCACCCATGGCCCGGTACCAGGCGGGGGCTTCGGCGCCGGGCCGGGCGAACCAGGTCCGCAACACGGCGATCAGCAGCAGATCGAGAAGACGGTCCAGGACCACGCTCTGGCCGGGCTCGTCCTTGGAGATCTCCTCGTCGAGCAGCGTCAAGAGAGGGCTGCCCCGCCCGTCCGAGGGCAGATGGACCAGCGGGGGCAGGGCATCGAGCAGTCGCCGGCTGATCTCGCCGTCCAGCAGATAGGTGCCGATGAGCATGGCCGCCGCGCCACCGGGGGCGTTGCCCCAGGTGCGTACCCCCAGCTGCATGGATTCGGAGAGCGGCTCGCCGCGCAGTGTGGTGCAGGTGCCGCCGGGTCCGATCACGGCGTGCGGCGCGGTGCCGGGGGTGTCGGCGACGGTGTACGCATCCGGACCGCGCGCTATGGCGATGTCACCGGGCCGCAGCCGCACAGCGTCCGTGCCTGTGCCCGTGCCTGTGCCTGTGCCTGTGCCTGTGCCTGTGCCTGTGCCTGTGCCTGTGCCTGTGCCTGTGCCTGTGCCTGTGCCCGTGCCCGTGCCCGTGCCCGTGCCCGTGCCCGTGCCCGTGGCTGTAGCTGTAGCTGTAGCTGTAGCTGTAGCTGGAACGATCCAGGCCTCCCCGTCGGTCACCGACATCAGACAGAGCGGGGCCCGGTCCTCGATCCGTACGGACCACGGAGGCTCCATCACCATCCGGAGCAGGAAGGCGCCCTTGGCCCTCGGCCCGTCCAGGAGTCCCGCGAGTGCATCCATGCCCAGCAGCGTAGACGCACGCGTATGGAGCTGAGCGGTACGGGGATGTCGTGGACTGCGCCGCCGGACGATCCTTGAGCCATGACACAGAACACGGAGAACGTGCGGCGGCAAACGGTGCTGGTGACGAGTGGTACGGGAAAGACCGGCCGCCGGGTCGTGGAGCGGCTGGCCGCTCGCGGGGTCCCGGTGCGGTCCGGTTCGCGCGGTGGTGAGGTCCGCTTCGACTGGGCGGACGAGTCCAGCTGGGCGGAGGCGCTGCGGGGTGTGGACGCGTCATATGTGACGTACTACCCGGATCTGGCGGCGCCCGGTGCGCCGGAGGCGATGGCGGCCTTCGGGCGGATCGCGGTGGAGAACGGGGTGCGGCGGCTGGTACTGCTGTCCGGACGGGGCGAGCCGCAGGCGGTGGTGGCGGAGGAGAGCCTGCGCGCATCGGCGGCGGGGGTGGAACTCACCGTCGTCCGGTCGGCGTTCTTCGCACAGAACTTCAGCGAGGGCGCGATGTTGGACGGAGTGCTCGGCGGTGAGGTGGTGTTCCCGGCGGGCGGGACCGCTGAACCGTTCGTGGACGTCGACGATCTGGCCGACGTGGTGGTGGCCGCGCTCACCGAGGACGGCCATGCGGGCGTGGTGCATGAGCTGACCGGGCCGCGGCTGCTGACGTTCGACGAGGTCGCGTCGGAAATCGCGCGGGCCACGGGGCGCACGGTGCGGTATCTGCCGGTGACCGGACCGGATTACGCGCGAATGCTGGAGCGCTACGGCGTGCCGGGGTCCGAAGCCGGTTTTCTGGCCGACCTGTTCACGGTGCTGCTCGACGGGCACAACGCGACGGTGACCGCGGGCGTGAAGCGGGTGCTCCGGCGCGATCCGCAGGACTTCGGGGCGTTCGCCCGTGCGGCGGCGCGGGCGGGTGCGTGGGAGGTCCGTGACACGGTCCGGGATTAGCACCGTCGGCCCGTGGGGCGGCCGAGAGCATCGGAACGCACTCGTGGGGGGCGCCGGTCTCAGTCTCCGCGTCTCAGCGCCAGGAGCCGGTAGCGCGGATCGGGGCGCGGCCGGTCGGGCTCGGGCAGCGCCGTCAGTACGGCCGCGAGCCGCTCGGCCGCCGCCCCCGGCAGGTGCAGGCGTGAGGCGTAATAGCCCGCACGCACCGCCTGTGCCGCACTCAACGGGGTCCGGCCCTGGCCATGCCCCCGGAAGTGTGCCTCCCCCACCACGTCGAGGCCGACCTCCGATCCGTACCCGACGACCAGGTTCGCTGAATCGGACGGACCCGCGTCGAGATAGGGGGCGAAGGCCTCGT
The DNA here is from genome assembly GCF_055584025.1 of Streptomyces sp. NPDC104309. NCBI lineage: Bacteria > Bacillati > Actinomycetota > Actinomycetes > Kitasatosporales > Streptomycetaceae > Streptomyces > Streptomyces sp. NPDC104309. The sequence continues at coordinate 94,981 of NZ_JBVJMV010000001.1, read as the reverse complement.
CGATGTCGCTGCCCACGTCATGGGCCGCGTCCTTGTCGACGGTGGTGACGAACACACCACCGGGCCGCAGTACCCGCGCCGCCTCGGACACCACCGCCCGCACATCCCCTTCGCCACGCAGCAGATGCAGCAGCCAGATCGCGCCGACCACGTCCACCGCAACGTCCGGCAGCGGCAGCCGGCGCGCGTCGGCGAGCGCCACCGCACCGATCCGCTGCCGGGCCACCCGTGCCATGCCGTACGAGGCGTCGGTACCGAACACGCCGAGTCCGGGACGGGCGAGGGCCATTCGCTCGGTGACCAGGCCCGTACCGCAGCCGATGTCCAGCAGGGTGCGGGCGGCGGACGGGACCAGCCCGAGCACCGCCGCAGCCGCCGCCTCGGCCCTGGGCACGCCACCACGGGTGGCGTCGTAGGCAGCCGCCTCGGTGTTGTAGTTCAGCACCTGGCCAACTCTAGGACAGACCTCTACCGAATGGGCACCGACATATTGCCGGTAGGCGACTGGGCCCATAACTTTCGTTTATGGAGCTGGAGTTGCGGCATCTGCGAACCGTACGCGCCATCGCCGACACCGGAAGCCTGACCAAGGCCGCCGCGGCCCTCGGCCTGGCCCAGCCGGCGCTGAGCGCGCAACTGCGACGGATCGAGAAGGCTCTCGGCGGCCCGCTCTTCGAGCGGGACCACACCGGCGCGCGGCCCACGCTCCTCGGTGAGCTGGTGCTCGAACGGGCCCGGGTGGTGCTGCCCGCCGTGAGCGAACTCCAGGAGGAGGCGGTGCGCTTCGCCAATGCCTGGGGAACGATGGAACGCTTCCGGCTCGGTGGCACGCACGGACCGCTGCTGGGCGGCCTCGTCGACCGCCTGGTCGCCGCGCACCCGACCGCGCCCGTGTCGACGTACACCTCCTGGTCGGTCGCCGAGATCGCTGCCCAACTGGTCGACGGGAGGCTTGACTTCGCGCTCATCGGGACCTGTGGGGAGAGCCCGCCACCGGCGAACGACCGGCTGACGTGGCAGGTGGTCGGGGTCGACCCGGTCTTTGTGATGCTGCCGGACTCCCATCCGCTCGCCGACGAGCCGGAGCTCGACCTCTCCGCGTTGGCGGGCGAGTGCTGGGCGGACGTGCCGGGCGAGGGTTGCTTCGCCGACTGTTTCGTCGGTGCCTGCGCGCGGGCCGGGTTCAGCCCGGTGTCGGTGTACGAGACGGACACGGCGTCCGTCGTCCATCTGGTCCAGGTCGGGCGGGCGGTCGGGCTGTGCCGGGCGACCTTCCCGCCGACGCCGGGGGTGGTGACCCGCCCGCTCTCCGGTTCACCGCTGAGCTGGCGCCATCTGCTGGGCTGGCACCCCCGCTCGGCTGCGGCCGCAGCGGCGTCCGGAGCGGTGAGCGGGCACACCCGGGCGGCGTTCGCGGAGGCGGCCGGGCGCAGCGAAAGCTATGCGCGCTGGCTCGCCCGGCATCCACGTTTCGGCGCCGCGATGTGAGGTGGTCGCGATGGGACATGGCATCGCGTGCCGGCGGATCGGCGCCGCACTGTGACAGGTCACCGCATACCGACATGCCGACGGTCACATTGCGATGTGACATGCCACCACACACCAACAGATTTGGCATCGCAATGTGACATGTCACATTGCCAGCGCCTCGCCCGGGTCCCGTAAGGAGACCCGGCCTGGCCCATCCGCCGGCCCGGCCCCACCGTGCCACCCCACCGCCTCGAACCGGCGGTGCGCGCCATGCCGCGACTGCGCACCGCCCCGTCACGGCGCCCACTCGCGTCACCCACCCGAGTCGCCCACCCACGTCACCCCGGCCCCCATCGGGCGCCCGCCCCCCGTCGGGCGCCCGGCCCGGAGGCGTCGGGGTTGGGCGGCGTGCCCGCCCGTCCTGCTATCTCACGCCGTGTCCGGGAGCGATCGCCGCCACCCGCGCCGCCAGGTTGAGATCGTGCTCGGTGACCACGCCACCCGCGTCATGGGTGTTCACGGACAGGGTGACCGTGTTGTAACCGAGGGTCAGATCGGAGTGGTGATTCAGTTCGTCCTGGATCTGGGCCACGTGCACGGTCAGCCCTACGGCGGCGAAATGCGTGTGGAGCCGGTAGGTACAGGTGATGCTGTCACCCTCCAGCGACCAGCCGGGCAAGTCGCCCAGACGGTCCTCGATCTCTTTCTGAGACAATGGTGCGGCGGGCATGCTGCGACTCCCTCACGAGCGATCGGTGCCGGTCGACGGTGCCGGTGACGTTACGGTCTTGGTATGACAACTGTCGCGCTTGACACGGGGGTAGGGCCGCTACTGCGCAGCTGGCGGGAGCAGCGTCGGATCAGCCAGCTCGAACTGGCCCTCCGCGCCGATTCCTCGGCCCGGCACATTTCCTTCATCGAGACGGGCCGCTCCCGCCCCAGCGAAGACATGATCCTGCGGCTGGCCGAACACCTCGACATCCCGGTCAGGGAACGCAACGCCCTGCTCGTGGTCGCCGGTTACGCGCCCCGATACGCACAGACCGCGCTCGACGACCCGGCGCTGGGCGCGCTGCGCGAGGGGATGGAGCGGCTGCTCCACGGGTACGACCCGTATCCGGCGCTCGTCGTCGACGGCATGTACAACGTGGTGGCGGCCAATCGGGGTATCGCGATGCTGCTGGAGGGCGTGGCCGGGCATCTGCTGGTTCCGCCGCTGAACGCCATGCGGCTCACGCTCCATCCGGAGGGCCTGGCGCCACGCATCCGTAACCTTCGGGAGTGGCGGGCCGATCTGCTGGCACAGATGGAACGCCAGATCGCCCTGGCCCGGTCGGCCGAGCTGCGTGAGCTGTACGAGGAGGTCGCGGGCTATCCCGCACCGGACGGCACCGACAGGGCCGAGAGCTCCGAGGGCGCCGGAAGCGGCGGGAGCGGCAGAAGTACCGGGGCCATCGGCGAAAGCACGGGCAGGAACGGGGGCGGCGGGCACGGGGACGACAAGGCAGTCGGCCCCGCGTCATCTCTGCCCTTCGCGTTGCCCCTGCACATCGAGCACGGCGGGCAGGTGCTCTCGTTCGTCTCGTCCATCGCGACGTTCAACACACCGATGGACGTGACGGTGGCCGAACTGGCCATCGAGACCTTTCTGCCCGCCGACCCTGCCACCGCCGACCATCTGCGGTCCCTTACTTCCTGACGACGGGGCGGGCCCAGGGTGCGTCCGAGCGTGCCAGGACGGCGGCGACGGTGCTCGCGACGGCCAGCACCGCCACGGCGAGCAGCAGAGGGAGGCTCGGGTGCCCGTGCAGCACGGCCGCGGCACCGATGAGCGCGCCGGTCATCATGGCTGCGGCTGAGAGCGCCCGTCGTCCGGCCTTGCTGCCCCGTCCGCCGGCGAACCGGCTGTCGGAGAGGATGCCGGTGATGGTCAGGGTCAGCACGGTGGTGGTGAGGTCGGGAACCGCCAGTGCCCGGGACACGGCGTTCTGCGCCCCGAGACCGAGGCCGAGCAGTGCGACGAGGGCGAAGCGGACCCCGCCGATGAAGGGATGGCCGGACACCACGGTGACGACCAGCGCGGCCAGGACGCAGACGGTCTCCACGAGGAGCGCGTAGAGCAGCATCCGGCCCCGATGCGACAGCGCACGGTGCACGATCAGACCGCCGAGCAGTGCCCCCACCGCGAACGCCGCGAGTGCGACGAGGGAGGCCGCGAACGAGAATCCGGGGGCTCCCGCGATCGCGAAGCCGGAGAAGACCACGTTGCCGGTCATGTTCGCCACGAAGACCCGGCCGAGTTCCAGATAGCTGACGGCGTCGACGAGTCCGGTGACGACGGTCAGGGCGAGCATCAGGGGCGGCAGCGGTCCATGCCGGTCATTCAGGTCCGGTACGACGGTGGACCATGCCTCACGCAGCACGACGGGCACGGGCATGGGCACGCTCCGATCACGAGGTGGGTGCTCGGAATTGTGCCGCCCCGGGTGTCCGTAACACCACGACCGCCGCACGCGGCCCCCGCCCGGAAGGAAACATGGGTTCCTGGGACGGGGGCATCATGCGGCGCAAAGTGGCCAGGGGCCGTCCGGCCCCGGCCCGTCGGACAGGCGCCAGGCCCTCTCGTTCGGATCAGGTGGATCACGCCGGGCTCGGGTGCCCGATGTCGGGCCTCGCCGCGTTGTCGTCGGCCGCCATGGCTCTCCTCCGCCATGCGATCCACACCACCGGGCTCCGCTCGCCGATCCGGCCTGATCCGAACGAAGGTCCCTAAGGGCTGTCCCGCAATCCCTGACGGGCGCGCGACGACAGCTACGGCACCTCGCCGCGTTGTCGGAACGTCCGCATACATCCAGTATGCGGACGTCCCTCCGCCTTGCGATGCACCACATCTGACGCCGCGCGCTGATCCACCACGGATTGCGGGACAACCCTTAGACGCGTGCTCCGTTGTCGAGCGGATCCCGGCGCGCCGTTCGCGTTCCGGAACGGCGACTCGGGGCCCTCTTGCGGGCGGGTGGCGGGGCCTTGCTGCTCCGCTCCAGGACGAGCGCGGCCGGTACGGCGGTCAGCACGGAGGAGTACGTGCCGACGCAGATGCCGATGAGCAGGGCGAGCGCGAAGTCCGCGAGGGAGTCGCCGCCCAGCACGGCGAGAGCGGTCAGGATGAACAGGGCTCCCATCCCGGTGTTGACCGTTCTGGGGACGGTCTGGAGAACGGCCTGGTTGGCGATCGTGCCGACGGGTGTGCGACGGGCCTTCGCCCACAGTTCCCGTAGCCGGTCGAACACCACCACCGAGTCGTTGACGGAGTATCCGATGACGGTGAGGAGCGCGGCCAGGAAGATGCCGTCGACGGTGCGTCCGAGCCAGGCGAAGGCGCCGACCAGGATGATGACGTCATGGACCAGCGCCCCGACCGAGGCCAGGGCGAAGGTCCAGCGGAACCGGATCGCCAGATACGCCAGCTGCACGAGGACGGCGATGCCCAGCGCGATCAGGGCATTGCGCCGGAGTTCGTCCCCGAGGCTGGGGCCGATGAGTTCGTCACGGATCTTGGTGGTGTTGCCGCCTTCCTCCGCGAGGGCCGCCCGCAGGGCCTGTTCGCCGTCGTCGTCGAGCTCTCCGGTGCGTACCGAGAGGTCGCCCGCACCGGCCGTGGTGACCTCGGCGTCGCCGAAACCGGCGTCGGCCAGGGCGTCGCGGGCGCGCTCGACGTCGACGGGCCGGCTCGTCGAGTACTCGACGAGCCGCCCGCCGGTGAACTCGACGCCCAGGTTGACGCCGCGTACGACGATGCCGAGGACCGCGACGGCGATCAGTGCCGTGGAGATCAGCAGCCAGCGGCGCGGGGAGCGCATCAGCTGGGGGTCGCGGCGGGTCAGCCAGGTCCGCACCCGGCCGGGACTGGCGATGCCGTTGACGCCCCGGTAGTCACTGACGAAGCGTGAGCCGGAGGCCATCTCGGTGAGCGCGCGGGCGATGACGAGGGCGGAGAACATCGAGGCGATGACACCGATGGCGAGTGTGACACCGAAGCCCTTCACCGGTCCGGAGCCGAGGAAGAAGAGCAGCCCGGCTGCGATCAGTGTCGTCACGTTGGAGTCGGCGACGGCACTCCAGGCACCGCGGAACCCCGCGGTCAGCGACGAGCGCAGCGTGCGGCCCGGACGCTGCGCGTGTTCTTCCCTGGCCCGTTCGAAGACCAGCACGTTGGCGTCGACCGCCATCCCGACGGCCAGAACGAATCCGGCGAGGCCGGGCAGGGTGAGGGTGACGCCGAGAGCGACCAGGGCCGCGTAGGAGATCAGTCCGTAGGCGGCGAGCGCGACGGCGGCGAGCGCGCCGAAGAGCCGGTAGACGACGGTGATGAAGAGCGCGGTGGCCGCGGCGCCGATGAGGGCGGCACGGGCGCTGGCGTCGATGGCGGCGGCGCCGAGCGTCGGCCCGACGGTCCGCTGCTCGACGATCTCGACCGGGAGCGGCAGGGCGCCGCCCTTGATGAGCAGGGCCAGTTCTCTGGCCTCGTCGGCGCTGAAGGAGCCGGTGATCTGGGTGGAGCCCGAGGGCAGACCCACGCCGCAGCCGACCGAGGGGGACACCTGCGGCGAGGAGATGATCTGCTGGTCGAGGACGATGGCGACGCGCCGCCGCTCGTCCTGGACCGGATGACAGGCGGCCTCGCCGGTCAGCCGGGTCCAGTCCCGGCCCGCCTTCTTGTGGAAGTCGAGGGAGACGGTCCAGCCGGCACCCTGTTGGGCGTCGAACACGGCGGTGGCGTCCTTGACTCCCGCGCCGGAGAGCCGGGCCGGGCCGAGGTCGAGGGAGCGCCCCTGCTCGTCGGCGAGCGTCGGCCCGCGGTCGGCCCGGTCGTCCGCCTTGCCGTCCGCCTCGTCGTTGTTCCGTGTGCCGGGGCCCTGGACGGCGTGGAAGCTGAGCTGAGCGGTTCTGCCGATGACTTCGGCGGCCTTGCGCGGGTCCTGCACGTCCGGGAGCTCGACGATGATCCGGTCCTCGCCGGAGCGGGTCAGGGTGGGCTCGGCGACGCCGAGGGAGTCGATGCGCTGGCGGAGCACCTCAAGGGTGCGGTCGGTGCTCTCCCGGTCCGCTTTCGCGGTATCGGAGTCCTTGGCCTGGAGCACCATTCTGGTGCCGCCCTGAAGATCGAGGCCGAGTCTGGGTGACATGGTCAGGGTGATGAGCGCGGAGACGAGCAGAACGGCCGCAGCCAGAACCGCTCGCACCGTGGTGGCGCGAGTCATGGGATTCCTCCGAGGGGGCGCCGGGCGCCCTCACCTCGGCGAGGACGGGACGGCGGTTCTGTGGGACGGGCCCGGTGGCAGGACGGGTGGCCGGTGAACGGCCGTCCCCGGAGGTCCGCGTACGCCGGGGAGCGCGACGCGGAAGCGGCCGGTGGCACGAAGGAGTGCGGCGGGGGGCCGCTGGTGGGTGTGGTGCGGCGGGCGGATGCCGGGTGGGCCGGACAGCAGGATGTCGGGGCCGGGCGGCTGGAGTTGGTGCGCGGTCCGGGCGTGGTCGGTGCCGGCCCTGGGCTGGGGAGCGGTCGTGGGCGCGGGCCGGTGGCGGTCGGTCGCCGTGGCCGTGCGGGTGCGGCGGGTGTCCTGGGCGGTGCTTGTCCGGGCGGTCCGGTCGGTGTGCGGGGTGGGCTGATGGGCGCCGGGCGAGTACGCGGCGGCGGGCGGCACACCGGCGAACGGCTGGACGGGGAGTACGGCTCCGGCTGCCGCGGGGGCGCCGCCGACGACGGTGAGTACGACGAGCAGGAGGGCGACGAGGAACTGCCTGGCCGCCGGTACGCGTTCGCGGTGCGCCGGGGTGCCCGGCCGTGCCCTCGGGGGCGCGTTCCCCGGGGGCGGCCCCGGGAGGGGGGTCACCTCTGTCGACCGGGCAGGGCCGGTGCCGCGCCGGCGCGGCGGAGCACGGAGCTGAGGATCAGCCCGGCGCCGCGTACGACCGTGGTCGCCGGGTCTTCGGCGAGACGTACCGGAACGCCGAGCCGGACCGCGATCCGGTCGGTGATGTCGGGGCGGGCGGCGCCGCCCCCGGCGAGCAACGGGCCCTTGCGCAGGGCCCCCAGGACGGCGCCGTGCCGGTCCTGCTGCCACATTGCCATGACCATGTCCAGGACGGTGTGCACGACGGCGGTGGGTGGCTCGCAGGGGTCGAGGTCGCTCAGTCCCGTCTCGGCCTGGCGGGCGTCACGGACCAGTCCGTCGACGAGAAGGGTCACCTCGGTCAGCTCGGCGCCGAGGTCGACGACGAGCAGCGGGCCGCCGTCCCGCGGTCCGGCGTACGCGGCGGCGGCTCTCGCGCTGTCCAGGGCGATGACGCCGATCGGCCCGAGCGCGGCGATGAGTTCTCGCGCGACGGCGCGGTGCTCGGATCCCGCGAGGACGGGATGGCTGAGGACGATCACGGTGTCGGTGCGGTCCGCGCCCAGCGCCGTCTCGGCGATACGGCCGAGCATCCGGCCGCAGGACACGGGGTCGACGATGCGCCCCCGCCGGACGGGGCGCCCGTGCCCGGGTTCGGCGCCGGGGTCGCCGCAGGCTCCGGTGTCCGCGATGACGCCGTGGCCGGGCAGCCAGGCACGGGTCCGGGAGCTGCCGAGGTCGAGCGCGAGGCCGCGAGTGACACCCCGGTAGTCCCGGCGGACGGACGGGTCGAGTCCCGGTCCGTCGTGCAGTGAACGCATCGCCCCTCCCCCCGGCCTGCCACCGCGGCCGTTCACACCCATGGATCCGCTGATAGCGAGGCATGGCCGAGCCCTCACTATGCAATAGGGAGGCAAAGAAAGCCACTCCCAGGTAAATCCAAGGGCTCGGCGTTGCGTGGTCTGCGTCCTGTCGTCAGACCTCCGACGGAAGGAATCCGGCGATCAGTTCGGCGAACTCGTCCGGCGCCGCGATCCGGACACCGAGGTCCTCGGCCTTGGTGCGCTTGGATCCGGCCTTCTCGCCGGCCACGAGGAGGGTGGTGCGCTTGGAGACGCTGGACGAGGACTTCCCGCCGGCCCGCTCGATCAGTTCGTTCATCTGATTCCGGGACAGCTTCTCCAGCGCACCGGTCATGGCGCCGGTCACCACCACGGTCATTCCGTCGAGGGGCAGCCCGGCGGCCCTCTCCCCGTCCGCCGTGGCGGCCGCTTCCGCACCCTCCTCGCCCGGCTCGGGCGGCGGCGTCGCTCCGGGCTCCGACATGGTGACCCCGGCGGCCACCAGCTTCTCGATCAGCGGGGCCAGCTCCACCAGCTCCGCGACGACGCCCGCGGCCTTCTCCTTGCCGATGCCGTCGACCCGCTGGAGCTCCTCGGCGTCGGCGGCCCTGATCCGGTCCATGTCCGCGAAGTACCGGGCGATCCGCCGTGACATGGAGCGCCCGGTGCCACGTACCCCCAGCGCGCAGAAGACGCGGGAGAGCGGCTGGGTCCGTGCCGTTTCGATGGCGGCGAGGAGGTTGTCGGTGCTGGTCTCGCCCATCCGCTCCAGGCCGAGCAGCTGCTCCCGGTCGAGAGTGAAGAGGTCCGCGAAGTCGGCCACCAGGCCGGCGTCGACGAGCTGGACCACCCTGGTGGCGCCGAGGCCCTCGATGTCGAGCTGGTCGCGGCCCGCCGCGTACGAGATGGACGCGACAAGGCGGCAGTCACGGCCCCGGACACAGCGCCAGCGCTGCTCGCTGGTGTCGATCTCCGAGCCGCATTGCGGGCACGCCCCGGGGAAGACGACGGGCTGCTCGTCACCGGTGCGCACATGGGCGACGGGCGCCTCGATGCGGGGGATGATGTCGCCCGCCTTGTAGACCATCACCCGGTCGCCGATGCGCAGATCGCGGCGGGTGATGTCGGCCGGGTTGTGCAGCGTGGCATAGCTGACGGTCGAGCCGTCGATCTCGACCGGTTCCAGAACGGCGCGCGGTGCGATGATGCCGGTCCTGCCCACGTTCCACTCCACGCCGAGGAGCCGGGTGACCTTCTCCACGGCGGGGAGCTTGTAGGCGATGGCCCAGCGCGGCGCCCTGGTCCCGGAGCCGGCCTCGCGCTGATCGGCCGCGAGATCCGCCTTGATCACGATGCCGTCGATACCGAACGGCAGCGACGCGCGCAGGGCCGCGACCTCCTCGACCCGGGCCTGCACCTCCTCGACGCCGGTGACGGTGCGCGGCGCCACGTCCGTGTCCGCCGCGGTGTGCACGCCGAGCGCGGCAACGTAGGAAAGGACCTCGCTGTGCGGGAGTTCGGCGAGGGTGCCCGTCAGCTCTCCGGACTCGGGCAGCGGCAGGGCGCCGTAGGCGAAGAACGTCATCTCCACCGTGTACGCCCGGTCCTTGGCGCGCAGGGTGCCGGCCGCGCCGTTCCTCGGGTTGGCGAAGGGGGCACCGCCGTGCTCGGTACGCACGGCGTTGGCCTGTTCGAACTGCTCGTTCGTCATGAGGATCTCGCCGCGTATCTCGATCGTCACCGGCTCGGCGAGTCGCTCGGGAAGGCCGGACACGGTGCCGATCGCGTGCGAGACGTCCTCGCCCGCGGTGCCGTCGCCCCGGGTGATCAGCCGTTCCAGACGGCCCGCCCGGTAGCGGGCGGCGACCGCCAGGCCGTCGAGCTTCGGCTCCACGCTCCACGCGGCGACGGGCCTGCCGATCCGGCGCTCCAGGGACGCGGTCCAGGTGGCGAACTGCTCGGCGGAGAAGACGTTGTCCAGCGAGAGCATCGGCACCGTGTGCGGCACGTCGCCGCCCGCGGCGCCGCCCGCCACCTTGCCGGTCGGCGAGGCCGCCAGCACCTCCTGCGGGTGCTCCTGTTCGTATGCGGCGATCCCCCGCACCAGCCGGTCGTACGCGTCGTCGTCGAGCGCGCTCTCGCCCGTGGCGTAGTACGCGGCGGCGGCCTGCGACGCCTCTTCGACCGCGGCGGCGTAGGCGGCGGCATCGGCGAGCACAACAGCTGAGTTCGTCATGGCCCCCATCCTGCCGCCCACCACTGACAACGCCCCTCAGCACTGACAACGCCCCTCAACCGACCGCCGGAACCGTTCCGTCCGCCTCGTCGGCGCCACCCACCGCGCCCGGCTGTGCCAGCGGGATCTGCGGTCCCGAGCACTCCCGGAGCCAGCGCCGCAGCACCTTGTGCACCTGCTCGGCCCCGACCAGCTCCGTGCCTTCCGCCACCGGTGCCGACAGGTCCGCCGGCCAGAGCAGGAACGGCCGGGACTGCTCGCCGCCCAGACCGCCGTGCGAGCCGATCTGCTCCTCGAAGGCGTGCACACGGCCCGTGGGTTCGTCGTACATCGAGTTCACCATGATGTCGGCGACGTGCGGGAAGGTGTCCGTGCGGCGCACCGCGGCCGCCGTGCCGGGCCCGAAGGACGCCAGTGGCCCCTCCCCGTCCTTCAAGTCCGACAGCGGGATCTCGACGCCACCGCGGCCCAGCACCACCGATCCGTGGCGCTCGCTGCGCACCAGCAGGAAGCCGATGCCGGGGTGGTTGGCGAGGGTGCCGAGCAGTGCGGGTCGGCTCCGGTCGAGCTGTTCGCGCGAGGCCCGCCCCGCCATGTCGGGGAAGGAGATCAGGCCGAGGTTGCCGGAGGCGAGGACGACGGGGTCGGACGGTTTCGCGCGGTGCTCCGCCTCGCCCTCCTCGACCGGCCGGCGGTGCAGGGCGATCCGTACCGCGTCACGCGCCTCCGAACCGCTGCGGGTGCGCTGAGCCCGACGGGGCACGGGCAGCCCGCAGCCCGCCCGCACCAGGTCCTTGAGCGTCAGCCCGTACGCCCCCGCGAAGGTCTCGCCGGGGCTCTGCCCGTGGTCGGAGAGCAGCACGATCCGGTAGGTGCGCGGGGTGTGTTCGGCGACCTTGACGATCAGGGCGAGCGAGCGGTCCAGGCGCGCGAGTACCTTCTCCGCGTCCCGGCTGTGCGGTCCGGAGTGGTGCGCCACCTCGTCGTACGCGACCAGGTCGGCGTAGACGGCGGTGCGTCCGGCGAACATGTCCCCGATGACGGCGGCGACCACCACATCGCGTTCGACGACGGTCGCGAAGGCCCGGATAAAGGGGTAGAGCCCACCGCGCTTGATCCGGGGCGCGTCCTTGCGTATTCGCGCCCTGGTGGACTGGCCGATCTCGCGGCAGACCTCGGCGGCGAACGAAAGCGCGGTACGGACAGCATTGGCCGGATCGGAGAAGTAGGCGAAGTACCCGGCGCGGGAGCGGCGGCCCTTGCCGAGCCGGGCCGCCATGGACAGGACGAGCGCCAGCTGGCCGGCGCCCCCGCTGAAGAGGTTGCCGCGGCTGGCTCCGTCGACCGTGAGCAGCCCGCCGTCACGGGTGCGTGCGATGGCCCGGCGCTGGAGTTCGAGGGCGCTCGCGGGGCGGCTGGAGACGATGACGTCGCCGCTCTCCTTCTCGTACCAGCGGAAGGCGGGGATGTCGTGGTTGCTGCCGTGCAGGATGCCGAGCTGGCTGGACCCGGTCTGGCTGGACCAGTCGGTGCGCCAGGGTATGAGCCGGTGGCCGTCCTCGTCCGCGAGCCACCGCGCGACGGTCGGCATCAGGCCGGATGCGGCGGCGTGGGCGAGCACGTCGTGGCCGACGCCGTCGAGCTGGATGAAGACGGTGCCCGGTGGGCCGCTGCGCCCGCTGTCCGTACCGCTGCGCCGTCGGCGGCGGTCGGCGAGCCGGGAGAGGCGGCGCCGGTAGGCGTTGTCGTCGCGGACGGCGAGCGCCGTGGAGGTCGCGGAGGCGACGGCGGACATCACCGCGGCGACGACGACCGCGGTCTCCGGGTTGGCGGCGCCGCGCCCGTCCGGTATGAGTCGCAGGGCGAGGAGCAGCAGCGAGCCGTTCAGGAAGAAGACGAGCATCCCGAGGACGAGTGCGGGCACGATGAGCAGCGCCCGTACCAGGACGGGCCAGACGAGTGCGGAGAGCAGACCGAACGCGCCGGCGCCCCAGGCCGCGGTGAACGCGGTCTTGGTGATGCTGTCACCGTCGTCGGACTGGAGCTGGAAGTCCGGCAGAATCCCGGCGAGTGCCAGCATCGTGAGCGTCGAGACCGCCCACACCACAACCACTCGCATCAGGGCGCTGCCGGCTGTTCGCCATCGCCCGTCATCCACGCCGTTTCCCACCTCACGTCCGGACCCCGCCGATCCGGGCCCTTGCGCCCCAGCCTTTCACAGCGGGGCCCAGGGCCGCCGCCGACGACGGCCGGGGGCGGTCAGCAGCCGTCGTATCCGGCGGTCGGCATGGAGAGCCGACGGTGCACGCTGGCCTTGGTACGGGCGCTGTACGGCGGCTCGTCGAGTCCCGCGAGCTCCAGGCGCACGCCGCGCCGGGCGCACTCCGCGGCGAACTCGGGCACTGAGGTGAGAGCCCGCGCCAGCACCCGGTCGTTGGCGGCGACGAACAGTTCGACGTCACCGCTCTCGACGTCCGTCCACAGGGCGTGGTGGTCGGGGCGCAGCCCGTAGAAGCGCAGTTGCCGGGTGACGACGTATCCCTTGTCGGCGGCCCAGCGGGCGCACATGTCGTGCTGGCCGCGGGTGTCCACGAGGAACGGATCGCGGTCCAGTTCTTCGAGCGGCGTGAGACTGGCGATGGCCGCCACCCGTACGTCCTGCCCGTCCCCCATGGCCGTTCCCCCCGTGCTAGGCGTAGGGGGCGACCCTACCCCTCCGGCTCCCGCGCAAAAAGGCGCGTGCCGGGACGACGGGAGCGCGGAACACGGACACGGAACACCGGTGCGCCCCCGCGCCGGACGGAACCGGGCGGGGGCACACGTGGGAGGCAGGGATCAGAGCGACGTCATGACGTGCTTGATGCGGGTGTAATCCTCGAAGCCGTACGCGGAGAGGTCCTTGCCGTAGCCGGACTTCTTGAATCCGCCGTGCGGCATCTCGGCGACGAGTGCCATGTGGGTGTTGATCCACACGCAGCCGAAGTCGAGGTTCTTGGACATCCGCATCGCCCGTGCGTGGTCCTTGGTCCATACGGAGGAGGCCAGGGCGTAGTCGACGCCGTTGGCGTACGCGACGGCCTGGGCCTCGTCCGTGAACTTCTGGACGGTCATGACCGGGCCGAAGACCTCGTTCTGGATGATCTCGTCGTCCTGCTGGAGACCGGACACGACCGTCGGGGCGTAGAAGTAGCCCTTCTCGCCGACCCGGTGGCCGCCCGCCTCGACCTCGGCGTGCTCCGGAAGGCGGTCGATGAAGCCGCTGACCTGGGCGAGCTGACCGGCGTTGTTGAGCGGGCCGTACAGCACGTCCTCGTCGTCCGGCTGCCCCGTCTTCGTGTCGGCGGCGGCCTTGGCGAGGGCGCTGACGAACTCGTCGTGGACGGACTCGTGGACCAGGACCCGGGTCGCGGCCGTGCAGTCCTGGCCCGCGTTGAAGAAGCCGCCGACGATCAGGTCCTCGACCGCCTTCTCCAGGTCGGCGTCCTCGAAGATCACGGCCGGGGCCTTGCCGCCGAGCTCCAGGTGGACCCGCTTGACGTCCTTGGCCGCGCTCTGCGCGACCTGGATGCCGGCCCGTACCGAACCGGTGATGGAGGCCATCGCCGGGGTCGGGTGCTCGACCATCGCACGGCCGGTCTCGCGGTCGCCGCAGATCACGTTGAAGATGCCGCGGGGCAGCTCCAGCTCCTCCAGTACGCCGCCGATGATCTCGGCGATCAGGACGGTGGAGGCGGGGGTCGTGTCGGAGGGCTTGAGCACGACGGCGTTGCCCGCGGCGAGCGCCGGGGCGAACTTCCACACGGCCATCAGCAGCGGGTAGTTCCACGGCGCGACCTGCGCGCAGACGCCGACCGGCTCGCGGCGGATGATCGAGGTCGTCCCGTCCATGTACTCGCCGGCCGAGCGGCCTTCGAGCATCCGCGCCGCGCCGGCGAAGAAGCGGACCTGGTCGATGGCCGGGGCCAGCTCCTCGGTGCGGGTGAGGTGGAGCGGCTTCCCGGTGTCCCGGCTCTCGGCGGCCACCAGCTCGTCGGCCCGTGCCTCCATCGCGTCGGCGATCCTGAGCAGGGCCAGCTGCCGTACGGACGGGGTGGTGTCCCGCCAGACGGGGAACGCGGCAGCGGCGGCGGCCATCGCCGCGTCGACGTCGGCCTCGCCGGAGAGCGGGGAGGTCGCGTAGACCTCGCCGGTGCTGGGGTCCACGACGTCGAGGGTGCGGCCGTCCGAGGCGTCCGCGAAGACGCCGTCGATGTAATTACGGAACGTGGTGCTCATGGAACCGGTCTCTCTCATGGTCGGGCTCGTGGTCGGGCGGCGGTGGAGGTGGGACGCGTGGTCGGGCGGCGATACCGGTGGGAGGCGCCGTCACTCTGCCGTACGGGCGGACAGGTGCTCATGGACGGCGGGCCAGCTGCCGTCGGCGGCGCGGGCGAACACGATGGTCTCCCGCTCGTGGACGGTCTCCTCGCCGGCCCGGGTGGCGATCGTGGTCTCCACGTCGTGGCTGAAGACGGCCGTGGTGCCGTAGTGCTGGATGAGCTGTCCGGTCGAGACGCAGCGCACGATGCGGAAGTCGTCCTCGGTCACCCACCGCTGCCACAGCTTCCGGTACTCGGCGGTGGAGCCGAGCCGCTGCGGGGTGGAGTGGAAGACGAAAGTGGCGTCCGGGGCGAAGGACCCGAAGTACTCGTCGAGGCGGCCGTCGGCGAAGGCGGCGATCAGCGCGTCGGCCGCGGCCCGGACTTCCTGGACGGGGGTGGTGCTCATGTACGGCTCCTGGTGACGGGGCGTCGGGGTGGCAAAGGGCCGGGCCGTTCAGCTCGCGGCGGCCGGTGCGGCTGCGACGGTCTCGTCGTCCGGGCCGCCGGTGATGGGCACGACGGCCGTGTCCGACGCCCTGACGAGCCGGGGGCCGTCCGGGCCGTACACCCCGCGCGGTTCGGGGAAGAGCGTGAGCAGGCCGAGGTAGACCACCGCCGCGAGGCCCAGGGCGACCGGCAGGGAGATGTCGGTGCCGTTCGCCAGGTTGCCGAGCGGGCCGACGAACTGGCCGGGCAGGTTGGTGAACAGGAGCGCCACACCGGCGGAGAGGAACCAGGTGGACATCCCCCGCCAGTTCCAGCCGTGGTTGAACCAGTAGCGGCCACCGGTCTGACGGCGGTTGAAGACCTGGAGCGCGTCCGCGTCGTACCAGCCACGCCGGGTGATGTAACCGAGTGCCATCACGATCATCCACGGGGCGGTGCAGGTGATGATCAGGGTCGCGAAGGTGGAGATGGACTGCGCGAGGTTGAGCGCGAAGCGGCCGAAGAAGATGAAGGCGATCGACAGGGCGCCGATGAAGAACGTCGACTGCACCCGGCTGAATCGAGTGAAGACGCTGGAGACGTCGAGGCCGGTGCCGTACAGCGCGGTCGTGCCGGTCGACAGGCCACCGATCAGGGCGATCAGGCAGAGCGGCAGGAAGTACCAGCCGGGCGAGATGGCGAGCAGTCCGCCGACGTAGTTGGGTGCGGCCGGGTCGAGGTACTTGCCGGCCTTGGACGCGATGATCGAGGCGGTGGCCAGGCCGAAGACGAAGGGCAGCAACGTGGCGATCTGGGCGAGGAACGCGGCGCCCATCACCCGGCGGCGGGGCGTCGTGGCCGGGATGTAGCGGGACCAGTCGCCGAGGAACGCGCCGAAGGAGACCGGGTTGGACAGCACGATGAGCGCGGCGCCGATGAACGACGGCCAGAACAGCGGGTCGGAGGTCGAGGTGAAGCTGCCCGCGTAGCCGGCGTCGAAGTCTCCCGCGAAGGCGAAGGCGCCGAGGACGAAGAGCGCCGAGGCGGCGACCACCGCGATCTTGTTGACCATCAGCATGAAGCGGAAGCCGTAGACGCAGACCACCAGGACGAGCCCGGCGAAGATCGCATACGCGATGCCATAGGTCACGTCGGACTCGGGCAGACCGGCGAGTCGGTGGGCGCCGCCGACGAGCGCGTCACCCGAGGACCACACCGAGATCGAGAAGAACGCGACCGCGGTGAGCAGCGAGAGGAACGAGCCGACGATCCGGCCGTGCACACCCAGGTGGGCGGAGGAGGAGACGGCGTTGTTGGTGCCGTTGGCCGGGCCGAACAGCGCCATCGGGGCGAGCAGCAGCGCACCGGCGACGAGGCCGAGCAGTGTCGCCGCGAGTCCCTGCCGGAAGGAGAGTCCGAACAGGATCGGGAAGGCGCCCAGCACGCATGTCGCGAAAGTGTTGGCACCACCGAAGGCGAGCCGGAAGAGGTCGACCGGACGGGCCGTACGGTCGGCGTCGGGAATCCGCTCGACACCATTGGTCTCGACTTCGGTGATCGAGGCAGTCACGGGCGCTCCACCTTTTGTTCATGGGGACGGTCCCACAGTCTGTGGCCCTCGACGACGGTCGACAATTGTGCAGATCACAGAGCATTAGGCTGTTGTCTGTGGCTGACAACAAACTCACCGTGGAGGATCTGCTCTCCTTCCCCGCTCTCCAGCTCTCCGTGAAGGCGGGCAGCAGCGGGCTGGGACGCTCCGTTTCCTGGGCGCACGCCAGCGAACTCGCCGATCCGACGCCCTGGCTGCTGGGCGCCGAGGTGATCATGACGACGGGCCTCGCGGTCCCGCGCACCGCCACCGGGCAGCGCGGGTATCTGGAACGGCTCGACGACGCCGGTGTCTCCGCGCTGGCGCTCTCCGCGCAATTGCACATGCCACCGCTGCACGACGCGTTCTTCCGGGCGGCCGAGGAGCGTGGCTTCCCGGTCCTGGAGGTCCCGCTCGCCGTCCCGTTCATCGCGGTCTCCCAGGAGGTCGCCGCCTCGGTCCAGGAGGACGCCCGGCACCGGCTGGGCGCGCAGCTCCAGGTCTTCGGATCGCTGCGCTGGCTGGTCGCCGAGGACCTGGACACGCCGACGCTGCTGCGTCGCCTGGAACGCCTGTCCGGTTACGACGTGTATCTGTGCACGCCGCAGGGGCGCCCCCTCCTGCCCGGTGTGCCGGTGCCCGAGCCGGGCGTCCTGCCCGCTTCCGTGGACGCCCCGCCGACCGTCCCCGGCGGGTTCGTGCTGCCCGTTCCGGCGCCCGGCGGCCCGGCGGGGTTCCTCGTCGCGTACGAACGGGAGGGTGCCCAGCCCGCCGGCCTCGCCGTCGTCCAGCACATCGCCACGGTGGCGGCGCTGCGGGTCGCGATGGTGCGCAACGAGCGCGAGACGCTGCGCCGCGAGGGCGCGGAGACCCTGGCCGAGCTCCTGCAGGAGGTGCTGGACCCGGAGACGGCCCGGCGTCGGCTCGCCCGGCACGCGATCGAGGGCGACACCGTGCTGATCGTGGTGCGGCGGACCACGGACGAGGCGCTGCTGCGCTGTCTCCAGGACCACCCGCATCTGCTGCTCACGTGGGGGGCGGACCGCTATGTCCTGGGCGCGCCCCGGCTGGCCGGGGAGATCGGTGGACTGCCGGACGTGGCGGCCGGGATGAGCCGCCCGTTCCTGCCGGGTGCCGCGCTGCGGGTGGCCCAGCGCGAGGCGCTCTGGGCGGTTTCGAAGGCGGTCGAGTCGGGCCGCTCCGTGGTCCGCTACGGCGACGACTCCCTGGGCCGCTGGCTGCCCGAGGACCCGGCGGTCCTTACCGCGCTGGTCGAGCATGTGCTGGGCGAGGTCCTGCGCTACGACCAGGCCCATGACTCCGAGCTGCTGGTCTCCGTCCGTACGTGGATGGAGCGGGACCGCCGCACGGAGACGGCGGCGGCCGCGCTGCACATCCACCCCAACACCCTCGCCTACCGGCTGCGGCGCTTCGGCACGCTGACCGACCGCGACATGGCGTCGACGGGGGCGCTGACGGAGGTCTGGCTGGCCATCCAGGCGGCGGGGGCGCTGGGACTCACCGACTGACCGCGACCAGCCGGGACGGCGACCGGCAAGGACGGCAAGCAGCCGGGACGGCAACCGGCCGGAGCCGGGTCACCCGATCCGGTCACGGCACTAGGCTCGTTGCCAGGGCCGGAACAACGAACCCGGAAACGAGGAGGCGCCGCGTGCCGGTGGAAGTCACCTGGTGGGGTCATGCCACCTGCACGATCGAGGACTCCGGGGTCCGGGTGCTGACCGATCCGCTCTTCGCACGGCGCTTCGCGCATCTGCGCCGCCGCCGCGGGGAGCTGCCCGGCCCCGAGGCCGCGGTCGCCGATGTCGTGCTCGTCTCCCATCTGCACTCCGACCACCTGCATCTGCCGTCGCTGGCCCGTCTCGCCCCCGGAAGCCGGCTGATCGTGCCGACGGGTGCGGTGCGCTCCGTGCCGGGGCTGCGCATGCTGCGCGCGGTGCGCGGGCTGCGCATCACCGAGGTGGGACCGGGCGACGAGGTCCGGGCCGGCGAGGTGCGGGTACGGGCGGTCCCCGCGCTGCACGACGGCAGGCGCCTGCCCATGGGCCCGCATCGCTCCCCCGCGCTCGGCTATGTGGTCGAGGGCGAGGCGCGGACGTACTTCGCCGGTGACACCGGGCTGTTCGACGACATGGCCGGGGCCGTCGGTCCGGTGGACGTGGCCCTGCTGCCGGTGGGCGGCTGGGGTCCATATCTGGGCCACAGCCATCTGGACGCGGGCCGGGCCGCGCAGGCGCTGGCCCGGCTGGCGCCGCGGTCGGCCGTGCCGGTGCACTACGGCACGTACTGGCCGGTCGGGATGGACGCGGTCAGACCCCACGAGTTCCACTCACCGGGCGACGAGTTCGTCCGCAAGGCGGCGCAGCTGGCACCGGAGGTGGCGGTGCACCGGCTTGCGCACGGCGAACAGGTGCGGCCGGAGGCCGCCAGGTGATCCAGGAGGTCGTGAGACAGCTGCCCACCGAGTCGACCCAGCAGGCCGTCGGATATCCGTCCCTGTTCCTGCTGGTGGCGCTGGGCGCACTGGTGCCTGTGGTGCCGACGGGGGCGCTGGTGAGTTCGGCCGCGGTGGTGGCGCTGCACCAGTCGTCGCCGTTCTCGCTGCTGATCGTCTTCGGGGTGGCGTCGGCCGCCGCGTTCCTCGGGGACATCTGTCTGTACTGGCTCGGTCAGCGCGGGGTGCGGTCGAAGAACGGTTCGAAGTGGCTGCGGGCGATTCGCGACCGGGCCGCTCCGGAGCGGCTGGCGCAGGCGCAGCGGAAGCTGGACGAGCACGGCGCGATGGTGCTCGTGCTGTCGAGGCTGGTACCGGCGGGACGGATTCCGGTGATGCTGGCCTGTCTGCTGGGCCGGATGCCGCTGCGCCGGTTCGCCCGGGGGGATGTGCCGGCGTGCCTGGCGTGGGCGGCGACGTACCAGCTCATCGGAGTACTGGGCGGTTCGCTCTTCCCCGAGCCGTGGCAGGGCGTGGTCGCGGCGGTGGGCCTGACGCTGCTGATCAGCGGGGCGCCGGCGGTGTGGCGCAGGACGCGGGCGCGGTTCAGCCACTGATCGTGCGGGGTACCGGCTCCAGCACGCGGGAGCCGCCGATCGGCAGGTCCCAGAGCCGTGTCCGGGGGTGTCCGGCCCGCTGCCAGGCGGTGCGCAGCCGGGCCAGCGGTTCGAGTACGGGCTCCGCGGAGAGCACGAAGGTCGCCCAGTGCATGGGCGCCATCGCATGGGCGCCGAGGTCCTCGTACGCCTGCACGGCCTCCTCCGGATCGGTGTGCACATCGCCGAGCCACCAGCGGGGTTCGTACGCCCCGATCGGCAGCAGTGTCAGATCGATCCCGGGGTACCGGCGGCCGATCTCACCGAACCAGTGGCCGTATCCGCTGTCCCCGGCGAAGTGGACGCGCTGCCCGCCGCGGTCGGCGCTGTCGATGATCCAGCCGCCCCAGAGGGAGTGGCAGGTGTCGGTGAGGGTCCGCTTGGACCAGTGGTGGGCGGGCACGAAGTCGAAGCGGACGCCGTGCAGGCGGGCGGACTCCCACCAGTCGAGTTCGGTGACGCAGGTGAAGCGGCGACGGCGGCACCAGCGGCCGAGCCCGGCGGGGACGAACAGCGGGGTGTCCCTGGGCAGCCTGCGCAGGGTGGGGGCGTCGAGGTGGTCGTAGTGGTTGTGGCTGATCACGACGGCGTCGACGCGCGGCAGATCCTCCCAGCGGACCCCGACCGGGGTGATTCTCGGCGGGGTGCCGAGGATGCGCCGGGACCAGACGGGGTCGGTGAGGACGGTCAGTCCGCCGGTGCGGACGATCCAGCTGGCGTGCCCGGCCCAGGTGACGCAGGTGGTGTCCGCCGGGGTGGCGGGCAGGGGCTCGGGGGCGTACGGGAGCCGGTGGACGCCGCGCAGCCCCTCCGTGTTGGGCCGCAGCGCGCGTTCACGGGCCAGGCGAGACATGCTCATGGCACCAGGGAGGGGTGCGGTGAGCCGGTCGGCGAAGGACTTGGGCCAGACCCGGACCTCGCCGAGCGGGCGCGGTCCGACGACCTCGCCCTGGGTGATCCGGTGCGCGGGGGCGGTCCCGGCGGAGGAGTGCTCGGTCTGTTCCGTCATCGAGAAACTCCCGTCTCGGTTCGGCGTCTCGGTACCGGCGCCCGGTCCGTCATCGGAGCTCGTCGAGAGCCGCTGCGAAAATGCTCAGGGCTTGAGCCACGTGCGGCAATTCCAGGGGCTCCACAGCGGTGAGGGACTCCGTCTGCTGCTCCGGCGTCGTCCCGAGCAGCTTCCCGGTACCCAGCCGAACGCGCAGCGCACCCAGTTCGTCGCCGAACCGGTGGCCTCCGGGCGTCGGTGCGCCGAGACGCTCCGTCAGGTACTCCTCCAGCTCCAGCGAGTCCGTGACGCCCCGGTCCGCCAGCTGGGATCTGAGCGGGCCGAGGTCGGCATAGAGATGGCGCCCCGCCTGCGGGGGCCTGGCGAGCGCGCCCGACGCGAGGACCGCGCGGTGGGCCGCCGCGGCGATCCGCGCCTGGAGCGCGGCGGCCCGGCGGACCCGCTCCGTGACGGCATCCGGTTCGCGCAGCGCGTGGGCGGCGGCCATGGCGACCGGTCCCGCGACGAGCGCGCCGAGTGCGGTGAGGATGTCGAGAGTACGGGCGTGGCGCACCGCCGCCCGCTCGGTGTCGGGGAACCGGGCGACCGCGACCGGCCAGGAGGACGGGGTCAGCGCGCCGGCGAGGTCGCAGACGACCGTGACGTCGTCCGGGCACATTTCGGCCGGACTGAGCAGGACCGTGTCGTGCGGCCGGTGCAGGGTGTCGCGCCAGGTCTCGTCGCTGACGATGTGCAGCCCCTCGGCGACCGCGGCCTCGCACGCCTCGCGCACGAGTTCCGGCGGGGCGACGGTGGCGGTCGGGTCGTCCACGACGGAGATCAGCAGCAGCCGGGGCCGGCCGCCCTCGGCACGCACTCTGCGCACGGTCTCCAGCAGCGCGTACGGATCGGGCACACCGCCGCACTCGGCCGGGGTCGGCACATGGTAGGCGGGCCTGCCCAGCAGCCGGGCCTGCGGAATCCAGGTGGCCGTGCAGGGGCGTGGCATGAGCACGTCGCCGCCGTGTGCGGCGATCAGCGCGAGCAGCAGCGGCGAGGCACCCGGGGCGGCGGCGACGCGCTCCGGGGTGCCGTGCAGTCCGCGCCGCGCCCAGTAGGCGGTCGCGGCCTCACGCAGGGCGTCGCCGCCACCGGTCGGTTCCGGTGCGCCGCGGCCTGCCGCGGCGGCGAGCACCTCGGCCAGCTCGGACAGGACGGGCAGACCGGGATCGGGGGCGGGCGGCCCGTACCGGACGGGGCCGTGGTCCTCCCGTACGCGGCGCGCCCCTCCGCCGCCCTGCTGCCTACGCCCCGCCCGTCCGGTCCGCTCGGTCCGCTCCCGCGCCATCCGGGCCTCCTTCGCCACCGCCCCGTCGTCCCGCACTCAGGACCCTTGAGCACTCAGGGCCCTTTATACGAGGGATCCACCGGGGGCGCCCGCCCAGCGGAGCCGTCGCTGGTGGGGGCCGGGGAGGCGGGGAGCGGGTAAGCGAGGGGCCGGGGAAGCGGGAAGCCGGGGAGCCGGGGAAGCGGGGAAGCGGGAAGCCGGGGGCCGGGCTCAGCCCGCGAACGCCGTACCGGGCAGCCCGCGCCCCGCGCCCGGCAGCACCAGCAGCGAGCCGGAGAGCGGATGCGGTGCGGCGAGCCCGGAGCGGGCCGAGGTGATGTAGAGATCGCGCAGGTCCGCACCACCGAAGGCGCAGGCCGTCGGGCGCTGCACCGGCAGGGCGACCGTCCGGTCCAGGGCACCGTCGGCCGTGTAGCGGCGGACCGCGGCGCCGTCCCACAACGCGACCCAGACGGCCCCCTCGGCGTCGACGGTCAGGCCGTCGGGAAATCCCGCGCCCTCCTCGACGGTGGCGAACGGACGCCGGTTCGCGGCGTACCCGCCGTCGAAGTCGAAGACGTCGATGCGGCGTGTGGGCGTGTCGATGAAGTACATCAGCCGCCCGTCCGGGCTCCACCCGATGCCGTTGCTGCAGGCCACGACGGGCAGCACCGGGGTGACCGCGCCGTCGGGCGCGACGCGGGCGAGGCTGCCTCCGGTCTCCGCGCCGTCGTCACGCATGGTGCCCGCCCACAGCGCCCCGTCCGGAGCGACCGCCGCGTCGTTGCCACGGCGCCCCGGCTCGGGATCGTGGACCAGCCAGCGGAAGCGGCCGTCGGGGTCGTACAGCCCGATGCCCTCCCGCAGATTGACCACGAGTCCGCCGCCCGCGCGCGGTTTGGCCGCACCGACGTGCTGTTCGGTGGCCATGACCGTACGACGGGCACTCACCGGGTCGTAGGTGTGCACCCGGGCGGAGACGATGTCGACCCAGATCAGCCGGCCGGTGGCCGGATCCCAGGTCGGGCCCTCGCCGAGTTCGGCCTGCTCCTGTACGGCCACATCCAGGCCTGCAGTGGTCATTTCTGCCCTTCGTGGTGGACGGGCCGGCCAAAGAGCGCGTCGGCGCCGTCGAGCACGGAGCCCACCGTTCCTCCTCGCGCTCCTCGGCCCGGCGGATCACGGATACGGAGAGGGAGAACGCGACGACAACGCCTGTGCGGTCCCGCGGCGACGCGGCACCACGGCCGGCATCGGGAACACAGAGTAGTCGCGCGCCACGTGCCGCGACAATGCCGACACCGACGGGCGACGGGTGATGCCCGAAGGGCGGCACCGGCCCGTCGGTCGGGCAGCGTGAGCGGCTGGGCCGGGCCTGGCGCGAGCGGCCCGGCCGGCACATCGGCGTCCGACGGCGTCCCGACGAGGCCCCGACGGGCGGAGCGGAATTCCCTCCGGTGGACGCAGGCCTCACGGAGCCGCCCTCCCGGCCCGGTGGCCCGTGCGCGAGCGCGCCCACTGGTTCGGTGCGTCCGGGCGGGGTAGGCGGTGTTCCATGTCCGCACCACGTCGCACTCCGTTCACCGGCCCGTCGTCCACCTCATTGCGCGGTCGGCTGCACCGCCGCGATCTCGCCTTGTTCCAGGCCCTGGCCCACCGCGACTGGCCGGGCGCCGGCCCCGTGCTGCCACGGCTGAGCCGCAGCGCCGATCACGGGCTGCTGTGGTTCGGGGCCGCCGCGGGCCTGGCCGCGCTGGGCGGCAGCGCACGGGCCCGGCGGGCCGCGCTGCGGGGGATCGCCTCGCTGGCGGTCGCATCGGCCGCGATCAACACGATCGGCAAGGGCGCGGTGCGCAGGGAGCGCCCACTGCTGGACACCGTGCCGGTGATACGGCAGCTCAAGCGTCAGCCGTTCACGACGTCCTTCCCCTCCGGGCACGCCGCGTCGGCCGCGGCCTTCGCCACGGGCGTGGCTCTCGAATCGAAGGGCTGGGGCGCCGTCGTCGCCCCGCTCGCCCTGTCCGTCGCCGCCTCCCGCGTCTACACCGGAGTCCACTATCCGAGTGATGTGCTGGCGGGTGCGGTGCTCGGCGTGGGGGCCGCGCTGGCCCTGCGGGGTGTCGTGCCGACCCGCGGACAGCTCCCGGCACCGGGGCGACCGCCCGGCCACGCGCCCGCCCTGCCGGCCGGCCAGGACCTGGTGGTCGTCGTCAACCAGGAGTCGGGCACCGCGACCGCGACGGCCTCCCTGGTACGGAACGCGCTGCCGCGCGCCGAGGTGGTGGAGTGCGTCCCCGAGGAACTCCCGGCCGAGCTGGAGAAGGCGGCGGGCCGGGGCCGGGCGCTGGGGGTCTGCGGCGGGGACGGCACGGTCAACCGGGCCGCGGCCGTCGCCGCCGTGCGCGGTCTGCCGCTCGCCGTGTTCCCCGGCGGAACGCTGAATCATTTCGCGTACGACCTGGGCATCGAGACAGTGGACGACACGTGCGCCGCGCTGATCGCGGGCGATGCGGTCCGGGTCGATCTCGGCCGCTTCCGGCCCGGCCCCGAGGGACCTGGAGGCGCGCACGGCTACTTCCTCAACGCCTTCAGCCTCGGCGTCTATCCCGAACTGGTACGGACGCGTGAGCGCTGGGCCCCGCGTATCGGAGGCTGGCCGGCGGGCCTGGTCGCGGCGTGGCAGGTGCTGCGGGGCGAGCGTCCGCTGGAGGCCGAACTGGAGGGGCGGCGGCGCCCGTTGTGGCTGCTGTTCGTGGGCAACGGGCTGTTCCAGCGCGTCGGTCCGGCGCCCGGACGGCGGCACAACCTCGGGGACGGCCTGCTGGATGTGCGAGTGGTGCACGGTGGCCGCACACCGGGCCTGCGGCTGCTAGCCGCCGCCGTCGCGGGCCCACTGACCCGCTCCCCCGTACATGCGGCGGAACGGCGCCGAAGGGTGCGGATCGCCGGCCTGCGGCCCGGCACGCCCTACGCGTACGACGGCGAAGTCGCCTACAGCAAAACCGAGTTGATGATCGACAAGCTTCCGGAGGCGCTGACGGCGTACTGCCCGATGACGAGGTGAAGAAGCCCACCGGAATCCGCCGCGCACAGGCGAGCCAGGGGCGGCCGACTGCCATTCGGCCGCCCCTGGCTCATGCACCGACCCACCCTCTGTCCACATAACAAGACTGTGATCTCATTATTCGACATCCGGGCGTACGGTGGCCGTACCGATCAGCGAGAAAGGATCCACGGCCATGCCGAAGGAGACCGCCGTCTACACCCACGGCCACCACGAGTCGGTGCTGCGCTCGCACCGCTGGCGCACCGCCGCCAATTCCGCGGCCTACTTGACCGATGAGCTCCGCCCCGGCATGACCGTGCTGGACGTGGGCTGCGGACCCGGAACCATCACGGCGGATCTGGCCGCGCTGGTCGCCCCCGGCCGGGTGACCGCCGTCGACACCTCCGGGGAGGTCCTGACCTGCGCGGCCGAGGCCGCGGCCGAACGAGGCCTGGACAATGTCGAGTTCGCCACCGCCGACGTGCACGCCCTGGACTTCCCCGACGACTCCTTCGACGTCGTCCATGCCCATCAGGTGCTCCAGCACGTGGGCGATCCGGTGCGGGCGCTGCGCGAGATGCGGCGCGTCTGCCGTCCCGGTGGCATCGTCGCCGCCCGTGACAGCGACTACGCGGCGATGACCTGGTACCCCGACGTGCCCGGCATGGACTCCTGGCAGGAGCTGTACGGCCGGGTGGCCCGAGCCAACGGCGGCGAACCGGACGCCGGACGCCGGCTGCTCTCCTGGGCCCGCCGGGCCGGCTTCACCGACATCACCCCGACCGCGGCCAACTGGTGCTTCGCCACCCCGGAGAACCGCGCCTGGTGGAGCGGGCTGTGGGCGGACCGCACGGTCGGCTCGGTGTACGCGGAGCAGGCCGTGGACGGCGGCCATGCGAGCACCGAGGAGCTGGCGGCGATCGCCGCGGCCTGGCGGGAGTGGGGCGCGCGGGACGACGCCTGGTTCATGGTCCCGCACGGCGAGGTGCTCTGCCGGGCCTGATCACCGCCAACTACCCTTGCCCGCATGGATATTCTGGGAACCACGCTGCGCATCTGTGTCGACGACCTGGACGCCGCGGTGGCCTTCTACGAGGACCTCACCGGAAGTTCCGCACTGCGCTTCGAGCGCGGCGGGGTCTCGGTCGCCGCGATCAGCTGCTTTCTGCTGATGAGCGGCCCGGAGTCGGAACTGGAGATCCTGCGCAAGGTGACGGCGACGATCGCCGTCGAGGATGTCGACGAAGCCCACGCCTCCCTCGCCCGTGTCGGCGCCCGGATCCTCGCCGGACCGGTGCCGACGCCGGTGGGCCGCAATCTGATCGCCGTGCACCCGGACGGCTCGGTCTTCGAGTACGTCGACCGGAACCTGACCGTTTGACGGGCGGCCGTCCGGCCCGCGACCACCCGACCGGGATCGCCCGTGCCACGGCCGCCCCCGCCCCGCGGCCACCCGGCTCACGGCCGTCCCTGGCCCGCCTCCCCCGCCCCGCCGCCCGGCCCGCGCCGGTGGAGGCCGGACGGAGCGGAGCGGGACTGGGCGGGGCGGCCTTCGCCGTCACGTCCTGGGGCGCATCCGGTAGTTGTATCTGTCCGGCAGCGGCTCGTCGGTGAGCTCGGCCCACACCTCGTCCAGGATTTCCGCGCCCTCCCGCAGATCCGCCACCTCGAAGCCCTCGTCGAAGACGGCCCGTGCGGCGACGGGGTCGCCCTCGGCGATCAGCAACCGCGCCTCCAACAGGCGGAAACGGCCACGCTGTCGATGCTCCGCGCACAGGCCGTTCCACACCGTCCGGGCCGCTTCGGGGCGCCCTGCCGTCAGCAGCGCCTCCATCGCCTCGCGGGCGAGCGCCGCCATGGCGGACATCCAGGCGTCGAAGCCGCCGTCACCGTCGGGGCGTTCCGCGCACAGGCCGTCGAACGCCTCGGCGTAGAGCTCCGCGGCCCTGTCCCACTGGGCGCCCTCCTCGGCCGCGACGGCGAGGCAGCGCAGCAACGGCCAACGGGACGTGGCGAGGGCCAGTCCGCGCTCCCAGCTGCGGACAGCCTGGGCGCGGTCGCCGGCGTGCCACTGGGCGACGCCGAGGTGGTATTCGGTAAGGGGTTCGGCGGAGGCCGTCTCCAGCATGTCGCGCCAGTGCGGGGAGACCAGGGAGGGGCCGGGCGGAACCGGCCCGAGCGGTTCGGGAAAGGCCCCTTGTTCGAGCAACTCCAGCCAGGGTCGCTGCTGTTCACCGAGAGTCGACTCGGCGAACGGTGTGCCGGGGAGCCGGTGGCTACCACGCCGGACTTCGAGGGCACCCCAGCCGGAGCCGGTGGCGAGCGACTCGCCGGGCTCGGTGTCGGCACACGGGCGCCAGGCGGCGTACGCGGCATCGACGTCGGCGCGCGGCAGCGCCTCGGCGAGCCGCCGCTCGGTCTCGGCACGGGCCGCTGCCCAGTCGTCGCCGTGCACGGCCGCGGGGTCCGCGGACAGTGGTCCGTACGACTCCAGCCAGCTGAACTCGGCGCCCGGTGCCAGGGGAATGTGTTCCAGCTGGGTGCGGGCGAGTCCGGCCTGGATCTCGGCGTAGCCGACGGTGCCCGGCTCGGTGAGCCACTCCTGCCAGCGCCGCCCGCCCGGCCCGCTCCCCCACAGGAACAGCTTCCGGCCGCGCAGCAGGTCGGTGGACGTCTGGACGAGTCCGTTCCCGTCCTCGTCGAGGGAGGCGATCCAGCGGCGCGAGCCGTCGGGCACCTCGTAGAAGTAGTCGGCGGGGAAGTCGCCGCGCAGGGGGTACGTACGGTCGACGTGGCCGGACTCGGGGACCGGCACCCGGGTCAGGGTCCGCTCGTAGCCGAAGTGCCACGCCTCGTCGGCCGGGGCCAGCACGCGGGTGCGTTCGCCTTCGGGTACGGCGATGTTGGACCACCAGTAGACGGGTGCGGTGTGCTCGTGCGGATTGCGTATCCGTACGCCGACGTGCAGGAAGTCCGAGTCCTCGGGCAGCCAGAGGTCCACCTGGAACGGCAGGTCGCGCAGCCGCTCCCACTCCCACAGGCGGACCATGTCCCCGCCGTCGGGCGCGGGCACCCGAGCGGCGTGCACCGGGGCACAGGACAGGGTGGTGTGGCCCGTGGCGCCGATGTTCCATTCGATGCCGCCGGAGAACCAGGCACCGTTGAGCGCGAAGTCGGCGGGCTGCAGGACGGGGTTGGTGTAGAGGAGTTCGCGGCCGGTGGGCTTGTGGTGGAGGGAGTGGATGCGTCCGCCGAGTCCCGGCAGGACGGTGGCCCGCAGCCGCTCGTTCTCGATGACGATCGCGTCCAGTGCGGTGGGGACGCGTCGGCGACCGTACCCGTCGAGGATGCGCACCGGCAGCACCGTGGCCAGTGGCTCGTAGCCGATCTGGTGTGCCATGTCACGTGGCAGTCCGGCCCGGTCGCGGTCGTCGAGGACATGCATCTCGTCGAGCGGCCGCAGTGCGGGCAGCGGGTTCTCCGGGCCCAGTGGTGCGGCAGGCAGAGTCAGTACGGCACGTCGTACGGTCGTGGCCAAGACAACCTCGCTCCCTCGCGCGGGCCGCCGCAGGTCCGGGCGCCCCCCGATGACCATGGAACACGCTGGACAGCGGCCCGGCCAGAGGGGTCGCCGTCAGACTTCGGCAAAAGCAGGGCCAGGTTCGGGAGACCGGAGGCGACGAACGTGCTGCCCTGGACCGCTCCCCGCGATATTTCGCGTGTGTCTCGTCCCCGTCGCCGTGGCCTGGGCGCTCAACGGTGCACACCGTCTTGTCTCGCTCACCCGTACCGACCAGGCTGCTCGGGGCGGGAATCGGCCCGGTCTCCTCCCTGGAGTGGGCTCCCCGGAAGGGGATGCGCCGGCACCGGCCCGCTCAGCCGAGGTCCACCTCCGGCTCGTACATGTCCAGCCACATCGCGAGGTCCAGGGTGCGCTCCAGCCCACGACGGGAGGCCGAGGTGATCCCGGGCGCGTCGTGTTCGGCCACCCGCTGCAGCCGGTCGCGGTCGATGAGGTCGAAGACCCGGTGGTCCGGACGCGCGAGCAGGTCGTGGGCGTGCTCCTGGAGTGCGACGGCGTACTTCGGGTCCTGGGTCGACGGATAGGGGCTCTTGGTCCGCTCGTACACGGACCGGGGCAGCAGGTCGGCGGTGGCCTCGCGCAGCAGGCTCTTCTCCCTGCCGTCGAAGGACTTCAGGGCCCAGGGAGTGTTGTAGACGTACTCGACGAGCCGGTGGTCGCAGAACGGCACCCGGACCTCCAGGCCGACGGCCATGCTCGCGCGGTCCTTGCGGTCGAGCAGGATGCGAACGAACCGGGTCAGGTGGAGGTGGCAGATCTTGCGCATGCGGTACTCGAAGTCGCTCTCACCGGTGAGCCGTTCGATGCCGGCGACGGCGGAGTCGTAGCTGTCGCGGATGTACGCCCGCAGGCCGAGTGCCTGGTTCACGTCGTCGCGGAGCATGCCCGCGTCCTCACCGAAGTGCTCGGCGAAACGCACCAGCCAGGGGAACGTGTCGGCTTTCCGGGCCTCCTCGTCGAAGAACTGGAGGTAGCCGCCGAACACCTCGTCGGCCGACTCCCCGGACAGCGCGACGGTCGAGTGCTCGCGGATGGCCCGGAAGAGCAGAAAGAGCGAGGCGTCCATGTCGCCGAGGCCCATCGGGATGTCCCGGGCCCTGATCATCCGGGCGCGTACCTCGGGGTCGGCGAGGGTGTCCGGATCGAGCACGATGTCACGGTGGACGGTGCCCGCCTGCCGCGCCACGTCGTGAACGAACGGGGTGTCGGGAGTGGTGCGCAGTTCGTCGGCGACGAAGTTCTCGGTCCGCCCGACGAAGTCGACGGCGAAGGTGCGGACCTTCTCACCGCTCCTGGCGAGCTGTTGGGCGGCGAGCAGAGTGACCGCGGACGAGTCGAGGCCACCCGAGAGCAGGACGCAGCGGGGTACGTCGGAGACCAGTTGCCGGCGCACGATGTCATCGAGCAGCGTCCGCACCCTGGCGATCGAGGTGTCCTGGTCGTCGGTGTGCGGGCGGGTCTCCAGCCGCCAGTAGACGTGCCGGCGCAGACCGCCGCGGTCGACGGTGACGACCGTGCCGGGCTGTACCTCGTACATGCCGTCCCATACGGCGTGGCCGGGGGTCTTGACGAGGCTGAAGAGTTCCCGGAGCCCGTCGAGGGTCACCCGGGGACGGGACAGCGGATTGGCGAGGATGGCCTTGGGTTCCGAGCCGAAGAGCACTCCGTCGGGCGTCGGCCAGTAGTAGAAGGGCTTGACGCCCATCCGGTCGCGGATCATGACGAGCTTGTCGTGGCGGCTGTCCCAGAGGGCGAAGGCGTACATTCCGTTGAGCCGTTCGGCGACGGACTCGCCCCACTCCAGATACCCGTGCAGCACGACCTCGGTGTCGGAGTCGGTGAGGAAGCGGTGCCCGCGGGCGATCAGCTCGGTGCGGAGTTCGGTGAAGTTGTATGCCTCGCCGGAGTAGACGAGGGCGACCTCCCCTTCGGGGGTGGAGACGGACATGGGCTGGCGTCCGCCGGGAAGGTCGATGATCGCGAGCCGACGGTGTCCGAGCCCCGCGTGCTCGGCGGTCCAGGTCCCGCGGTCGTCCGGGCCCCGGCAGGCCATGGTCTCCGTCATCGCGTCCAGCGTCGCGACCTCCGCGGCGGCCCTCAGATCGCGGTCGAAGGAAACCCAGCCGACGATGCCACACATAAGCGTCCTCCCGATTCGGTCCCGGCCGGGAGAGCGGTCCGTACGCACGGTGCCGCCCCTTGGGCGGCATGCCGAAGGCGGGGGCCCGGCAGAACCAGTTGTATCTAGCAGCTATGTATCGAGCCTGTGCCTGCGATTGCGTACGGTCAACACGGTCGACACATGCGTGGAGGCCGGCTCCTCATACTTTCGGCCGCCGCTTTCCCCTTCCTATACGGGACCACCATGCTTCGCAGCCCGTACGGAGAGGGCCCGAGGGCTCCGAAGGCGGCCCGAATCAGCCACGGGCAAAGACTTTCCCAATCCGGGATGGGCCGGTGGAGTGCACTCGGCGGTCTGCGGACGATCCGGTACGGCCGATCAGGGTGACCGATCCGGGTGACCCGTCCGGCGGACCCGCTCGATAGGCTGGTCAGGACCTGGTCCACGTCGGTGACCTGCGGTGTCCCGGGCGGTCCGCCGCCGGAGCGCCCGGCCGACCGGCTGATCCGGAGTACCGCGTGCCCGTGCCGCCCACCGTCGCCCTCACCGTGGCCGTCGCCCAGCCCCGCTGCGTCCCTCTGGACGTCGCCGTCGCCGCCACCGCCCATGCGGAGGCGGTCGGCCGGTCGGGGCACGGCTGGTCGTCTTCCCGGAACTGTCCCTCACGGGCTCCGACCTCGCCGCTCCTGCCGTGTCCCCCGACGACCCGCGCCTGCGCCCGATCGTCACGGCGTGCCACGCGTCGGGGGCGACGGCCCTGGCCGGGGCGCCGGTGCGCGCGGCGGACGGGCGTGAACACATCGCCACCCTGGCCATGACGCGACGACCGCCACACGTGGGTCGATCGAACGCTGCAACCGCGTCCTCGCCGTGGAATTCCTCCACGCCCGCACTTGGGCCTCAGAAGCCCGACGAGTTGCAGCACCGAACACGTGGAACCCGCACTGCAACCACCACCGACCCCACGGGGCTCTCGACCGCCGACCACCCGCATCACAACTCGGCGCAAGCGTCAGCAACGTCCTGACCTCCTACGACTGGACGCCGTTCTGGCTCAGCATCTCGGCCGTGATCGCCCACCGCTCATGGTCGCGCCAGGCACCGTCGATGAAGAGGAAGTCCGGCGAGAATCCTTCGAGACGGAACCCGGCCCGTCGCACGAGGGCGAGCGAACCTTCGTTGCCGGGCTGGATGTTGGCTTCGAGCCGGTGCAGGCCGAGCGGCCCGAAGGCGTACCGCAGGACCAGTTCCAGCCCTTCGCTCATCAGCCCGCGCCCCGCTGCATGGGCGAAGGCCCCGTATCCGAGCGCGCCGCAGAGGAACCCGCCGCGGACGATGTTGTTGATGTTGATGAAACCCGCGATCCCGCCGCCGCGCCCGCCCTCGCCGCCGTCTCGCTCGCAGACGAGGAATCCGGCCTTCGTGGGGTCATCGATCAACCGGCCCGCGTAGGCCCCGTACGAGCGGGCGTCGGCCGGCGGGAAGAGCCAGGGACTGTGCAGCCCCCGGCTCTCCCTCGCACGGGTGGTGAATTCCTCGGCATCCGCTTGCGTGTAAGGGCGGATCGCCGCGCGCCGCCCCTCGGCCAGGTAGTCGGTTCCAGTCATCCGGCCAGCCTAGATGTACTGATCACGAGCGCTGCCGGTGCTCGCGCAGGCGTGCCTCGGCCAGTCGGAGCAGTCGGAGCAGTCGGAGCAGCCTGGGCCGCGCCGATGTGACGCCGCCTTCGGCGGGTCACTCCCCCCGGTCGCCGACCACCGGAAGCTCCAGCACACCGGTGTCCTCGGGGGCACTGACCACCGTCACCGGCTTGATGCCGCGGTTGCCCGAGTAGGCGCTGTCGCTGGCCGCGATGACGAATTCGAGCCGGTGGCCCGCCTCGTACCGGTGGACGATGCCCGGCAGCTGCACGGTGAACGAGCGGGTGACGTCCGGCACGCGCACCGGGGAGACGAGCCGGTTCACCAGTGTCCTGGAGCCGTCCGGTGCCACGTCGTACACCTTGGCGAACAGGACGAGCTTGTCGGCGGCGTCCCCGCTGTTCTGTACCCGCTCCGTCTTCGGCGAGACGACCTTCAGCGTGGCCTTCGGCGCGCCGACGACGTCCACGGCGGCGGTCAGCGGGGCGCTGCTCCAGCCCAGATAGGTGCCCTTGATATCGTACGGCTCGGGGTCGGGCAGTCCGATGAGTCCGGCGAGCGAACTCTCCGAGTGACTGGTCGGCACGAGCCAGTTGGCATACTGACGGCTGCCCCGGGTGACCTCGGACCGGTTGTCGACGAGCTTGCCGTCGCCGGAGAGGTACATCTTCCGGCTCGGGGCCGGTACGCCGGTGGCGTTGCCGTAACCGCTCTGCCAGTCCCGGTAGTAGGCGAACTCCGGCCCGGTGTCGGTGTTCTTCCTGTGCTGGAGGTAGCGGTCGAACCAGGCGAGGACGCGCTGTCCGACGTAACTGGTCTCCAGATTGCCCTTGCCCAGGTCGAGTTCACCGGGCGCCTGCCCGCCGCTGTGTCCCCAGGCCTGCCAGATCATCTTGGTCGTGGTGCCCTGCGCCTTGAGGGTCCGGTACGTGGCCGTGGCCTCGTTCAGGTTGAACAGGCTGTCGGCCTGGCCCTGGACGAGCAGGGTGGGCGCCTTGACCCTGCTGAGGTAGTCGACGGGCGACACGCTGCGCGCGTAGTCGAGCATCGCGGCGGTCCTGTCCGCGGGGTAGCGGCCGGAGTTGAGCAGCCGGATGGTGTCGCAGGCCCGCGCCGCGAAGTGCAGGCAGGTGAGACTGCCGAACCGGGACGGGTCGAGGCTCGCGTTGAGGATCGTCTGCCCCTCCCCCATCAGATAGAAGCCGTTGGTCCACTGCCACTTGAAGACACCGGCGGTGTCGGACGAGACTCCCTCGCGCGTACCGGCGTTGTTGGGCGAGAGCGCGTAGGCGAGGTCGTTCCAGGTGATCAGCGGCACGAGGGCGTCGACGCGCTGATCGACGGCCGCGGTCGCCATCTGGATGGCGCCGCCGTACGAGCCGCCGATCATGCCGACCCTGGGGTCACCCGTGCCGTCCTTGGTGACGTAGTCGGCCTTGGTGCCGTCGTCGGCGGCGCGCGTTCCGGCGAGGAAGTCGATGAGTCCGGCGGCGGCCTTCCCGTCGATGGCCGGGTCGTCGAGCGTGATGAGACAGCCGGACTTGCCGAAGCCGAGGCCGGAGTAGACGAGGCCGACGTAGCCGCGGGAGGCGAAGGCCTTGCCGATGGCGTCGGTCGAACCGTCGGACTTGCTGCCGCCGAAGCCGTTGGTGGCGAGCACGGCGGGGGCGGGGTGCTGGGCGTCGGCCCCGGCAGGACGGTACAGATCGGCGTCGACGGTACAGGACCGGCCGCCCGCCTCAAGGGTGAACTTCAGCGGGGTGACGGTGTACGGAGAGGTCTCGATGGCGCTCGCGTGTGCCGCACCGGCGAGGAACAGCGGTGCGGCGAGCGCGGCTGTGGCCGCGTACGCGGCCGACTTCCGGGACAGCGTCCGGTGCCCGGACCGGGAGCGGGAAAGAGCACGTGACACGAAGACCTCCACACCGAGAGCATCTTACCGACCAGTAAGTACTGGACCGCGCTCATGCTGTGACGGGTGTCATAGTGATGTCAACGCTCAGGACCGCGTTTCCTGAAGGATGCTCAATTTCTTCGCGATTCACCGCCGTTCAGGCCAGCGCGGGTACCTCGACGGTGAGTGTGGCGGGGCCGCCGTCGGCCGGCGCGTCCAGCACGGCGGGCACTCCGAGCGGAATCGTCAGCGCGGTCGGCCCGTGCCCGAAGCCAAGCTCCTCGACGACGGGCACACCCAGCGGGCCGAGCCGGTCGGCGAGGACCGCCCGCACCTTCTCGTACGGACCGCAGCCCGCCCAGGAACCGCAGGCCACGCCGGACACCCCGTCGAGCGCCCCCGCCCGCAGCAGTTGGGTGAGGATGCGGTCGATGCCGTACGGGTCCTCGGTGGTGTCCTCGATCACCAGCAGCCCGCCGTCGGCCGACGTCCGTGCGTGCGGGGTGCCGATGTCGGCGGCGAGCAGGCTCACGCAGCCGCCGTAGGTGATGCCGCGGGCCCTGCCGGGAACCAGCACCCGGGCCGAGGGAAGGCCGAGGGTACGCACCGAATCGGGCTCGAACAGGGTGGCCCGCAGGGACTCCTGGGTGTCCGGGTCCTTGAGGAAGGTCTCGGTGCCGGCCATCGGCCCGTGCAGGGTGGCAAGGCCCATGCGCCGGGCGAACGCCTCGTGGAGCACGGTGATGTCGCTGTAGCCGATGAACACCTTGGGGCCGGCCGCGCGCATCGCCGCCCAGTCCACCAGGTCGACCATGCGGTGCACGCCGTATCCGCCACGAGCGCAGATCACCGCGTCGACGGACGGATCGCACCAGGCCTCCTGGAGATCCCGGGCCCGCTCCTCGTCCGTGCCCGCGAGATAGTCCAACTCCGTGTGCACGGCGCGCGCATGGGGAGCTTCGACGGGGACGAGGCCCCAGCCACGCAGTACGTCCAGGCCTGCGTCCAGACGGTCGGCGGGCACCGGTCCGCTCGGGGACACGACGGCGATCCTGGCACCAGGACGCAGCCGGGCGGGGCGGGTCAGGGGGGCGAGGGTCACTTCTTCAGCTCCAGCCGCGGTACGTCGGGACGGTCGATGCCGAAGGTCTGGCCGTACAGGGAGAGTTCGGCCTCCAGAGCGCGGACCATGGTGTCCGCGCGCCGGAACCCGTGCCCCTCCCCCTCGAAGGTGAGATAGGCGTGCGGGATGCCGCGCCCTTCGACCCGGTCCAGGAACCGCTCGCACTGGACGGGCGGGCAGATCGGGTCGTCCAGCCCCTGGAGCAGAATGAAGGGGGCGGTCAGCCGGTCGGTGCGGCTGACCGGCGACCGTTCGCGGTAGCGGGCCGGGACTTCGGCGATCGGGCCGACCAGGGATTCCAGGTACTGCGACTCGAAGTCATGGGTCTCGTCGGTGCCCCAGCCGGTCAGATCGAGGATCGGGTAGATGATCGTGCCGCAGGCGTAGACATCGGTGCCGGTCAGCGAGGCCGCGGTGGTCCAGCCGCCGGCGCTGCCGCCCCGGATGGCCAGCCGCCGCCCGTCGGCCGTTCCCTCGGCGGCCAGCGCCTCGGCGACGGCCGCGCAGTCCTCGACGTCGACGACGCCCCACTGTTCGCGCAGCCGGTTGCGGTAGGTCCGCCCGTAGCCCGTGGAGCCGCCGTAGTCGACCTCGGCGACACCGATGCCGCGCGAGGTGAAGTAGGCGATCTCCAGGTCGAGTACGAGCGCGGCATGGCCGGTGGGACCGCCGTGCGCCCAGACCACATAGGGCGGCAGCTCACCTTCGGGACCGGTCCGGTCGGGGTTCCGGGGCGGGTAGATGTGGGCGTGGATCTCCCGCCCGTCGGGCCCGGTGAAGGTGCGGTCGTCGGGCCGCGGGTAGTACGCGGGGTCGACGGCGTCCTCGTGCGGTGTGCCGATGATCCGGGTGCGGCCGGTCGCGGTGTCCAGTTCTACGACCTCGTA
Source organism: Streptomyces sp. NPDC104309 (assembly GCF_055584025.1). NCBI lineage: Bacteria > Bacillati > Actinomycetota > Actinomycetes > Kitasatosporales > Streptomycetaceae > Streptomyces > Streptomyces sp. NPDC104309. The sequence goes on along the minus strand of NZ_JBVJMV010000001.1, from coordinate 58,440 downwards.
GGCACTGTACGGGCTCGCGGCGATGCCGATGACCCGGCTGCCGTGCACGGCGAGCGACTCGGCCCATTCGGTCCAGGGCCCGGCGACATCGACGAGTTCGCCGGTCTCCGGGTCGAGGATGCCGAGCGTGGTGGTGCCCCGGCCGTGGACGGTGGCGATCAGGCCGTTCTCCAGGGGCCGGAACCAGCTGAGGCCGATCTTCCAGAGCGGTCCGGCGAACTCCTGTTCCCGGGGGCAGAGCGCCACCGCGCCCCGGTGCGGGTCGGCGCGGTACAGGTTCCACCAGCCGCTGCGGTCACTGGCGAAGAGCAGCTGTCCGTCGGCACCCCACTCGATCTGCGGAACCGACTCCTCGGGGCCGCCGCCGAAGCTCCAGGCATGCTGGAACGTACCGTCCTCGGTGACGTCCGCGAGCATCACCTCGGTGCCGTCCCACGGCATGCGCGGGTGGTCCCAGGCGATCCAGGCCGCCCGCCGTCCGTCGGGCGAGAGCTTCGGTCCGGTGACGAACCGATGGCTGTCGTCGGTGAGTTCACGTACCGCCGAACGGTCGTCGGCCGCGGAGCCGTCCAGGGGTACGGCGGCGAGCACGCGGCGCAGTTCGGTGGGTGCCTCGCCGGTGAACTCCTCCAGGACGCACCAGACCTCGCCCTGCTCGCCCCGGTCGAGGTGGAGCTGCGGGTCGACCCAGCGCAGCCCGCCGCCGACGGGTGAGACCGGGGTCAGCGGCCGGGGTTCACCGGATCCGTCGGGGGCGTAGGCGTACAGCCGCTGGTCGGCGAAGTCGACGAAGACGATCAGCGGGCCCCCCTCGGCGCGTTCGGCCCCGGCCCAGGGCTGTCCGCCGTACTCGATGACGCGGCTCCGTACGTTCCACGGAGCGGGCAGCGCGGTGCCGGTGGTCCCGTCCGCCCGGCGGCGGACCAGGGCGCGGCGGCCCGCCTCGGCAGGGCGCGGCTCCGTCCACCACACCTCGTCGCCGACCACGCCGACGTACTCCGGGCGGCCGTCGTGCGACGCCGCGAGCCGTGCGTCGATGGGTGACGGCCATGTTCCGTAGGCCCCTGTGGACACCATGATGAATTCCCCCCGTAGCGGGTCAGGCCGTGCGCAGATAGTGATCGAGGACGCGGACGCCGAAGTGCAGCGCTTCGACGGGGACGCGTTCGTCGACGCCGTGGAACAGCGCCTGGTAGTCGAAGCCGACGGGCAGCTTCAGGGGCGAGAAGCCGTAGCCGACGATGCCGAGCCGGGAGAACTGCTTGGCGTCCGTGCCGCCCGACATGCAGTACGGCACGACATGGCCGTCCGGGTCGAAGCGCTCGATCGCGGCGCGCAGCTTCGCGAAGGTCGGCGAGTCGACCGGCGCCTCCAGCGGGACCTCGCGATGGTGGAACTCCCAGCCGACATCGGGTCCGGTCAGCCGGTCCAGAGTGGCGTGGAACTCGTCCTCGCCGCCGGGCACCATCCGGCCGTCGATGTACGCGGTGGCGTGGCCCGGGATCACGTTGACCTTGTACCCGGAGTCCAGCATGGTCGGGTTGGAGCTGTTGCGGACGGTCGGCTCGACCAGGGCGGCGGCCGGGCCGAGCTTGCCGAGCAGTTCGTCCACGTCGAAGCCGGGGGCGTCGAGGTCGGGGTGGATGCCGTGCAGTGCGGCGATCTCGGTGAGCGCGGCGCGGACCGTCGGGGTGAGCCTGACCGGCCATTCGTGCTGGCCGATCCGGGCGACGGCCGCGGCGAGTTTGCTGACCGCGTTGGCCTTGTTGACCTTGGAGCCGTGCCCCGCCTTGCCGTGTGCGGTGAGCTTGAGCCAGGCGGTGCCGCGCTCGCCCGCGGCGATCGGGTAGAGCGGCATGGAGGGTCCGGCGTGGAAGGTGAAGGCACCGGATTCACTGATGCCCTCCGTACACCCTTCGAAGAGCCCGGCGTGCCGGTCGGCGAGGAAGCCGGAGCCGTCCTCGGCGCTGGCCTCCTCGTCGGCGGTGTACGCGATCACGATGTCGCGACGGGGCCGGACACCGGACCGCGCCCAGGCCCGGACGACGGCCAGGACCATGGCGTCCATGTTCTTCATGTCGATGGCGCCGCGCCCCCAGACGACTCCGTCGCGGACTTCCCCGGAGAAGGGGTGCACGGTCCAGTCGTCGGCCTCGGCCGGGACGACGTCGAGATGGCCGTGCACGAGGAGGGCGTCGGCGGACGGATCGGTGCCCTCGATCCGGGCCACCACGTTGGTGCGTCCCGGGGTGCGCTCCAGGAGGGTGGGTTCGAGTCCGGCGTCGGCCAGCCGCTCGGCGACGTACTCGGCGGCCGGGCGTTCCCGGCAGTCGCCGCCGCCGCGGTTGGTGGTGTCGATCCGGATCAGCTCGGAGGTGAACGTCACCGATTCGTCGAGCGTCCGCTCGTCGACGCTCTCCCGGGGGTCGGTCGTCTCAGCCATACTGTTCCTCCACGGCGGACGACACGATGGTGGTCACCGCCTTGAACGTGCGGATAGCTTCGTACATCGTCTCGCTGGTGTAGGCGACGCGCCGTTCGCCGCTGGGTGTCACGCCGGGAACGACGGTGGCCGCGCCGGCCAGGTGCTCGGCGTCGAATTCCAGCTCAAGGGTGAAGGGGCCGCCCTGCACCGGGGTGTGGCGCACCGCCAGCGCGGTCGCGTCCTTGGCCGCCGCACGGATGTCGGCGGCGGTACGGGCCGGGGTGCGGCACACCGCGGCGTACCGCGACACATAGTCCTTCACGGCGACCTTGCGTGCCTCCGGGGCGTACCCCTGCGCGTCGGTGCAGGTCAGGTCGTCGCCGGTGACGAGGATGACGGGAACGCCGTACTCGGCCACGACATGCGCGTTGAGCAGCCCCTCGCTCGCCCGGACTCCGTTCAGCCAGACCCCGGTGAGGGAGTTCGCCAGATAGGTGTGGGCGAGCACCCCCTCCGTGCCGGCGCCCGTGTGGTAGCCGACGAAGGCGATGGCGTCGACGTCGCCGTGCTGGACGCCTTCCACCATGGAGAGGGACTTGTGCCTGCCGGTGAGCATCTGGACCCGGTCGTCGAGCCGCTCCAGCAGGAGGTTGCGCATGGACCAGTGGGCCTCGTTGATGAGCACCTCGTCGGCGCCGCCGTCGTAGAAACCGAGCGCCGCCGCGTTCACGTCGGAGGTGAACATGGCGCGGCATCGCTCCCACTGCGGGGTGCCCGGCAGCACATCGGCCGGCCAGGTCACGCCGGTGGCGCCTTCCATGTCCGCGCTGATCAGGATCTTCATGCGGGGTCACGCTACGCGCCGAAGAACCGCCAGGCCAGAGCCACAGATACGTTCAATGGTCCAGTCCTCCGAAGAGAGTGCGACCCACACCCTCATCAGGCGCATTCCGGACACTTCCCGCCCTGCCGTCGACCCGGCCGCCCCTCGTCGCCTTGACAGTCCTCGCGCACGAAGACCATGATTCCATTAATTGACTAATGGAATTGAGGCGAAGTGCATGGCAGACGCATTCACTCCGGGCGGCACGTCCGGCGTCGGGGCCCTGGAGGCCCGCGGCCTGGGTAGGCGCTACCGTCGCGGCTGGGCGTTGCGCGACTGCTCGTTCCGGCTGCCGGCCGGACGGATCTGCGGTCTCGTCGGCCCCAACGGAGCGGGCAAGAGCACCCTGCTGGGTCTCGCGACCCGGCAGGTGCAGCCGACGGAGGGCGAACTCCGCATCTTCGGCGTACCGGTGGACGATCCCGCGGTGATGCCGCGATTCGCGTTCCTCGGGCAGGACAAGCCGCTGTTCAAGCGGTTCACCGTGGCGGAGACCCTGCGCATGGGCAGCGAGCTCAACCCCGGCTGGGACATGGCCGCGGCGGAGCGGATCGTACGGTCGGGCCAGGTGCCCATGGACGCCCGGGTCGGCACCCTCTCCGGTGGTCAGCGCACCCGTGTCGCGTTCGCCCTTGCCTTCGGCAAGCGGCCCGACCTGCTGCTGCTCGACGAACCGATGTCCGACCTCGACCCGCTCGCCCGTCACGACATGAGCACCCTCCTGATGTCGGAGGCCGTCGAACGCGGCACCACCGTGCTGATGTCCTCGCACATGCTGTCCGAGCTGGAGGACATGTGCGACTACCTGCTGGTCCTCGCGGACGGCAGGATCCGGATGGCCGGCGACGCGGACGCACTCGTTCCGGCACACGCGCTGGTCACCGGGCTCGCCGCTGACGGGAATCCGGCCGACCTGCTGGCGCCCCACACGGTGATCGAGTCCCGCGTCCAGGGCAGGCAGTTCCACGCGCTGGTACGGCCGAACGGTCCGCTGCGGGCCGACTGGGTGGTCGCCGAACCCAGCCTGGAGGAAGTGCTGCTGGCGCATCTCCGCTCGCCGCAGGCGCCTGCCCTGTTCGCGCCCGGTGCCCGTATCGAGTCCGAAGGGATCCACAGCTCATGAGCGCCACCCTGACCGACACCTCCCGGACCGGCCGGGCGCCAGGGACCCGCCTGCTGCGCGGGGTGCACTGGCTCGTCGCACGACAGCACCGGGCCGCGCTGCTGACCCTGCTCGCCCTGATGGTCCTCGGCTCGATCTGGCTCGCGTACCAGCGCGGCAGGATGGGCGACCAGCTCGCAGCGCTCGGCTGGCCGGACAGGGATCTGGCCCAGCCGACGTTCAGCTCGACGGCAGTCGACCTCACTCTCACGGGCCTGGGTTCGCTGCCCGTGGTCCTCGCCGTGTTCCTCGGAGCCCCGCTGATCGCGACCGATCAGGAGCACGGCACCGCGCAGTTGGTCACCACCCAGTCCGTGTCCCGCCGCCGCTGGCTGACGGTGAAGCTCGCCTGGTGCTACGCGGCCGTCGTCCTGTCCGGTGCGGTGCTCTCGGCGTTCTTCACCTGGTGGTGGAGGCCGTACCGTTCGGTGTTCTCCAGCCTGTGGTGGGACGGGGCGATCTTCGACAGCACCGGTCCGGTGCTTCCCGCGCTCTGCCTCTTCCTGACCGCCGTCGGTGTCACCGTCGGCATGCTGCTGCGCCGCGTCCTCACGTCCATGGCGATCACGTTCCTCATCGCCGTGTTCATCGGGATCGTCTGGGACCGGATGCTCGCGCACCTCGCACCGTCGCGCATACTCACCTACCCGCTCGAAGGCAACATGCCCGCACGGCTGATCGAGTCGTACGAGGTGGACCGCTGGGTCGGCTCGGCCGACGGCCATCTCTACGGCTGGGGGCTCTGCGCCAAGACGACCGAGGCGGCCTCGAACGCCTGCGTCAAGGAGCACGGCATCGTCAACAACGTCTACAAGTACCTCGGTTACGACCAGATGCAGGCCATGCAGTGGACCGGGGCGGGCATCCTGCTCGCGGCAACCCTCGTGCTCACCGCGTTCGCCCTGTGGCGGATCTCCCGGAGCCCGCTCTAGGACCCGTCACCGCAGGTACATATCGTTTCGGCAGTCCAACGGGAGGTGAAGACGGTGGTTGTGTTCCGCATCGACAGACGCAGCGGAGTGGCGACGTACCTCCAGATCGTGCGACAGGTCGAACAGGCGCTGCGGATGGGCGCCCTGGAGGAGGGCGACCGGCTGCCCACGGCAGCACAGGTGGCGGCGGAAACCAAGGTCAACCCGAACACCACTCTCAAGGCGTACCGCGAGCTGGAGCGCGCGGGCCTTGCCGAGGTCAGGCAGGGGGCGGGCACCTTCATCACCCGCTCCCTCGCTTCGGCACAGGAGGGTCTGGACTCCCCGTTGCGCACCTCGCTGGCCCAGTGGCTGGACGAGGCACGCTCCCAGGGGCTCAGCGGCCAGGAGGTCACCGCTCTCTTCCGGTCGGCCTACGCGGCCGTGTATCCGTCCGGGACGGACGGCTGAGGGACGGCCGAGGAACGATTGAGCGACGGTTTCGTACTCCTCGTCCTCGTCCTCGACCTCGGCCTCGTCCGGGGTACGAAACCGCGTTCAATCCCGTTCCGGATAGTCCCCCGTGGCACCGTCGGTCCGCTCGCGCAGCAGGTCCGCGTGGCCGTTGTGGCGGGCGTACTCCTGGATCATCGCCAGGTACACCCAGCGGAGGCTGACGACCCGGCCACAGGTCGTCGACAGGAATGTCTCGTCGAGGCCGCGCCCCGCCACGGCGGCCTCGCACGCCTCGACCTCGGCGCGGAACGCGGCGTAGTCGCGTTCCGCGTGGGCGGCGTCGACACCGTCGATGCCTTCGTCCCCGTCGTCGGGACCGGTGAAGACGTCACCGATCGGCTCACCCGCGAAACTCCGCCGGAACCACCAGCGTTCGATCTCCCCCATGTGCCGGACCAGGCCAAGGAGCGTGAGGTCCGACGGTTCGGCGGCGGTGCGGGCCAGCTGCTGCGGGCCGAGTCCGGCGCACTTGGTGAGCAGCGTCTCCCGGTGCCATCGCAGCCACCCGTCCAGCACGGCCCGCTCGTCCGCCGCGCTCGGAACGTTCAACTGGTCGCCGTCGGCCGTCGTGCGTTCGACGCGAGGTGCCGTCCATGTCATGCCGGTCATCCTCGCACCGGGCGCACCGCGTTCAGGTCAGTTCCCGGATCAGCGGGTCCGCGTCCAGGAGAAGGAAGAGGTGCCCGCCGTCGGGGACGGTGTGCAGCTCGGCGCCGTCGATCTGCGCGTGCGCCCAACGCGCCACCTCGATGGGGACGTTGCCGTCGGCGTCGCCGTGGATGAACACGGTGGGCACAGAGATGGAGCCCAGCGGGTCCGGCGGGGGGCGGAGTAGCCGGCGAGGGCGGCACGGCCGCGTCCACCCCTGGCGCCGGGCCTCGGTCGTGTCCGGATCCGACAGGGCCAGGAACGCCGGGGTGCTCATGACCGGGCGGTCGGCCCGGGGCCAGGCGTCGAGGTTCGGCTCACGGCTGCCCCTCACAGGAGTTGACCTCGGGCGAGCCGACCGCCTCGACCGGTGTCGTCCAGGCGAGGGCGCGGGCCTGGACGCTCGCCCACGCGGACGCCGACGTCGTGGTCACCCCGACCGTGACGACCCCGCCGACGCTCATCGGTCAGCTGCGCGACGACACCGATCCGGCGGCGGAGCCGGCGGCGATGACCACCTTCACCGGCAACACCGTCCTCGGGAACGCCACCGGGTTCCCGGTCATCAGCCTTCCGTTGGGCCGGAGTTCCGAGGGCCTGCCGCTCGGGGGCTCCCTCACGGCCGGCTGGAGCCGCGAGGACCTGTTGTTCGGGGTGTCAGCGGCCCTGGAGGAGGCCCTGCCGTGGGCCCACCGCTACACCGGCCGGGCAAAGGCGCGAACAGCCGCCGCGGACTGAGCTCAGCGGCTGTCCGGGCCCTTGAGGATCTCCTCGATCCGGGCCAGTTCCTCGTCACCGAACTCCAGATTGCGGACCGCCTCGACACTGTTCTCCAGCTGGGGGACGCTGCTCGCCCCGATCACGGCGGAGGTGACCCGGCCGCCCCGCAGCACCCACGCCAGGGCCATCTGCGCGAGGGACTGCCCGCGTGCGGAAGCCACCTCGTCCAGCGCCCGCAGCCGGTCCGCCAGCTCCGGAGTGACCGAATCGGGCGTCAAGAAGGGGCTGTTGCCGGCCGCGCGGGAGCCTTCCGGGATGCCACGCAGATAGCGGTCGGAGAGGATGCCCTGCTCCAGCGGCGAGTAGGCGATCGAGCCGGTGCCCAGTTCGTCCAGCGTCGTGAGCAGACCGTCCTCGACCCAGCGGTCCAGCATCGAATAACGCGGCTGGTGGATCAGGAGCGGGGTGCCCAGCTCCTGGAGGATCCGGGCTGCCTGTCGGGTCTGCTCCGGGGAGTAGTTGGAGACGCCGACGTAGAGCGCCTTGCCCTGCCGTACCGCCGAGTCGAGTGCGCCCATCGTCTCTTCGAGCGGGGTGTCCGGGTCGAAGCGGTGGGAGTAGAAGATGTCGACGTGGTCGAGCCCGAGCCGGGTGAGGCTCTGGTCCAGCGAGGAGAGCAGGCTCTTCCTGGACCCCCACTCCCCGTACGGGCCGTCCCCCATCCGGTTGCCCGCCTTCGTCGAGATGACGAGCTCGTCCCGGAGCCGGGCGAAGTCCGTTCCCAGCGCGCGTCCCATCGCGGTCTCGGCGGCGCCGGGCGGCGGCCCGTAGTTGTTGGCGAGATCGAAGTGGGTGATGCCGAGATCGAAGGCCCGGCGCAGGATCCGGCCCTGGCTCTCCGGTGTCCGGTCGCCGCCGAAGTTGTGCCACAGGCCGAGGGAGACCGCGGGAAGCAGCAGACCGCTGCGTCCGGTGCGCCGGTAGGGCATGGAGTGGTAGCGGTCGGCGGACGGCAGGTACATGCGGGCTCCACGGAAGAGGGGCGGTTGCGGTGGGCAGGGGTCCAGGTTCACCGACAACGATCCAGCAGTCCAACAGGAGATTCTGCTGGGATTCAGCGGCTACATTTCTCAATCATGGAATTGCGCCAGCTGGAACACTTCGTCGCCGTCGCCGAGGAGCAGCACTTCACCCGTGCCGCCGAACGCCTCTCCGTGTCGCAGTCCGGCCTCTCCGCCTCCGTCCGGGCCCTGGAGCAGGAGCTGAGGACCCCGCTCTTCAGCCGCACCACGCGCAGCGTTCGGCTGACCGAGGCGGGACGCGCCCTGCTGGTGGAGGCCGAGCGCACACTGGCGGGCGCGCGGGCGGCCAAGGACGCCGTCGACGCGGTACGCGGACTGCTGCGCGGCACCTTGTCGGTGGGCGTCGAGCAATGTGTGCCGGGGGTGCATCTTCCGCGTCTGCTGGCGGCGTTCCACCGCAGGCATCCACTGATGGAGATTCGGCTCCGTCAGGAAGGCACCACGAGTCTGGTGGACGGGGTGGCCGGCGGCCGACTCGACGCCGCCTTCGCCGCGACCGTCAGCTCCGTCGAGTGGCGCGGTGAACTCCACCCGCTGGCACGTGAGCCCATGGTCGTGCTCTGCGCCCCCGGCCACCGGTTCACGGCAGCGGACCGCGTCGCGTGGGACGAGATGACCGGTGAGTCCTTCATCGACTTCCATCCGGACTGGGGGCCGCGGCGAGCGGCGGACGGGGCGTTCGCCGAGGCGCGGGTACGGCGCACGGTGGGCCTGGAGGTGAACGACGTGCACAGCCTGCTGGAGCTGGTGCAGGAGGGGCTGGGGATCGCCCTGGTGCCCCATCACTTCTCCCGCAAGCCCGAGGCGCGGGGGCTGACGGCGGTCGCGCTCGAAGGGCCTCGGCAGCCTTGCTACGAGAGTGCCGTGGTGCTCCCGGAGGTCCAGGCCATGAGTCCGGGCGCGCGGGAGTTGATGGCACTGCTGCGGAGCGGCGAGGGGACGTGAGGACGGTCCCGCCCGGCCCTCAGCCGACAGCGGTCGTCGCGGCCAGTACGAACCAGCGCGCGGGCAGGTCGACACGGGTTCCGTCGGACAGGTACGCGGTCTGGGCCAGGGCGGTGTCACCCTGGGCCAGTGTGGTCAGTCCGGCCGCCCGCAGCAGCCGGGGCACCTCCTCCGCGCTGACGCTCGCCGGATTGAGCCCGTGCTCCAGCACCCGGCGCAGCTTCTCCGGCGGACCGTCCGGGCCCTGCGCCACCTGCTGGAGCACCGCCTTGGAGTCCGGGGTCAGCTCGGCGACGAACGCCCGGCCCCGCTCCCCCAGCAGCGTCGCGACCGCCGCGGCGACGGCGGGCCTGGCCTCGGCATCGCTCTGGTGGATCACCGCACGCATGTAGACGTTCGTGTCACCGATCCGCTCGTGCAGGGCCGACACGGCCTCGGCCTCGACCAGGTCGAGCTGGGCGAACTCGGCGGCCCCCTCGGTGTCCGCGCGGCGCGCGTGCGCGATCGCCGCGTGCGAGAGGTCCACGCCTATCGCGCGCGCGAAGCGCGTGGCGAGATAGCGGGTCTGGGTGCCGTTCCCGCAGCCGAGGTCGACGACCGGCAGTGCGGTGTCGGCGTACGGCAGGAGCAGTTCGCTGTGGGGGACGGAGCTGAGGGCCGGGTCGGCGTCCCAGATTGCCTCACCGGGCGTGTCCGAGGTGGCGGACCAGTAGCCCTCCCACGCATCGCGGTACCGTTCTGACACTCCCATGGGCACTCCCGAGTCCATTGCTTCCGGGGGATGTTACTCAGGTCCGGACCACCGTCCCGGGAAGGTGGCGGCAAGACCACGCACCGCATCCACCCCCGCGACGACATCCTTCACCAGGTGTGCGACCTGGGGCGCGGAACCCGGCCGAGTGTCTGTTCGAACCAGACGGTCTTGCCACGCGCCGTGGCACTGGTGCCCCATTCACGGGCGAGGCTGGTCACCACCAGCAGGCCTCGGCCGGACTCGTCGTGGGAGGCGGCGTCGAGCAGTGTGGCCGGGGCGGGTTCGTCGTCACTGACCTCGCAGAGCAGGGCGCCGGTGCGGACCAGACGGAGCCCGATGTGGTGGCTGCGGCCGTGCTTCACGGCGTTGGTGACGAGCTCGCTGACCATCAGCTCGGCGGCCTCCACCGCGTCGGGAAGATCCCAGTCGAGGAGCTTTCCGCGCACCAGGCGCCTCGCGCGGGCCACTTCGCGCGGGTCCAGGGCCAGTTGCCACTCGGCGACGTCGTCGTCCGGGATTCCGTTCAGCCGCGCCATCAGCAGCGCCACGTCGTCCTTGCGGCCACCGCTCGGGTTCAGGGCGCGGATGATGGTGTCGCAGGCGTCGTCCATCGAGGCGGCGGGGTGGGCCGCGGAGGCGCAGAGCGCGGCGAGGCCCGCGCCGATGTCCTGGCCGCGCACCTCGACCAGACCGTCGGTGCACAGGACGAGACGGTCACCGGGCCGCACCCGCACGGTCGCGGTCTCGAAGGCGACACCGCCGACGCCGATGGGTGCGCCGGTGGGCAGGTCGAGCAGCTCGGCCCGGCCGTCCTCGGCGCGGACCAGCACGGGCGGGATGTGCCCGGCGTTGGCGATCTGGACCTCGGAACGGATCGGGTCGTAGACGGCGTAGAGACACGTCGCCAGATACTGCTCGCCGAGGCGCTGCGCCAAGTCGTCGAGGTTGCGGAGCAGTTGGGACGGCGGCATCTCCATGGTGGCCATGGTCAGCACTGCGGTCCGCAACTGCCCCATCATCGCAGCCGAGTTGAGGCCGTGGCCCATGACGTCGCCGACGACGAGGGCGGTGCGCGAACCGGGGAGCTTCACCGAGTCGAACCAGTCGCCGCCGATCCTTCCGAGCCGGGCGCCGGGCAGATAGCGGGTGGCGATGTCGCAGCCCGCCATCCGTGGTTCGACCTGGGGCAGCATGCTGTCCTGAAGGGTCTCCGCCACGTTCTCCTGGTAGGTGTACATACGGGCGTTGTCCAGTACGAGCCCGGCACGGGCGGCAAGTTCGGCGCCGGTGGTGCGGTCCATGTCGTCGAAGGGCTCACGGCCGGGGCGGCGCATCAGGACCATGAAGCCGAGGACCACGTCCCGGGCCTTGAGCGGCACGATCAGCAGGGAGCGGTGGGTGATCAGCGGGCGCAGATCGCGCTTCTCGAACTCGCCCGAGATCCGGTTGCTCATCTCCTCGCTGACGTACGGGACGAGGACGGGCTCGCCGGTGACCATGCACTGGAAGAACGGGGTGTGTTCGGGGAAGGCGATGGACTCGCCGACCGGGACGGTGTCGTCCCAGCGGCCCGGCTCGTCGTTGTGCTCGACCCAGACCCGGTGCCAGACGGTGGTGACGTCGGGCGGCCCGTCCGGAAAGCCCTCGCCGGCCAGGACCGCGGCGCGCAGATGTGTACCCGCGAAGTCGGTGAAGCGGGGCACGGCGGCGCTGGTGACCTCGCGAATGGTGCGGGCCAGGTCGAGGGAACTGCCGATCCGGCCGCTGACCTCGTTGAGGAATTCCAGCCGTTCACGGACCGCCGCGTATTCGAGGTCGAGTTCGGGACGGGGAACGGTGCGGGGTGCGTACGACCCGCCGTCGTCGGCCCGCGGGTTCTCGGCCGGCCGGCGGGAGGTGCGTCGCGGCACTCCCCAGTCCGGGGTCACGGGAACCTGATCGAGGCGACTGAACTCCAGTACGGGATAGCCGAGTTCAAGGACCTGGGAGACGATTCTGGTCGCCTCGTGGACGCTCATGCTGGGCAGGATCTCGGACAGCCGGGCTGCCGGCTCCCGATAGCCGGGGAAGTCGGTGTGCAGAGCGAAGCCGGGGGCGATCGTCTCGGCGTCCGGCCCCTCGGCCCCTCCTCCCTCGGGCAGCTGAGCGGCGTCCGCGGCGAGCACCAGCAGCCGCCCGGATCCCGGGCCGACCAGCGGGTAGGCCCACCACAGGACGTCGATCCGGCCGTGCTCGCGTTCATCGACCCGGGCCCGGCCCGCCGCCGGACAGGCGAAGGTCCCGCTGAGCGAACCGTCGAGTGCGAGGCCGGGCCCGTCGTGGACCTCGTGGCCCGCGAGCCCGTCTTCCTGCCTCAACGCCCCCGACACCGGCAGGAGTTCACCGGCCGCGCAGCCGACCGCCCGCTCTCTGGTGACGCCGAAGAGCCGCCTCGCGCCGGTCGACCAGTGTGAGATGAGTCCGTCCGCGTCGACCACCACCACGGCCAGCGGCACACGGCCCGCCGCGGGGTCGCGCGGCGGTGGTGTCCTCTGCGGCGGCACATCGAGATCCATGGGTGGAAGGCTCCTTCCCCACCGCAAAACCCTGCGGTATGTGACTCCACGGTACGGCTCCGCGTCCGCCCTCCGCCGGTCATCGGCACCATCACCCCCAGGGGTGGTGCGCCCGGCGCGCCCGGCCGCGCACGTACCGGGCGGACTGCGGTGCCGGGCCGGCCGGTCCGATCCCCGGCCGGCCCACTGCTCCTCGGTCAGTCCTCGTGCCCCAGTTGCAGATCGCGTTCGGTGCGTCCGCCGCCGGCGACCTGGAGGACGGTGGCCACCGGCGGGTACCCGGCCGCGATCACCGTGTACTCACCGGTGGAGAGGTCCACGAACCGGAACGCCCCGTCGGGCCCGGTGGTGAGCGTGTCGACCACGTTGCCCGCCGCGTCCAGCAGCGTGACCCGGGCGTCCTCGACGGGCCGGCCACCGCTCGCCCGCACGATGCCGCGCAGCACCGCGCCCCCGGCGAGTTCGATGTCCTGCCGGGTCTCCCTGGCGGCCTGCACGCTCACCGGCAGCGCGGCGGGCCGGAAGGCGGGGGCACTGGCGGCGAGGGTGTACTCGCCGGCCACCAGCTCCGAGATCACGTAACCCCCCTCGCGACCGCTGCGGGTGGACGCGACCACTTCGCCGCGCACGTCGGTGAGGGTGACGGCGGCATCGCGCACCGGGATGCCGTCGGCGGTGACGACGACCCCGGCGAGACGCCCGGCACCGCCGAGCACCACATCCAGCTCGACGGGCCGTTCGCCCACGGTGACACTGACGGCCTGCGGCTGGTGCCCGCCCGCCGCGGCGATGAGCACGTACGCGCCGGCGCCGGGCACGCTCAGCGCGTACCTCCCGTCCTCACCGCTCGCGCCCCGCCCGACCTGCTGTCCCTGGACGTCGATGAGGGTGAGGGCGGCCCTCGGGACCTTGGTGCCGTCGGGATGCTGGACACTGCCGCTCACCGGCACACCCGACAGGTACACGGGCGGCGGCGGGGCGGCGGTGACGCGGGCTGCGGGGATCGGTGCGGACTCGGTGGTGGACTCGGCGGCGGATTCGGGGCTGTGGTGGGACACCAGCGGTTTCTCCTTGAGGAAGAAGGCGAGGAACAGGCCGAGCACAAGCACCGGCACGAGGTAGAGGAAGATCCGCGGCATCGCGTCGGCGTACGCCTGGATATAACTGTCGCGCAGCGCTGGCTCCATCGCGTGGACCAGCTGCGGGGTGATCGACTCGGGGTCGGGGAGGGCGGCGCCGGACGGCAGGCGGGCGGCGAGCGCGTCCGCGAGGCGGCCCGCGAAGAGCGTCCCGAAGACGGCGGCGCCGACGCTGCCGCCGATCTGCCGGAAGTAGTTGTTGGCACTGGTGGCGGAACCGAGGTCGGCGGGCTCCACGGAATTCTGGACCGCGAGCACCAGTACCGGCATGATCAGGCCGATCCCGATGCCGAGCACCGCCTGCGCGAAGCTGTATTGGAGGCGCGGGGTGTCCGTTTCGAGCCGGGAGAGCAGCCACATCCCGAGGACCGAGAACGCGCCGCCGAGGATCGGATAGACGCGGTATCGGCCGGTGCGGGAGATCAGCTGACCGGAGACGATGGAAGCCCCGACGATGCCGCCCATCATCGGGAGCATCAGGAGGCCGGATTCGGTCGCCGAGGCCCCGTCGACCATCTGCAGGAAAGTCGGCAGATAGCTCGCGGCGCCGAACAGCGCGACTCCGACCACCGCGCCGACGAGGGCGGTGACATTGAAGATGGAGTCACGGAACAGCCGCAGCGGGATGATCGGTTCGGCTGCCCGGTGCTCGACCACGAGGAACAGCAGGGCCGTTCCGGCGGCTCCGGCGGCGAGCCCCAAGATGGTGCCTGACCCCCAGGCGTACTCCGTCCCGCCCCAGCTGGTCAGCAGCACCAGACAGGTGGAGGCTGCCGCGAGCAGCAGGGCGCCGAGGATGTCGAGGCGGGGCCGGACGGTGGGCCGGGGGAGTTTGAGGACGACGGTGATGACGGCGAGGGTGATCAGGCCGAACGGGACGTTGATGTAGAAGCACCAGCGCCAGGAGGCGTGGTCGGTGAAGAACCCGCCCAGCAGCGGCCCCGCGACCGAGGCGAGGCCGAAGGCGGCGCCGATGAGCCCCATGAACCGGCCGCGTTCCCGTGGCGGTACGACATCCGCGATGATCGCCTGGACACCGATCATGAGTCCGCCGCCACCGATGCCCTGGACGGCCCGGAAGGCGATCAGCTCGTCCATGGTGCGGGACCAGCCGGCCAGCGCGGAACCGATGATGAAGACGACGATGGCGAACTGGAAGACGCCCTTGCGGCCGAAGAGATCGCCGAGCTTGCCGTAGATCGGCAGGCCGATGGTGGAGGCGAGGAGGTACGCGGTGACGGCCCAGGACATCTTCTCCAGGCCGTGCAGCTCACCGACGATCTTCGGCAGTGCCGTGGCGACGATCATCTGATCGAGCGCCGCGAGCAGCAGCGTCAGCATCAGTCCGAGGAAGACCAGCCGGATGTGGCGGGGGCTGGTCTCCGGCTCGGCGGATAGGGCGGGGGCGGCCTCCTCCCCGGCGGGCGGCGGCGAGGGCGGCGGAATCGGCAGCGTGGTCGCCGCCTCGCTGGCCCCCGTACCGTTCGGCTCGTCCTCCAACAGAGTGATCCCACCCACCACGTGCCGCTCCCCTCGTCGCGTCTGCGCCGCCCATTTCTCGCATTGCGCGACAAGGGAGGGCAAACGCGGCGAGGGGGCGCTGACGGCGCACTCGGGGGGCTTAGCTCCCGGTCGGAGCCACTACGGCGCACAACCGGCGGGCCGAGAAGACCACCCGAACCGGTGAGGCCGGTCAAGCGCGCGCGGAGCTACTTCTCGACCTCGGCGGCGAGGTTGCGCAGCAGCTCGTCGTAGATCCGCCCAAGTCCCTTGGGCGCGAAGGTCTTCTCGAAGAATCCGCCGATGCCTCCGGCGCCGTTCCAGACGGTCGAGACGACTGTCTTCGACTTGCCCTCACCGGCCGGGGTGACGGTCCAGGTGGTGACCATCGAGGAGTTGCGGTCCTTCTCCACGAGCTGCCCGTCGGTGGGCTCGGTGACCTCCAGCAGGCAGTCACGCACCCGCTTGCTGGTGGCCTGGAGCTTCCAGTGGACGAGCGTGCCCTCGCCGTCGCCGCCCTCGCGCACCTCGTACTCGCTGAACTGTCCGGGCAGCACCTTGCGCCGGGCCTCCTGGTAGTCGGCCAGCGCGTCGAACACCGTCTCCGCGTCCGCCGCGATGACTCGCTCCGTCGTTGCCTCGACCTGCGCCATGGCTGTTCCTCCAGCACTCGGTTGTTCGGGGGTGTGCTGAGCCAACCACCTCGGGGAACCTCCTTCAAAATCCGGGCCGGGACGAAGGGGAGAAAACGATCAAGGGAACACGTGTTCTATTCTCTGTCCAGCGCTACCGCGGAGGCGTCCATGCGCGGGGACAATCTGGTCGAGAACACCCGGGAGGCCGGGGCCGGCGCGCTCTTCGCCGCGGACGCGGTGACCACACGCACCAGAAGCGCGTCAGAGCACGAAAGAGCCCCACTCCTCCCCCGAGGCGCAGGGAAGAGCAGGGCTTCAGGGCGTACAGGGTCCGGCTGTCGACCTCATTCGGAGGGCCGGACCCCGCCGTCCCTCCACGCTCCACCCCCGTGACGGGCCGGCACGCGGAGTCAGGGGCCGGATGGGCGGCTGTCCGGCGGCCCCGGCACGGGCAGGACCGGTGCGGAAGAGACAGGCAAACGGGTCAACTCTCCACAGAATATGTCCTCCCGGACGCGAATGCGGGGAGCATGCGGCGGGGGCTGCGCCACGCGCAGCCGTCTTTCCCCCACCACGGGAGGCCATATGACGAAACGTCCAGGAATTCTGTTCGCCGTCGGGGCGACGGTCGCTGGTCTGGTGACCGCCGCCCCGTCCCCGGCAACCGCCGACACGGGCGCGCGGCGCGCCGCCGCCCAGCTCGATTGGACCGACTGCGGCACCGCGTCGTATCCGCGGCTGCAGTGCTCATCGGTCAGCACGCCGCTCGATCATGACGATCCGTCGGGCCGGCGGATCACCCTCGCCCTGTCCCGGATCCCGCACACCGCGAAGAGCTTCCAGGGGCCTTTGCTGGTCAATCCGGGCGGCCCCGGGGGCAGCGGCCTGTCGATGGCCGGCTTCGTCGCGTCCTCGCTGCCGAAGGCGGTCGCCGCGCAGTACGACGTGATCGGCTTCGACCCGCGCGGCGTCGGGAAGAGCGAGCCCGCGCTGGACTGCGTGCCGAAGTACTTCGATCCGCTGCGTCCCGACTCGATGCCCAACTCGCCCGAGGTCGAGCAGGCCAACCGGAACCGGGCCGCCGCGTTCGCGAAGGCGTGCGGGGAGAAGTACCCGGACCTGCTGCCCCACATGGACACGGTCAGCGCCGCCAAGGACCTCGATGTGATCCGGGAGGCGACCGGCTCCCGACAGCTCAACTACTTCGGCTACTCCTACGGGACCTACCTCGGCGCGGTGTACGCCAAGCTGTACCCGGAGCGGGTGCGGCGCCTGGTGCTCGACTCGAACGTGGACCCCGAGGGCGTCTGGTACGAGGACAACATCGGTCAGAACTACGCCTTCGACGCCCGCCACAAGGCGTTCGCCGCCTGGGTGGCGAAGCACGACACCACGTACGGGCTCGGCAGCGATCCGGCGAAGGTCGAGGGCGCCTGGTACGCGATGCGCGAAGCCGTCCGGGCCCACCCCGCGGGCGGGAGGGTCGGAGCGAGCGAACTGGAGGACACCTTCCTGCCGGGCGGCTACTACAACGGCTACTGGCCCTACCTGGCCGACGCGTTCGCCGCGTATGTACACGACCACGACCAGGAAGCGCTCGTGGAGGCGTACAAGCGGTTCGGCGCGGTCGACTCGAAGGGCGACAACGGGTACTCCGTGTACTCGGCCGTGCAGTGCCGCGACACCCCGTGGCCCCGCCAGTGGAACACCTGGCGCGATGACAGCTGGAAGGTGCACGACAAGGCCCCCTTCTTCACCTGGAACAACACCTGGTACAACGCGCCGTGCGCGGACTGGCCGGTGGAACCGCTGAACCCGGTACGGGTCTCCAACAGGAACCTGCCGCCGGTGCTGCTCTTCCAGGCCACCGAGGACGCGGCCACGCCTTACGAGGGCGGGGTCACCCTGCACCGCAGGCTGCACGGCTCCAGCCTGGTCGTCGAGCAGGGCGGCGGAAATCACGGCATCACGCTGAGCGGCAACGACTGCCTGGACACCTATCTGGCCGACTATCTCGCCAAGGGCACCGTCCCGCGCGGCGAGGGCGGCCGGGCCGACGCGGACGCGGTCTGCGCCAAGTCCCCCGACCCGCGACCACTGACCGGCAGGGCCGCGGCGAAGGCGGCCCGGGGAACGGGTTCCGGCAGCAGGGGCGGCATCCTGCACGGCCTGCTCGGCTTCCGCGGCTGACGGTCCACGGACCGGGCGATATCCGGTACGGGTCATCCTGGCGCATGCGTCAGGATGACCCGCATGACGATACGGACCGGGCCCGATGTGCTCGTACGGGACATGACGGTCGACGACTGCGAGGCCGTCGCGGAGGTCCGGGTGCGCGGCTGGCAATCCGCGTACGCCGGGCTGATGCCGCAGCCCTATCTGGACGCCATGGACGTCGCCGAGGACGCGGAACTGCGCCGCGGATTCTTCGCCGAGGGCAACTCGGTGGTGAATGTGGTGGCCGAACGGGCGGGCCTCGGCGTGATCGGCTGGGGCTGCTACGGCCCGTACCGCGAGGACGGCAGGCGGCTGGACCGGGGTGAGCTGTACGCGATCTATCTACTGCCCGAGCAGATCGGGACCGGGGCCGGGCGCGCCCTGGTGGCGGAGCTGCTCGCTCGCGCCGCCGCGGACGGCTTCCCGGACCTGGCGCTCTGGGTGCTGAGGGAGAACGGCCCGGCCCGCCGCTTCTACGAGCGCGCCGGCTTCCTTCCCGACGGCGCCGAGGAGTCCTTCGAGGTGGACGGCGTGCTCGTGCCCGAGCTGCGGTACGTACGCGCCCTCGGGCTCCCCGGCACCGCCTGAACGCGTCCGCACGCCACCCGCGCACGGGTATGGGGGTCACCGGCAGCTCGGCAACTTCCCGCAGGCGCCGCATGCCACCCGCGCACGGGTATGAGTGCCGCCGGGGGACGGGCATCCGCCCGTCCTCACGCACCCCGCAGCCGGCTGAGCGCGTCGCGGGCCGCGCCGCCCAGCCGCGGGTGCGGGAGGGCCGCCTCCAGGAGGGGACGGGCCCGTTCGTCCCCCAGCCGTCCGAGCCCTTCCACGCAGGCCAGCGCCACCCGCCAGTGCGGTTCCTCCGGGGTCAGAAGCGGCTTCAGGGTGGTCATCAGCGCCGGTACGGACTCCGGGGCCCGGAGCGCCGTGAGCAGCCGCACCGGGTGCAGGGCGTACGCGGTGCGCAGGGTGTTGGTCGCCAGGGCGGCGGCGGCCCGGGCGGTGCGGGGGTCGCCGAGGCGCTCCAGGGCGTGGGCGGCGCAGACGCAGCGCTCCGGGTCGCGGTGGTTGAGCAGCAGGACCAGCGCCTCGAAGGCCCGTCGGTCACCGGCGCAGCCGAGCCGGAACGCGGCGATCTCCCGTGCCCAGAGCGGGCGTTCGGCTTCCACGAGGACGCCGGCCAGTTCCTCGTCGTCGTCGGTGGCGAGGAGCCTGCGGTACGCCGCGGACTCCCCCGCCTCGTCGGCCAGCCGGTCCGTCAGCGAGCGGAACTCCTCATCCATGACCCTCAGCGTATCGACGGGAACTCTGCGTATCGAGAGTCGGGGTGAATGTGACATGACGCACGGCGCCTCAGGGCTGGCATGCTCGTTACCCACCGGTTAAGCTCATGTGAGCGGGACACACTCCCCGCTTGCTCCGGTGGCCTGGTGACGCAGCCACTCGGAGTGCTTGTCGGTTCGGCAGCTTCGCAAGACGTGACTCCGGGACAGAGTCCGTCGCCCCTTCCCGGTCCGAGCGTGCCCAGCACGCCCCGGCCCTGAGCACCACGACACGCAGTTCCCGCACGCCAGGCGCCCATTCGTCTTCTCGAGGCGCGCCGTGCTTCCTCACAGTCGTCACTCATTCTCTGGAGTCCCGTGATGGACATCCCGCTCAGCACCATCGCCGTCGTCGGTCTCGGCACCATGGGCACCGGCATCGCCGAGGTCCTCGCCCGCGCCGGCCACGAGGTCATCGGTATCGACATCAGCGAGGCGGCCACCCGTCAGGCCGTCGCCTCCCTGGAAGCCGCGACCGCCCGCGCCGTGCGGCGCGAGCGGATCACGGAGCAGGAGCGGAGCGACGTCCTCGCCCGGTTCCGCACCTCCGGTGACCTCCGGGCCGCCGCGGAGGCGGAGCTGGTCATCGAGGTCGTGCCCGAGTCGTACGAGATCAAGCAGCAGGTCTTCCGGGAGCTCGACGCCGCCGTCTCCCCCACCGCGATCCTGGCGACCGGCACCAACGCCCTGTCGGTGACCCGGCTGGCCGCCGAGTCGCTGCACCCCGAGCGCGTGCTCGGCCTGCACTTCTTCAATCCGGCGCCCGCGATGAAGCTGGTCGAGGTGGTCTCCTCGGTGCTGACCGCGCCGCCGGCCGTCGAGGCCGTCACCGAGCTGGCCCGCAGCCTGGGCAAGGAGCCGGTCGCGGTCGGGGACCGGCCGGGCTTCGTCGCCGACGGGCTGCTGTTCGGATACCTCAACCAGGCCGCCGCGATGTATGAGGCGAACTACGCCTCCCGTGAGGACATCGACGCGGCGATGAAGCTGGGCTGTGGCCTGCCGATGGGCCCGCTCGCCCTGCTCGACCTGATCGGGATCGACACCGCCCGCACCGTCCTGGAGGCGATGTACTCCGCGTCGCACGACCGGCTGCACGCCCCGGCCCCCGTCCTCAGGCAGCTCAGCGAAGCGGGGCTGACCGGCCGCAAGTCGGGCCGCGGCTTCTACACGTACACGGAATCCGGCAGCCAGACCGTGGTGCCGGACGCGCTGACCCCGCAGGAGGGCGCGTCGGCGGCCGACGGGCGCACCGTGCGCTCGGTGGGGGTCGCGGGCTCCGGCACCATGGCTTCGGGGATCGCCGAGGTCTTCGCGAAGGCCGGCTACGACGTGGTGCTCGCCGCCCGCGGCCAGGAGAAGGCGGACGCGGCGAAGGCCCGGATCGGCAAGTCGCTGGAGCGTTCCGTGTCCAAGGGGCGGCTGACGGCCGAGGCGCGGGACGAGACACTGGCCCGGATCACCGCGGCCGGTTCGCTCGACGCGTTCGCCGATGTCGATCTCGCGGTCGAGGCGGTCGCCGAGGACCTGACGGTCAAGCAGCAGCTGTTCGGGACGCTGGACAAGGTCTGCAAGCCCGGTGCCGTGCTCGCCACCACCACCTCGTCACTGCCGGTCGTGGCGATCGCGCGGGCCACCTCGCGTCCGCAGGACGTCATCGGGATGCACTTCTTCAACCCGGCGCCCGCGATGAAGCTCGTCGAGGTCGTCCGTACGGTGCTCACCGCCGACGACGTCCACGCCACCGTCCGTGAGGTGTGCGTCAAGGTCCGCAAGCACCCGGTGGACTGCGGGGACCGGGCCGGTTTCATCGTGAACGCGCTGTTGTTCCCCTATCTCAACAACGCGATCAAGATGGTCGAGGCGCACTACGCAAGCCTCGACGACATCGACGCCGCGATGAAGCTGGGCGGCGGCTACCCGATGGGTCCGTTCGAGCTCCTCGACGTCGTCGGGCTCGATGTCTCGCTCGCCATCGAGAAGGTGCTGCACAGCGAGTTCCGCGACCCGGGCCTGGCCCCGGCGCCGCTGCTCGAACATCTGGTGGCCGCCGGCTGCCTCGGTCGCAAGACGGGGCGCGGCTTCCGCGAATATGCCCGGCGTTGAGCCGGGCGCCGGCTGGGGAGGGCTGCTCGACCCGTCGGGCGGCCCGCCCCCGCAGGCGCGGTCCCCCGCACCGATGCAGTACGTTCACACCATGTCCCAGCCCGCCAGGTCCTCCCGTGTCTCCGCCGCGCCCGACACCCCGGAAAGTGCCGCAGGCACCCGCGCCGCCGCCCAACGGCTCAAAATGCGCCGCGAACTGGCCGCCGCGGCGATGGAGCTCTTCGCCACGAAGGGGTACGAGGCGACGACGGTCGACGAGATCGCGGGCGCCGCGGGCGTCGCCCGGCGAACCTTCTTCCGGCATTTCCGCTCCAAGGAAGAGGCGATCTTCCCGGACCACGACGACACCCTCGTCAGGGCCGAGGCCGTCCTCAACGCCGCCCCCGCGCACGAGCACCCGCTCGACACCGTCTGCCGCGGCATCAAGGAAGTCATGAAGATGTACGCGGCGAAGCCCGCGGTCTCCGTGGCGCGTTACAAGCTGACCCGTGAGGTTCCCACGCTGCGCGAGGCCGAAATCGCCTCGGTGGCCCGCTACGAGCGGCTGTTCACGCGGTATCTGCTGGGCCATTTCGACGAGCGCGACCACCATGTCGGCAATGACGACCCGTTGCTCGCCGAGGTCGCGGCATCCGCTGTCGTCACCGCGCACAACCATGTGCTGCGCCGCTGGCTGCGGGCGGGCGGCGAGGGCGATGTGGAGGCCCAGCTCGACCACGCCTTCTCGATCGTCCGCGACACGTTCGGGAGCGGCATCGGCGCGGGCCGGATCGCCGGAACCGAACCGGCGAGGCAGCCGGCCGCCTCGGTGGCGTCCCAGGGCGAGGTACTGGTCGCGGTGGCGCGCACGGACGCGCCGCTCGACGAAGTGATGCGGACGATCCAGCAGGCGCTCCAGGACCGCTGAGCGGGAGGCGTGCCGGCCGGCCCCACCCCGCCCCGCGCGCCCGACGGCCGGGGGTACCGAAACCCGGTTGCCCCGTCCGCACCCCGGTGCTGTGGTGTGCGGATGAATCATGACCGCGACACACTTCTGGCCCTTTTCGACCGCGAGATGCGCGAACACGCCCGCCCCGACGGCCCCGGCGTCCGGCTCGAACACACCGGTGGCGTCGTACGCCAGGTCGGCACGGCCCACGACTGGAACGGTGTGGTCTGGTCGGCCCCGGACCTGGATCCGGTGGGCGCGGACGCGGCGATCGCGGCGCAGGTGGCGCACTGCACGGCCCTCGGGTACGACGAGTTCGAATGGAAGCTGTACGCGCACGACCGGCCGGCCGACCTGCCGGAGCGGCTTCTCGCCGCCGGTTTCGAGGCACAGGAGCCGGAGACCCTGCTGGTCGCCCCGGTGGCGGACCTCTCGACGACGGTGGAACTCCCCGAGGGCATCCGGCTGCGCACCGTGAGCGACGCGGACGATGTGGAGCTGATGGCCCGCGCCCATGAGCGGGCCTTCGGCTCGGACTGGTCGCGGCTGCGGCATCAGGTGCTGGCCAGGCTGGCCGAGAATCCGGACGGTTTCGTGGGCGTCCTCGCGATGGCGGGCGACGAGCCGGTGAGCTCGGCCAGGATGGAGCTGTACCCGGGAACGGGCTTCGCGGGGCTCTGGGGCGGCGGAACAGTCCGGCCGTGGCGCGGCAGGGGCATCTACCGCGCCCTGGTCGCCTTCCGCGCCCGGATCGCGGCGGAGCGCGGCTACGACTACCTTCAGGTCGACGCCTCCGACCAGAGCAGCCCGATCCTCCAGCGACTCGGATTCCTGGCCCTCAGCACCACGACCCCGTACGTGTACCGGCCCTCGCGCTGACCGCATCCAGCAGGACGTAACCACCCAGAACACCTCTCTCCTTGCTCATGCGTGCCCGGCGGGTGACAAGTGAGAGAAATTGTTGGCACCGAGTGCCTTGCCAGGTGTCACGGAGTGCCATACGTTGAAGTTGTCCGGGCGGCCGGCGTGCTGAGATCTCACGTACGCCGGCTGTCCCCGCAAGCAAGGTGCCTGCGCGCCCGGACGCCTGCGTCACAGGCAAACCCTTCTGCTCCACAGAGCAAGCCGCAGCCTTACCAGCCGAACCGACGGCAGCACCTCCACACCACACAGCTCCCCGTCTGCTTGCAGGGACTCTCAAGCGTTCCCTCAGCGCCCCCATCCGCCGGAGGCACACCGTGAAGGAAATCCTGGACGCGATCCAATCGCAGGACAGCACAGCCGCGGACTTCGCGGCCCTGTCCATCCCTGAGTCGTACCGCGCGGTGACCGTGCGCAAGGACGAGACGGAGATGTTCGCCGGGCTCGAAACCCGCGACAAGGACCCCCGCAAGTCACTGCACCTCGACGAGGTCCCGGTGCCCGAACTCGGGCCCGGTGAAGCACTGGTCGCCGTCATGGCGAGCTCGGTCAACTACAACTCCGTGTGGACCTCGATCTTCGAGCCCATGGCCACCTTCGGCTTCCTGGAGCGCTACGGGAAGCTCAGCGAGCTCACCCGGCGCCACGACCTGCCGTACCACGTCATCGGCTCGGACCTCGCGGGCGTCGTCCTGCGCACCGGCCCCGGTGTCAACGCATGGCACCCCGGCGACGAGGTCGTCGCGCACTGCCTCTCGGTCGAGCTGGAGTCCTCGGACGGCCACAACGACACGATGCTCGACCCCGAGCAGCGCATCTGGGGCTTCGAGACCAACTTCGGCGGCCTCGCGGAGATCGCGCTGGTCAAGTCCAACCAGCTGATGCCGAAGCCCCAGCACCTCAGCTGGGAGGAGGCCGCGGCCCCGGGCCTGGTCAACTCCACCGCGTACCGCCAGCTCGTCTCGCGCAACGGCGCGGGCATGAAGCAGGGCGACAACGTCCTGATCTGGGGCGCCAGCGGCGGACTTGGTTCATACGCCACGCAGTTCGCCCTGGCGGGTGGCGCCAACCCGATCTGCGTCGTCTCCAGCGAGCAGAAGGCGGACATCTGCCGGAAGATGGGCGCCGAGGCGATCATCGACCGCAACGCCGAGGGCTACAGGTTCTGGAAGGACGAGCACAACCAGGACCCGCGCGAGTGGAAGCGGTTCGGCAAGCGCATCCGCGAGCTCACCGGCGGCGAGGACGTCGACATCGTCTTCGAGCACCCGGGCCGCGAGACGTTCGGCGCCTCGGTGTACGTGACCCGCAAGGGCGGCACGATCGTCACCTGCGCCTCGACGTCCGGCTACAACCACGAGTACGACAATCGCTACCTGTGGATGTCGCTGAAGAAGATCGTGGGCTCGCACTTCGCCAACTACCGCGAGGCGTGGGAGGCCAACCGGCTCGTGGCCAAGGGAAAGATCCATCCGACGCTGTCGAAGGTCTACTCCCTGGAGGAGACCGGCCAGGCCGCGTACGACGTCCACCGCAACCTCCACCAGGGCAAGGTCGGCGTGCTGGCGCTCGCCCCCCGCGAGGGCCTGGGCGTGCGCGACCACGAGCTGCGCGAGAAGCACCTCGACGCCATCAACCTGTTTCGTGACGCGGCAGCGGAGCGAACCAACAAGCACAGCCGTGACGCGGCAGCGGAGCGGACCGACGAGCACAGCCGTGACGCGGCAGCGGAGCGAACCAACAAGCACAGCCGTGACGCGGCAGCGGAGCGAACCAACAAGCACAGCCGTGATGCGGCAGCGGAGCGGACCGACGAGCACAGCAGGAACGTCTGACATGACGGGCCGCCAGAAGGACCGCCCGTGGCTCATGCGGACGTACGCCGGCCACTCGACCGCCGAGGCGTCCAACGCGCTCTACCGGCGCAACCTCGCCAAGGGCCAGACGGGCCTGTCGGTCGCCTTCGACCTGCCGACGCAGACCGGCTACGACCCCGACCACGTCCTCGCCCGCGGCGAGGTCGGCCGGGTCGGCGTGCCGGTGTCGCACCTCGGTGACATGCGCCTGTTGTTCCGGGACATCCCCCTGGAGCGGATGAACACCTCGATGACGATCAACGCCACCGCGATGTGGCTGTTGGCGCTCTACCAGGTGGTCGCTCAGGAGCAGGGCGCCGACATCACCGGGCTCCAGGGCACCACGCAGAACGACATCGTCAAGGAGTACCTCTCGCGCGGGACGCACGTCTTCCCGCCCGGTCCCTCGCTGCGGCTGACCACCGACATGATCACGTACACGGTCAACCACATCCCGAAGTGGAACCCGATCAACATCTGCAGCTACCACCTGCAGGAGGCGGGAGCCACTCCGGTCCAGGAGATCGCGTACGCCCTGTCGACGGCCGTCGCGGTCCTGGACGCCGTGCGCGACTCCGGGCAGGTGCCCGAGGAGAAGTTCGGCGACGTGGTCGCCCGGATCTCCTTCTTCGTGAACGCGGGCGTCCGCTTCATCGAGGAGATGTGCAAGATGCGCGCCTTCGGCCGCATCTGGGACCGGATCACCCGCGAGCGGTACGGCATCACCGATGCCAAACAGCGCCGCTTCCGCTACGGCGTCCAGGTCAACTCCCTCGGTCTGACCGAGGCACAGCCGGAGAACAACGTCCAGCGCATCGTCCTGGAGATGCTGGCGGTGACCCTGTCCAAGGACGCCCGCGCCCGCGCCGTTCAGCTGCCGGCCTGGAACGAGGCACTGGGGCTCCCCCGGCCCTGGGACCAGCAGTGGTCGCTCCGAATCCAGCAGGTGCTCGCGCACGAGAGCGATCTGCTGGAGTACGAGGACATCTTCGCCGGATCCCACGTCATCGAGGCCAAGGTCGACGAGCTGGTCACGGAGTCGCTCGCCGAGATCGACCGGATCGAGGCGATGGGCGGCGCCATGGCGGCCGTCGAGTCCGGCTATCTGAAGTCGGAGCTGGTCTCCTCGCATGCCGCGCGCCGGGCCCGGATCGAGGGTGGCGAGGACAAGATCGTCGGCGTCAACATCTACGGGACGACGGAGCCGAACCCACTCACCGCGGACCTCGACGGGGCCATCATGACGGTCGACCCCGCCAACGAGGCCGGGGTCGTCGCGGCCCTCCGCGAGTGGCGCGACAACCGCGACGAGGCCCGCGCCACCGACGCGCTGGCCGCGCTGAAGAAGGCCGCCGCGGGCACCGAGAACATGATGGAAGCGACCGTGGAGTGCGCCCGCGCGGGCGTCACCACCGGCGAGTGGTCCTGGGCGCTGCGCGATGTCTTCGGCGAGTTCCGGGCCCCGACGGGCGTCTCGTCCGCCCCGGTCGCGGTGACCGCGGAGCCCGGCACACCGCTCGCCCTGGTCCGCGAGAAGGTCGCCCGCACGGCGGCCGATCTGGATGCCGGGAGGCTGCGGCTGCTGGTCGGCAAGCCGGGCCTGGACGGGCACTCCAACGGCGCCGAGCAGATCGCCGTACGGGCCCGTGACGCCGGTTTCGAGGTCGTCTACCAGGGGATCAGGCTGACCCCCGAGCAGATCGTCTCGGCCGCCCTGGCCGAGGACGTGCACTGCGTCGGTCTGTCGATCCTGTCCGGCTCGCACGCCGAACTCGTGCCGGACGTGCTCTCCCGGCTGCGCGAGGCGGGCGCCGCCGACATCCCGGTGATCGCCGGCGGGATCATTCCGCCCGCCGATGCCGCCGCCCTGGTCGGGGCCGGTGTCGCCGCCGTGTTCACCCCGAAGGATTTCGGTATCACGGAGATCATCGGCCGTATCGTCGACGAGATCCGGAAAGCGAACAAGCTCGACCCTCTGGAGGTCCCCGCATGACTGCCGTCAACCGCCTGCGTCCGCGCCGCTCGTGCCTGGCCGTGCCCGGCTCGAACCCGCGGTTCCTGGAGAAGGCCCAGGGCCTCCCGGCCGACCAGGTCTTCCTCGACCTGGAGGACGCCTGCGCGCCGCTCGCCAAGGAGGGCGCCCGGCACACCATCGTCGACGCGCTGAACAACGGCGACTGGACGGGCAAGACCCGGGTCGTGCGGGTCAACGACTGGACGACCCACTGGACGTACCGCGATGTCATCACGGTCGTCGAGGGCGCCGGCCAGAACCTCGACTGCATCATGCTGCCCAAGGTCCAGGACGCCCAGCAGGTCGTCGCCCTCGATCTGCTGCTCACCCAGATCGAGAAGACGATGGGCTTCGAGGTCGGCAGGATCGGCATCGAGGCGCAGATCGAGAACGCCAAGGGCCTGGTGAACATCGACGACATCGCGGCCGCCTCGCCCCGCCTGGAGACCCTGATCTTCGGCCCGGCCGACTTCATGGCGTCGATCAACATGAAGACCCTGGTCGTCGGACAGCAGCCGCCCGGGTACGGCGCAGACGCGTACCACTACATCCTGATGCGCATTCTGATGGCGGCCCGTACGCACGACCTCCAGGCGATCGACGGCCCCTTTCTGCAGATCCGTGACGTGGACGCGTACCGCGAGGTCGCGGGCCGCGCGGCGGCGCTGGGATTCGATGGCAAGTGGGTGCTGCACCCCGGTCAGGTGGACGCGGCCAACGAGGTGTTCTCGCCCTCGCAGGAGGACTACGACCACGCGGAGCTGATTCTCGACGCGTACGAGTGGTGCACCTCCGAGGAGGGCGGCAGGAAGGGCTCGGCGATGCTGGGCGACGAGATGATCGACGAGGCGAGCCGCAAGATGGCGCTCGTCGTCGCGGGCAAGGGCCGCGCGGCCGGTATGCAGCGCACCTCCAAGTTCGAAGCGCCGGAGGCCTGATCATGCAGTTCGGACGCACCTTTGAGGAGTTCGAGGTCGGTGCGGTCTACAAGCACTGGCCCGGAAAGACGGTCACCGAGTACGACGACCACCTCTTCTGTCTGCTGACCATGAATCATCACCCGCTGCACATGGACAGCAACTACGCGGAGAGGACGACCGACTTCGGAAAGAACGTTGTAGTCGGCAATTACATCTATTCCCTGCTGCTCGGCATGTCGGTTCCGGATGTCTCCGGAAAGGCGATCGCCAATCTTGAGGTCGAATCGCTCAAGCATGTCGCGCCGACCTTCCACGGCGACACGATCTACGGCGAGACGACCGTCCTGGACAAGACCCCGTCAAAATCCAGGAGCGACCGCGGAATCGTCCAGGTGGAGACGAGGGGATACAAGCAGGACGGCACGCTCGTCTGCGTGTTCCGTCGCAAGGTGATGGTCCCCACCGAGACGTACATCAAGGAGCGTGGCGGAGAACAGCCCGGCCGCCCCGAGCTGAACCAGCCTTCGCAGAAGAACGTGGAGAAGTAGCCATGACACGACTCGCCCAGACTGCCGGTCTCAACGATGTCCAGCAGGAAATCCTCTCCACGGTCCGGGATTTCGTCGACAAGGAGATCATTCCGGTCGCGACCCAACTGGAACACCGTGACGAGTACCCGACCGAGATCGTCGAGGGGCTCAAGGAGCTCGGCCTCTTCGGGCTGATGATTCCCGAGGAGTACGGGGGCCTGGGCGAGTCGCTTCTCACCTACGCGCTGTGCGTGGAGGAAATCGCCCGCGGCTGGATGAGCGTGTCGGGAATCATCAACACGCACTTCATCGTGGCGTACATGCTCAAGCAGCACGGCACCCAGGAACAGAAGGACACGTTCCTGCCCCGGATGGCGCTGGGTGAGGTCCGGGGCGCGTTCTCGATGTCCGAGCCGGCACTGGGCTCGGACGTCTCGGCGATCACCTCCAAGGGCGTCAGGGACGGCGAGGAGTACGTCCTGAACGGCCAGAAGATGTGGCTGACGAACGGCGGCACGTCCTCGCTCGTCGCCGTCCTGTGCCGGAGTGACGAAGGCCACCCCGAGGGCACCGCCCCACACAAGTCGATGACGACGTTCCTGGTGGAGAAGGAACCCGGATTCGGCGAGGTCCGCCCCGGCCTCACCATTCCCGGCAAAATTGACAAAATGGGTTACAAGGGCGTCGACACGACCGAATTCATCATGGACGGGCTACGCATTCCGGCCAATCGGGTGCTGGGCGGCACCACCGGCCGGGGGTTCTACCAAATGATGGACGGCGTCGAGGTCGGCCGGGTAAATGTGGCCGCGCGTGGCTGCGGTGTCGCTCAGCGTGCGTTCGAGCTGGGCGTTTCCTACGCCCAGCAGCGTCAGACCTTCGGAAAGCCGATCGCCCAGCACCAGGCGATCCAGTTCAAGCTGGCCGAAATGGCCACCAAGGTCGAGGCCGCCCATGCGATGATGGTCAACGCAGCACGCAAAAAGGACTCCGGGGACCGAAACGACCTGGAGGCAGGGATGGCGAAGTACCTCGCCTCCGAGTACTGCAAGGAAGTCGTCGAGGACGCCTTCCGAATCCATGGCGGCTACGGCTTCTCCAAGGAGTACGAGATCGAGCGCCTCTACCGGGAGGCCCCGATGCTGCTGATCGGTGAAGGTACCGCCGAGATCCAGAAAATGATCATCGGGCGCCGACTCCTTGAGGAGTACCGGTTCCAGGGTTGATTGCCCCTTTCGAGGCGATTTAGTCGCGAAGAAGATCACACCCTGTCACCCTCAGGCGGTGCCTTCAAGCCGTCCGACTCGGCTGCCGGCTTGCCCAGTTGCTGCTCGCAACCGATAGCATCGCCGGAAAAGCCGCCGTCCCCCGTTGCCAGCGCGGCATCATCCGCTACGAAGGTCATCCATGCCCGACAGCCAAACCTCTGCACCGCGCGGCGGAGTCCGCCTTGCGCGCGGAGCTTCGCCGTGGCTCCTCCCGACCGTCGCCACCGCGGCGCTCAGCCTCACCCGGGCCCGTAAGTCCGGACGCTGGGCCGCGGTGGCCGTGCCCACCACCGCGCTCGCGGCGGGCATGCTGTGGTTCTTCCGCGACCCCGAGCGTGAGATCACCCAGGGCCGGGTCATTTCGCCGGCCGACGGCGTGGTGCAGAGCATCATGCCCTGGAAGGACGGGCGCACCCGCGTCGCGATCTTCATGAGCCCGCTGAATGTCCACGTCAACCGTGCGCCCCTGGCCGGCACGGTCGCCTCGGTCGAGCACGTCCCCGGTGGATTCGTCCCGGCGTTCAACAAGGAGAGCGAGAACAACGAGCGCGTTGTCTGGCACTTCGACACCGAGCTCGGTGACATTGAGATGGTGCAGATCGCGGGCGCGGTCGCCCGTCGTATCGTCCCTTACATCCCGCAGGGCACGAAGGTGGAACAGGGCGAGCGCATCGGTCTGATCCGTTTTGGCTCCCGGGTCGACATCTACCTTCCGGAAGGTATCGATGTCGCGGTCGAGGTCGGCCAGGCCACCACCGCGGGGGTGACTCGAATTGACCGTGATTGATCCCGACACACAGGCCGGCTGGGTGCCGGAGTCGGAGTCCGAGGAGGACGCCGGCGAGGACATGCCGCTCTCTCTGCGGCTGTCGATAGCGGACACCCTCACTCTCGGCAACGCCACCTGCGGTTTCATGGCGGTGTACTTCACCACCACCGGAATCCTCATCCCGCACCTCACGGGCAGCGACGAGAGCGGCATGGCCCGGCACTCCGCGGCCACCGCGGTGATACTGATGCTCCTGGCCGCGGTGTTCGACCTCTTCGACGGGCTCGTGGCACGCAAGCTGCGCTCCTCGCCGATGGGCGCCGAGCTGGACAATCTCTCGGACCTGATCAGCTTCGGGCTCGCCCCGGCGTACTTCGTCCTCGTGTACGGCATGGTCGCGGACGACGCACACCAGCGGGTTTCGGCGCTGGCGGCGATCGTGGTGCTGCTGGCGGTGGTGCTCAGGCTTGCCAGATTCTCCTGCGTGACCATGAAGGACGGCATGTTCCAGGGCATGCCGAGCCCCTTCGGAGCGCTCACGGTCGTCTCGATCGTGCTCCTGGAGCTGCCCTTCGTGCCGACGCTGCTCGCCATCGTCGGTGTGGCGTGGCTGATGGTCAGCCGGGTCGAGTACCCGAAGCCGCGGGGCATCCTCGCGGTGGCGATGCTCAGCTGGATCGTGGCCGCGATGGGCCTCCTCGCCGCCTGGGCGTTCGACGCCCCCGGCGGTCAGCTGCTCCTCCAGACCGGCTGTGCGCTCCAGGTGGTCCTGGGAGCGGTCATCCCGCTCTTCGCGACGGCACGGAGGGTGAACACCTTCCGCGGCAACCGCCGTGAGGCACGGACGGCTCAGCTGCCGTAGCAACACAGAACGCATAGCGAAGGGCCCCGGGTGTTCCCCAGCACCCGGGGCCCTTCCGTGTGTGCCGGGGCCGTCCCGCCGATGGCGCAGCTCGCGTCCCGCAAGTCCGGTCGGCCGGCGATCGGTCGGCCGGCGCGCGATCTGCGCGCACCGCCGTCGCCGGTGAGCCGGTGTACGGTCCGATGCCGGCGGTCCGCGGGAGCCGCCTCTGTCGTTCGCCGCCGCCGCCCGGTCATCAGCCGGGTACGAGCACTGCGGCCCCGTTGACGCGGTCGGCCGCCAGGTCGTTCAGTGCCCGGTCCGCGCCGCTCAGCGGGTAGGTGCTCACCGTGGCCCGGATGCCCGCGCGTCGGGCCAGGGCCAGGAATGTGCGGCCGTCCTCACGGGTGTTGGAGGTGACGCTGCGCAGATTGCGCTCCTGGAACAGATGCCGCTGGTAGTTCAGCACGGGAATGTCCGACAGATGGATCCCGGCGATGGCCAGGGTGCCCGACCTGTCCAGTGCCTCCATCGCCACCGGCACCAGGTCGCCGACGGGTGCGAACAGGATGGCCGAGTCCAGGGGCTCCGGCGGGCGGTCGTAGGCGCCGCCCGCCGACGCGGCGCCGAGCTCCAGAGCCAGCGCGCGCGCCGCTGGGGAGCGGGTGAGCACATGGACGGTGGCGCCCTCGGCGAGGGCCACCTGGGCCGCGAGGTGGGCCGACGCGCCGAATCCGTAGATCCCGAGCCGTCCGCCCTCCGGCAGTGCGCTGCGCCGGAGCGAGCGGTACCCGATGATCCCCGCGCAGAGGAGCGGTGCGAGCCGGGCGGCGTCCTGATCCTCCGGAAGCCGGTAGGCAAACGCCTCCGGGACCAGCGTGGTGTCGGCGAAGCCGCCGTCCGCGTCCCAGCCCGTGTAGCTGGACCGCGGGCAGAGGTTCTCCCTGCCGCCGCGGCAGTACCGGCAGCGTCCGCAGGTTCCGCGCAGCCAGGCCCCGCCCACCCGCTCACCGACACGGAACAGGCCCGCCCCGTCGCCGACCGCCGCCACCCGGCCGACGATCTCGTGGCCCGGGACCGTGGCGGGGCGGTGCGGAAGGAGATCGCCCTCCGCCAGATGGAGGTCCGTGCGACAGACACCGCACGCCTCGACGTCCAGCAGGAGCTCCCCCGGACCGGGACCGGGCACCCTGCGACGTACGTGCGCCAGGGGCCCGGTGCCGATCGGACCGGGTGCACGGACGGCCCAGACGCTCTGCTCGGCCGGGACGGACGCGGGGACTGCCACACATCCAGCCTGCGGCGGCGGAGTCGAGGAGGCAACCGCCTGCCGCCGGACCCCTGCAGCCGGCGGCAGGAGGGCTAAGGTTTTCATCAGGGGCACTCCCAGACGCCCAGGGACGTCATGCACCGACACCGCAGCGCACCGGACAGTACCCAGGAGCTCCTGGTCACCCTCGGGCGTCTGGTCGATCAGGCGTTGGAGAACATCAAGGTCCAGCGAGCCCGCGCGGAGCTGGGCATGGCGCTGCAGCGGCACATGCTCCCGGCCGAGCTGCCGCAATTCCCCGGCATCCGGATCGCGGCCCGGTACTCGCCCTCGCAGGACGGTCTGGCCGTCGGTGGTGACTTCTACGACGCGTTCGCGATGAAGGACGGAGTGGCGGGGATCGCCATCGGTGATGTGCAGGGGCACGGGGTGGAGGCCGCCGCCTTCATGGGTGAGGCCCGTGCCAGTCTCAGGGCCCTCGCCAGCGTCACGGTCGACCCCGGGGAGGTGCTGGCCTGCGCCAACGACCTGCTGATCTCACTGGGCTGTGACCTGTTCACGACCTGCTGTCTGCTGAGCGTCGTCCCGGAGAGCCGCGAGCTCTCCATTGCCCGGGCCGGGCACGTCCCGATCATCTGGGGCACCGACACGGGCGACTCGGGCGTCTCCCTGGATGCCGGCGGGGTGCCCCTCGGCATACTGCCCGGCCAGCAGTACCCCGTGACGCGTCGGCGGCTGATACAGCCCGGGTATCTGGTCCTGGTGACGGACGGCGTCGTGGAAGGACCGGCCTACCCGATGGACGAGGGGCTGGCTGCCGTGTCCGGGCTGATCGCCTCGGCGGACGGGAGCGATCCCGGGGAGCTGGCTTCGAGGGTGATCCAGGTGGCGGACCTGACCGGTCATGAGGACGACGCCGCCGTCCTCGTCATCCGCTGCGACGGCGGGCCGGACATCGGCCGGGGCCTGCCCGGCGGACCGGGTCCGCGTCCGTGATCCGCCGGACGGGCCCCGGCGCCGAGATGCTCCGTTCGTCGGTTCCGTGGCCGCCGTCCGTACACCGGACCAGGGGCGTGCCCGTGGACGTCACGCGTTCGTCCGCTCCATCGGCGTGGTGTCGGCGCGCCTGACCGCTCGGGACGCCTCGGCCTGGTGTCTGATGCTGCTGTGGTGGACAACGCACGGCTCCGGCAGCACACGGCCACGGTCCTGACGTGCGTGGCGGTGGCCGTCTGCTACTACGTGACGGGCCGCCTGGGGCTGCTCCAGCAACTGGTGCGCGGGCAGGTCACGCCCCTGTGGCCACCGACCGGGATCGCGGTCGCGGCACTGCTCCTGTTCGGTGTGCGGGTCTGGCCCGGAATCGCGATCGGCGCCCTCGCCGTCAACATCTTCATCGGGCCTTCCGTGCTTCCCGTACTGATCATCGCGACCGGAAACACCCTTGCTCCGCTCTGCTCGTACCTGATGCTGCGCCGGGCCGGCTTCCACAACGACCTCGACCGTCTGCGGGACGCGCTGGCGCTGGTCTTCCTCGGTGCGCTGGGCGGCATGCTGGTCAGCTCGACCGTGGGCACCGGCACCCTGGTCCTGTCGGGGGCGCTCCGGTCCGGTGAGTTCTGGCCGACGTGGTCGGTGTGGTGGACGGGTGACGCCATGGGCGTCATGGTCGTCACCCCGTTCCTGCTCGTCGTGCGAAGGTTCCGGTGGCCGCGCGGCGCCGGCCTGTTCAGATGGGCCGAGGGGGCAGCTCTGGTGGCGTGCGCGGTGACGGTCACCGTCGTGACGACCGACGCCCAGGCCTCCCTGCTCTTCCTCGTGTTCCCCATCCTGATCTGGGCCGCCTTCCGCTTCGAGCGGGCCGGCGCCTCTTGCTGCGCACTGGGCGTGTCCCTCATCGCGATCCTCGCCGCCGGACGGATGACCGGCCCCTTCGCCCATCGCGGTCTTCTCACCAACATGATCACGCTCCAGGCTTTCAACGGAGCCATCTCGCTCACCGCTCTGCTGCTCGCGGCGGCCGTCACCGAGCGGAATCGCACCTACCAGGAAATCAAGCGACTCTGTGTGCAACTCTCCGAGAAGGTGGCACGACAGGACATCTGAATCACTCCATCGGCCGTGCGAAGGGTGCGCGCCCCCGCGATCCGACGCAGGCTGATGGTCGAACGGCACCGCGACGAAGGCAACCGGACGCCGACATTCAGGCGGACGGGCGCCGTAAGAGGTGGAGCCATGCCCCGTGTGTCTGCGAATGTCCATGTGTCCCGCCCCGCCGACGAGATCTTCTCGTTCCTCCGGGATCCACGGAATCTGGCCGTGTGGTCATCGACCATAGATCACGTGATCGAGGGCCCGATCATCACGGAATTCGGCGACGAGTACACCTGCAAGTTTCCGGGCCGGCGCCGGGCGCACCGCCTCACGTGCACCGCGAGCGCGCCCGTCGAGTACCTGGCCTTCCGCGGGGCGTGCATGTGGACCCCGCTGGGCCGTCATTCCCCGGAGCTCGAATTCCGGCTGAGTCCGAGCCGACAGGGAACGATGGTCGATGTGTCGGTCAAGCCCCATCTGGACGGCGGGATGATCATTCTTGCCCCGTTCGTGACGATGGCGTGGCGTCGTGACCTGCCGTCGGAGCTTCGGTGTCTGGCGGAGCTGCTCGCGGACGGCGACCTCACCGACGGACACGACGGGGGTACCGGAGCGGGCCCCGACTCCGGCCTGAGTGGCGGTCAGGATGCGGAGCCCTCCGTGGGCTGACCCGGTGGGCGTTGGGCGGGTGGGGTGCGTCCCGCTGCGCGGGCCCGCCCCACCCGCCCCTGCCGAAACAGAGGGAGTCCCAGGGGCCCGCCCCGTCCGCCCTCCGTTTGTCCTCGGACGCCTCCGCCCTAGAGCAGGAAGTCGCGCGCGAGCGCCTCCGAGGCACGCTCCAGCAGGGGGCCCGCCTGGGCCATGGAGACCGCGGGGTCCGGTTCCAGGTCGGCAAGCGCGTACGCGCGGCTGATGCCCGCGGCGGTCAGTGCTTCCGGTGGCAGGGCGAGGCGGCCGCAGACCGCCACCACCTCGATGCCCGCGGCGCGGGCGGCCGCGGCCACGCCTGCCGGGGCCTTGCCGTGGAGTGTCTGCTCGTCGAGCGATCCCTCCCCGGTGATCACCAGTGTGGCCCGCGCCAGCGCCGGGGCGAAGCCGAGGACGTCGAGCATCACCTCGATACCGGGGCGGAACCGGGCGCCGAGGGCGACCAGCGCCCCGTAGCCGATGCCGCCCGCCGCGCCCGCCCCGGGCAGCGCGGCATGCTCCGGGCCGAGGACGGACGCGTAGTGGGCGAGCGCGGCGTCGAGGGTCGCGATGTCCTCCTCCGTCGCACCCTTCTGCCGGCCGTACACCTCCGGGGCGCCCTTCGGGCCCGTCAGCGGGTTGTCGACGTCACTGGCGAGGATGAGGTCCACGTCGGCCATGCGCGGATCGAGGCCGGACAGATCCGCCTCGGCCAGGTCGGCGAGCCCGCCGCCACCGGGACCGACGGGCTTGCCGTCCGCGTCCAGGAAGCGGGCCCCGAGTGCGGCCAGCATGCCCGCACCGCCATCCGTGGTCGCGCTGCCGCCGACGCCGAACACGATCGTCCGGGCACCCGCGTCGAGCGCCGCGGCCAGCAGTTCGCCGGAGCCGTACGTCGTGGCCGTGAGCGGAGCGAACGTCCCTGCGGGGAGGTGCTGGAGGCCGGAGGCCTCGGCCATCTCCACCACCGCGGTGGTGTCGCGCAGCGCGTACGCCGCGGTCACCGGTTCACCGAGCGGCCCGGTGACCCGCGCCTCACGGCGCTCGAACCCCGCGGCCACCGCCGCCGCCACCGTGCCGTCGCCACCGTCCGCCACGGGCAGGGTCTCGACCTCCACATCGGGGACGACGCGCCGCAGCCCGGCCGTCACCCGCTCCGCGACCTGCACGGCCGTGAGCGAGCCCTTGAACTTGTCCGCCGCGACGAGCACGCGTGCGGTCTCCATCACTGCTCCGTCCGCCACCTTGAATCCCTTGCTTTCGAACAGGCAGTCGCGCCGCCCCCGACCCTATCGGCACCACATAGCCGCTGCCCAGAGCCGTCTCACTCCGGCGCCTCCCCTACTACGCTGCCCGCGTGACCACCACTGACTACGCCACCTACATCGCGGGGCTCCCCCGGGTGCTGGCCGCCGCCGCCACCGTGTTCCGGGACGCCCGCGGACACGTACTGCTCGTCGAGCCGAACTACCGGGAGGGCTGGGCGCTGCCCGGCGGGACCGTCGAGTCCGACACCGGCGAAAGCCCCCGGCAGGCCGCGCACCGCGAGACTGTCGAGGAGATCGGTCTCGATCTGAAGCCGGGACGGCTGCTCGCGATCGACTGGGCGCGCGGCCCGGAGCGGCCCCCCATCGCCGCGTATCTGTACGACGGCGGAGTGCTGGACGAGGCCGCCATGAAAGCGATCCGGCTGCAGGAGGAGGAACTCCTGTCCTGGGAGCTGGTCGAGCGCGGCGACCTCGGCCGCTATCTGCGCGACGGTCTCGCGATGCGTCTGAGGGCGGCGCTGGACGTGCTCGACTCGGGCGGCGGCGCGGTGGAACTGGAGGACGGCCGCTCGGTCGCCGGCTGACCCGCGGGCCCGCCCGCGTCCCGCGTGCACCGCTCGACGTGTTCAGCCGGTATTCCCGTTGTGTCCTGTTGCCTTGACGGGCCGTCGGCTGATAGTCCGGTCGTCCGCTGCCGGACACCCTCGTTCATGTGTCATTGGTCCGCAGTGCACGCTCGACCGGCATCATCCGAACTCCACGACAGCGGAGGGATCATGCGCACGCACACGGGACACCTCGGTGGACTGCTGGCCACGATCGTCGCAGCGTTCGCCTGTACAGCGGTGGTCGCCACGGCGTCGACCGCCACCGCGGAGCCGGTCTCGGCTCCGGCCGCGCACCGCGAAGTGCCGCTGTCGGTCGACGGCGGCGCCTGGCAGTCGGGCCATGTCCAGGGCATGGCCATCGACCGCCGCAAGGGCTTCATGTACTTCTCGATGACCAACCTGCTGGTCAAGACCGACCTCAAGGGCAGGCCGGTCGGCTCGGTCACCGGCTTCACCGGCCACCTCGGTGATCTGGACTTCGACGAGAAGGACGGCCGGGTCTACGGCTCGCTGGAGTACAAGGAGGCGAAGTCCTTCTACATCGCGATCCTCGACGTCGACCGCATCACCCGGATGGACATGGACGCCCAGTCCACGGGGGTCGTCTCGACCGTCTACCTCAAGGAGGTCGTGAAGGACTTCACCGCCGACATGAACGGCGACGGCGTCTTCGACGGTGACACGGGCAATACGCCCGACCACCGATACGGCTGCAGCGGCATCGACGGCGTCGCGTTCGGGCCGGCGTTCGGTGACCGGCGCGGCAGTCGTGGTGAGCGCAGGCTGACGGTCGCGTACGGTGTGTACGCCAACACCGGCCGTACGGACAACGACCATCAGGTGCTGCTCCAGTACGACGTCGCACGGTGGAAGAAGCACGAGCGCCCGCTGACCGAGTCCGCCCCGCACACCAGCGGACCCGCCCACGTCGACGGCAAGTTCTTCGCCTACACCGGGAACACCACGTACGGCGTGCAGAACCTGGAGTACGACGGGTACAGCGGCAACTGGCTGATGGCCGTCTACAAGGGCACCAAGCCCGGTTTCCCGAACTACTCCGTCTTCGCGCTGGACGGTGCGAGGAAGCCGGTGCGCGGCATCGTTCGCGGGCAGCGGAAGCCGGAGCGCGGTCTGCTGCTCCCCCTGCTGCGTGCGGGGGCGCACGACGCCGCGACGGACACCTACGGGTGGTCGGCGCCGGGGCAGTACGGACAGTACGGGCTCGTCTCGCTCGACGACGGCCGGTTCTACGTCGCGCGCAGCGGCACGGTCCAGGACGGCGGCGTCACCAAGCAGACCGCCCGCGCCGTGCTGAACACCTGGACCGGCGGGACCCCGTCGCCGTTCAGCCCGGTCCCGGCTCCTGCCGGGCCCACGGGATCCGGCACCGGGTGAAATGGCCTCGCAGGTGAGGGCCGGTGCTGCATAGGGTCGTTCCATGACTCTCGTCGCGATCCTCAGCGGCGCCGGCATCTCCACGGACTCCGGCATCCCCGACTACCGTGGGCCCAACGGGCTCTGGCGCAAGGACCCGGAGGCCGAGAAGCTCGTCACGTACGACTTCTACATGGCCGATCCGGAGATCCGCCGCCGCTCCTGGCAGATGCGCCGTACCAGCGCGACCTGGGGCGCGGAGCCGAACGCGGCCCATCGCGCGGTGGCGGAGCTGGAACGGTCCGGCGCCCCGGTGCGGGTCATCACCCAGAACGTCGACGGTCTGCATCAGCTCGCCGGCCTCCCCTCCCGCAAGGTCCTCGAACTGCACGGAACCGCGCGCGAGACGGTCTGCACCCGCTGCCGTGCCCGTTCCCCGATGGCCGAGGCGCTGGCCCGGGTCGAGGCGGGCGAGGCCGACCCGCCGTGCGCGGCCTGCGGAGGCATCCTGAAGTCGGCGACGGTGATGTTCGGTGAGCGGCTCGATCCGGTGGTGCTCGGTGAGGCGATGTCGATCGCCAAGGCGTGCGAGGTGTTCATCGCGGTGGGTACGACGCTGCAGGTGCAGCCCGCCGCCTCACTGGCCGGGATCGCGGTGGACAACGGGGCGCGGCTGATCGTGGTGAACGCGGAGCCCACGCCGTACGACGAACTGGCCGACGAGACCATCCGCGAGCCCATCGGCACGGCGCTGCCGACGCTGCTGAAGCGGCTGACCGCCACTCCGGACACGGGCACGGGCCCGTCCGGAACGGACTCGCCGGCCTGAGGGCAGGTACGGCCGCAGGACGACACCCTTGGGACGTGGACAGGCCCGACGAGGTGGCGGAGCCGCTCGTGAAGTCCGGGTTCCGTGAACGGGCCCGGCCGGTCCGTGAGGCCGACGCGAGGGAGAGCACCCGCAGGCCTTCCTGCTGATCGTCGAGCCCGTGGCGGTCCGGTGGAGCCGGTGCACCTCCCGGTCACAGCACCGGGGGCACCGCCTCGTCGCCCGTCGGACGGCCCTCAGTGATCGAGTTCCTGCTGTACGCGGCGAGAGGGACGGAACGTGTACAGGTCGAGGATCTCGGGCGGGTCCACCAGCCCGGGGCCGCCCGCCGCGACCCACGCGGCGATGTCCCGCACGGCGTCCTGGTCATTGACCAGCCCGAGCCAGACCGGACGGCCGCCCGCCCTGCGCCCCTGCGCCGAGGGCTGTACCACGACGACGTCGGCCTGCTCACAGGCGTCCAGGCACTGCACGGCTCGGACCGTGGCCGTTTCGCCGAGCGTGCGGCGCAGCTCGGCGAGCTGCGCGGCGTGGTCCACATCCGGGATCTTCGGTGTTCCGCAGCAGCAGCCGCGGCAGACACTGACGGTGGGCCGGGGCGTGCCCTGGGAGGGGACGGCCCTGCGGGCGCGGCGGCTCATGCGGGGGCACTTCCGGTGCGGGCGCGGATGATCACCGTGGGACTGTATCGATCTCCGCCTCCGGATCGAACACCTGCACTGCGCCGTCGGCCGGTGCGGTAGTGTTGATGGCTGCGAAGGGGAGTAGCCCCGCAAACCGGTCGTCGACACACTGGAACCCTCGGGTTCCCGGTGGCCGGGCCCGTAGAACGGTACGGGCGGGCGAGACCTTCGGTCAGGTATGACACGCCCGCGCCCTGTGGGCGCTGACGTCATGCCGGGCCGAGTGGTCCTCCGAAAGCCCGAGTGGCGCTTCGCGAAGGCCCGGGGCCCGGCTCTCACAGAAAGCCACCCTGAATGCACCTCGACCCCCTGGCGATCCTCACCGCCTTCGGGCTGATCTTTCTCGCGGAACTCCCCGACAAGACGATGTTCGCGTCGCTTGCCATGGGCACCCGCATGCGTCCGCTGTACGTCTGGTTCGGTACGTCGTCCGCGTTCATCGTGCACGTCGCCATCGCCGTCGGGGCGGGCAGCCTGATCGGGCTGCTGCCCGACTGGATCGTCAAGCTCGTCTCGGCTTCCCTCTTCGCGTTCGGGGCGTTCATGCTGCTGCGCAACGGCGGCGGCGAGGACGAGGAGGAGGGCGGCAGCAAGACGGTGACCGGGTTCTGGCCGGTCTACTCGACCGCGTTCATGGCTGTCTTCATCAGCGAGTGGGGCGACCTCACCCAGATCACCACGGCCAACCTGGCCGCGAGCAACGGCACCTGGTCCACGGCGATCGGGTCCGCGGCAGCCCTGATGTCCGTCTCGGCGCTGGCACTGCTCGCGGGGCAGTTCATCGCGAAGCGGGTGCCGCTCAAGACGGTTCAGCGGATCGGCGGGCTCTGCATGCTGGGGCTGGCGATCTGGACCCTGGTGGAGATCTTCATCGGCTGACGTCCTCGCCGCGTCGGCCCGCTCCCGCGCGACTTCCGGACGGGCTCGGTCCGCCGAGCCCGTCCTCGCGCTCCCGGACCCGTCCTCGCGTTTCTTCGTGTGGGCGTCGTGACACGGCGTGGGCGGTGTGACGCGCTGCCGATGTCAGAAGAGCGCCGGGGTGGAGTCCTGCGTGCCGTTCTCGAAGGCCAGCAGTCGCTGCTTGCGGTCGAGTCCGCCGCCGTAGCCGGTGAGGCCGCCCGAGGCGCCGATGACGCGGTGGCAGGGGACGATGATGCCCACCGGGTTCTTGCCGTTGGCGAGGCCCACCGCACGTGAGGCGCCGGGTTTGCCCAGGCACTCGGCCAGTTCGCCGTACGAGCGGGTCTCGCCGTACGGAATCAGCTGGAGCTGCGCCCATACGCTGCGCTGGAACGGGGTGCCGTCCAGACGCAGTTGCAGGTCGAACTCGCGCAGTTCCCCGGCGAAGTAGGCGTCCAGCTGGCGGATCGTCTCCGTGAAGGGGCGCGGGTCCCGGTCGCCGAAGGTCTCCTCGGGCGGGCGGTGCCGCTGATCGGTCATGTAGAGGCCCGCGAGGACGCCGTCGGTGGCGACGAGGGTGAGCGGACCGTACGGGCTGTCGACGACCGTGTGCCGCCGGGTCGCCTCGCGCGTATGCGTCGCGGTCATGGGTGGACTTCCCAACTTGCTTATACGGGCAGGTGGTTGATGGGGTGATCATCCACGGTCCAAAGATACTGGACCGCGTACGCCCGCCAGGGCCGCCAGGCGGCCGCGCGGGCGGTGAGTGCCGCCGGCGTCGACGGGAGGCCGAGCTCCCCGGCCGCGCGCCGGATGCCGAGATCGGTCGGGAGGAAGGCGTCCGGGTCGCCGAGCGCCCGCATCGCGATCACGTCGACGGTCCAGGGTCCGAAGCCGGGAAGGGCGGCCAGTTCGGCCCGTGCCTTCTCCCAGTCGCTGTCGGTGCCGAGCCGCAGTGTGCCGTCGGCGAGTGCGGCGACCAGCGTGGTGAGGGTGGTGCGGCGGCTGCGCGGCAGGGCGAGTTGTTCGGGGTCGAGCCCGGCGAGGGCCTCGGGCGCCGGAAAGAGATGGGTGAGACCGCCCTCCGGGTCGTCGACCGGGAGGCCGTGCGCGGTGACCAGCCGGGCCGCGTGGGTGCGGGCTGCGGCGGTCGAGACCTGCTGGCCGAGCACCGCCCGTACGGCGAACTCCGCACCGTCGACGGTGCGCGGCACCCGTCGGCCCGGGGCCTTGTCGACCAGGGGGGCGAGCGACGGATCGGAGCGCAGCTGGTCGTCGACGGCCACCGGGTCGGCGTCCAGGTCGAGCAGCCAGCGGCAGCGGCTGATCGCGAGGGTGAGATCGCGCGGATCGGTGAGGAGAAGCCGGCAGCCGATGTGGTCGGGGTGCGGTGTGAGGGCGACGAGGCCGTGCCCGTACCTGAGGGTGAGCGTGCGGCGGTAGGCGCCGTCGCGCCACTCCTCGACGCCGGGGACCGCGGTCGCGACAAGATGGCCGAAGAGGTTGGAGGGGTTGAGCGGGGCCCGGTACGGCAGCCGCAGCGCTATCACGCCGGGTACGGGCGACGGTGTCGCGGACCTGGCGGCACGGCTGCGCAGTTCGCCCGGGGCGAGCGCGAAGACCTGACGGACGGTGTCGTTGAAGGTGCGGATCGAGGAGAACCCGGCGGCGAAGGCGACCTCGGCCATGGGGAGCCCGGTCGTCTCGATGAGCAGCCGCGCGGTCTGGGCGCGCTGCGCGCGGGCCAGGGCGAGCGGGCCGGCGCCCAGCTCGGCGAGCAGCTGGCGCTCGATCTGCCGTGCGGAGTAGCCCAGCCGCGCCGCGAG
Organism: Streptomyces sp. NPDC104309; assembly: GCF_055584025.1. Taxonomy (NCBI): domain Bacteria; kingdom Bacillati; phylum Actinomycetota; class Actinomycetes; order Kitasatosporales; family Streptomycetaceae; genus Streptomyces; species Streptomyces sp. NPDC104309. Next base: position 15,334 of record NZ_JBVJMV010000001.1, on the reverse strand, counting down.
TCCGGGGACGCCCTCACGGTCGACGACACCGTCCCGGATCAGCCGCATCGCGCGGGCGACGGAGTCGGCGCGCGCGTTCCACTGCGGGGAGCCGGGGGTGGTATCGGGCCGGCAGCGCTTGCAGGCCCGGAATCCGGCCTGCTGACAGGCGGCGGCGCTGGGGTAGAAGGTCATGTTCTCGACCTTGGGCGGTACGACGGGGCAGCTGGGACGGCAGTAGATGCGGGTGGTCAGGACCGCCGTGAAGAACCAGCCGTCGAAGCGGGCGTCCTTGGACTGGACGGCCCGCACGCAGCGCTCGGTGTCGGTGTGCATGGTTCAAGGATCGGTCACCGGCCACCTGCGGGCTGGCGAAAATCCGACATCAACCTTGCACGGCCAGGACCTCTTCGAATTCGACATTTCGCGAATGAACATGAATGAACACGAGTGCAGGCGAATTAAGACGAATGAATACGAACGAGCGCTGATCACCTTTGAGCAGAATGATCTAAAGGGAGATCAATAAGCATAAGCAGCGTCCTTATGGCTCCCTCCCGGCCCCCGCCCCTAGCGTTCCCGTCGCCATCGCAGGACAGGCACCCGGGTACGGAGCATTCCTCCCGGATGCCCTTCGAACCCACATCCGGGAGACCATCGATGAAACGTACGGCTCGCATGGCAACCGCACTGGCCGCCGCCTTCGCACTCGCGGCAGCCGGATCCGTCACCAGCCTCGCCGCCGGCGACAATCACGCCGGGAACCTCACCACCTGGGCCGTCGCACCGCAGAAGAAGGTGACCCCGCAGACCCCCGAGCAGGACGAGTACAACAAGACGCACGGCCGCCCCCTCCCCACCCCTGAACTCCTCCAGCCGGCGCTCGACGCCGGCCTCGGGAATTACCGGGCCCGTCCGAAGAACTCGCTGCGCGGCGACTACGACTGCGCCGCCTCGGACGTGCTCGCCGATCTCTCACAAAAGTGGATCAAGGAATTCGAGAAGAAGTATCCCAAGGTCCACATCAGCGTGAACCCGCCCTACGCCGGAAGTCTCGGCGCTCTGGAGCTGATCAAGGGCAAGCTCGACTGCGTCTTCGTATCGCGCGAACTCAAACCGACCGACATCCAGGGCTTCCACGACGCCTTCGGCTACGACCCGCTCAGCATCCCCATGTCCGGCGGAAGCTACCGGCACTTCGGCTTCCTCGACTCCGTCGGGTTCATGGTCAACAAGAAGAACCCGGTGGACAAGCTCTCCCTCGACCAGCTCGACGCCGCACTGTCCACCACTCACCACCGCGGCGGCACGGCCGCCACCACCTGGGGCGATCTGGGCGCGACCGGCGACTGGGCCGACAAGCCGGTCCACATCGTGGGCCTTCAGCCATGGAACGGCTTCGAGGAGTTCGTCCGCCAGCGGGTGCTCGACCACAACGGCAAGCGCGGCGAATGGCGCCCGGGGGCGGCGGACGGCACGACCCCCGCCGATCCCGCGGTGCACTGGGAGAAGACCGTGTTCAACCTCTCCAAGGCCGTCTCCGACGATCCCTACGCCATCGGTTACACGGGGATGGCCTACGTCGACTCGGCGGTCAAGGTCATCTCTCTGAGCGACCACGCCGGTGACCCGGCATACGCCCCCACCTACGAGAACGTCGCCTCGGCCGCGTACCCCCTGAGCCGGGTCACGTACTTCAACGTCAACAAGAGGCCGGGGAAGCAACTGGACCCGGTCATGGAGGAACTGATCCGGTTCATCCTCAGCAAGCAGGGCCAGCAGGTGGTTTCGGGGCAGCAGGTCTTCCTGCCGCTGCGCTCGGAGCAGACGCGCGACAGCCTCGACACACTCGATACGGCTCCCTGATCCCCTTTGCCGAGGCTCCGGTCCGGGCGGTCGCGCACACCCGGACCGGAGCGGCGCGCGTGCACCCCGCCCGTGACGTAAGACGCCACGCACGACCCGTACCCCCTGAAACAATTTGATAATGGGATCCATTTTCATGTAACTTTCGGAGCCGCCCACCGAACCAGGAGACCGACATGGCCGTCCCCAAGCGGAAGAAGTCCCGCAGCAACACCCGCCACCGCCGCGCCCAGTGGAAGGCCATCACGGCGCAACTGACGCCGATCACCGTCGACGGCACCACCCGTCTCGTACCGCAGCGGCTGGCCAAGGCCTACGAGCGTGGTCTGCTGCACCCCGAGGGCTGAGCCCTTGACGCACGACCGAGCGCCCGCGAACGCCCCGCCCGGTTCCCCCGGCGCCGACAGGACGCCCGTCACCCCGTTCCCCGCGCGGAGCAGCGGTGGAATCGACGACACCTGCGAGCACGAGCACCCCGAACTCGTACCGCAGGCCTGAAGACTCCGGGGCGGGCAGTGGTCGCAGCCACGGCACTGTCCGGCCCGGTACGTACGACACCGGCCCGCAACACTCACAGCTCCACGGCCACACAGAGACACAGCCCCGGTCAGCCGATTCGGCCACCGGGGCTGTGCCATGTCACACCTTCGATGCCCTGCCATGTCACATCGTCAGGGTCGTGCCATGTCACGTCACCAGGACCCTGCCATGTCACACCTTCACGCGGCTCGCCGCCGCAGCAGGGACGGCGCCACGAACGGCCACCGACGGGCGACCCCGCCCGGGCGGGCAGCGGGCCGGCCGCACCTCTCCTGTCGGAGATCGCGACCGGCCGCCTCTGCCGACGGACGCCTCACCAGGAGGACTTGGTGACTCCGGGGAGGAATCCGGCATGGGCCTGCTCGCGCATGCGCACGCGAGAGAGACCGAACTTCCGCAGATGTCCGCGCGGCCGTCCGTCCACGCCGTCACGGTTTCGCACCCGGGTCGCGCTGGCGTCACGCGGCTGGCGCCGGAGCTCGTCCACGGCGGCGCGGCGCTCGGCATCCGTCGAGGACGGGCGGCGGGCGATCTCCTTCAACTCGGCGCGACGGGCGGCATACCGCTCGACGATCACCTTGCGCTTCTCGTTCTGCGCGATCTTGCTTTTCTTGGCCATCAGACCTTCACTCCCCTGGCACGGATCCGGGCGACGGCCGCCTCGATCCCGATGTCGTCGATCGTCTTGATCGCCTTGGCGCTGAGGGTCAGCCGGACGTTCCGGCCCTCACTCGGCAACCAGTACCTCTTGCGCTGGATGTTGGGGTCGAACCGACGCGAAGTGCGCCGGTGCGAGTGGGAGATGTTGTTGCCGAACCCCGGCCGGGCGCCGGTCAGTTGGCAGTGGGCGGGCATGGCGTCACCTGCTCTCCGCGCCGAAGCGCGTATTGGAAATGGAAATCATTGCCATATAGTAGCGCCCATGGCACGCAACGAACTACGCCCGGTCGTCAAGCTCCGCTCCACCGCGGGGACCGGCTACACCTACGTCACCCGCAAGAACCGCCGGAACGATCCCGAGCGCATGGTTCTGCGCAAGTACGACCCGTTCGCCCGCAAGCACGTCGACTTCCGCGAAGAGCGCTGACCGCTCCCCCTCCCGAACCAGAAGGACGCCTCATGAAGCCCGGAATCCACCCCGCGTACGGCCCCGTCGTCTTCCGCGACAAGGCCGCCGGCTCCGCCTTCCTCACCCGTTCCACCGCGACCAGCGACAAGACCGTCGAGTGGGAGGACGGCAACACCTACCCCGTCGTCGATGTCGAGATCTCCTCCGCGAGTCACCCCTTCTACACGGGCACCGCCCGTGTGCTGGACACCGCCGGCCGCGTCGAGCGGTTCGAGCGCCGCTACGGCCGCCGCGAGGCGAACTGATGCGGGACCAGTCGCGGTTGCCCGTCGTGATCGTGGGTGGACTCCACTCCGATGCCCGCAAAGAGGTCGTGGAGGGACTGCTGCGCACCGTCCCCGGCAGCGTCGCCCTCCATCACGATCTGGCCACCGCCGCCGAAGGCACCGTGCGGCGCCTCGTGCGGGACGTGTCGGGTGAGCTGTCCCGCGGTGACGCCCCACTCGTCAACGACTGCGCCTGCTGTGCGCTGCGCGAGGACCTGGTCCCCGAGCTGGAGCGGCTGGCCGACAGCGGTTCGGCCAGGCTGGCCGTCGTCGAGCTGTGGGACTCCGTCGAGCCGAGGGCGATGGCCGAGGTCGTCGTCGCGCACGGCGGTCACGTCCTGGAACTCACCAATGTCGTGACCGCCGTCGACCCCGCACTCGTGCTGCCCTGCCTGGGGAACGGCGACGACCTGGCCGAGGCGGGACTCGCCGCAGCCGCCACCGACCAGCGAACCGTGGGTGACACCTGGGCGCGACAGCTGGAGTACGCGCCCGTGCTCGCTCTCGTCGACAGCGAAGCGGCCGACGACGAGGACCGCGCGCTGCTCACCCAGCTCCACCCGACCGCGCGTCAGGTGCCGGCCGGTTCGGGCGAACTCGGCCAACTGGCCTTCGCCGGCTTCGACGTGGAGACGGCCGCCGCTGCCCAGCACCCCGCCTGTGCCCTGCTGCCGCAGGAGGCGGACGAGGCCGGGGTCGCCACGCTCGTCTGGCGCCGCCGCCGTCCCTTCCACTCCGAGCGGCTCTTCCGGGCGCTGGAGGATCTGTGCTGCGCGGCCGCACGCAGCCGTGGCCGGTTCTGGCTCGCCGACCGTCCCGACACCCTGCTGGCCTGGGACGCCGCCGGTGGTGCGCTCTGTGTGGAGAACGCCGGCCCGTGGCTGGCCTCCCTGCCGGACGCGGCCTGGGACCTGGTGCCCCCGATGCGCAGGGCGGCGGCCTCACTCGACTGGGACCCCGAGCACGGTGACCGCTGCCAGCACCTCGTCTTCACCTCCCCGGGCCTCGACCGCGACGGGCTGGCCCGACTCCTCGAATCCTGTCTGCTCACCGACACCGAATACGCCGCGGGGCCCGAGGCGTGGAAACGGCTTCCAGCCCCCTTCGACTCGCTCCTCGATCCAGTCTCCTGACCGTCCTTCACCTGCGTGCGGCTCCGCGACGGCTCCCCTCGCAGCTCACCTCCAAGGAATGCCCATGGCACGACGCACCGACCCCCACAAGCCGTTGAAGTCCCGCCCCAATCCGCTGGACACGGCCGGGATCACCTACATCGACTACAAGGACACCGACCTGCTGCGGAAGTTCATCTCGGACCGCGGCAAGATCCGCAGCCGTCGCGTCACCCGGGTGACCGCCCAGCAGCAGCGGCAGCTCGCGCGGGCGATCAGGAACGCCCGCGAGATGGCCCTGCTGCCCTACGCCCACCGGTGACCACACGCGCCGCGTGCGTTCGGCGGGCCTTCCCGGCCCATCGGACGCACGCGGCGTGCAGGTGTCCGGTTCTCGTGAGCGCCTCGCCGGACAGAAAGACCCTGGGTCGTTCGGTGAACCGGGCGCCAGTACAAGGAAGAGAATCTCGACCCGCGAAAGCCGTCGAGCGCGGCTGTGCGGCATCATGCTCCCGCCCGACGGTGCTGACCGTCATCGCCGGTGAGCACGGACTCGCCCCCCGAGCCGACGGCATTGCCCCGTTGACGATCACGTAGGTCCGGCGCACACGGACCAGATGTCCTGAAGGAGTGCCGGACAGTCCTCGACTGACAGTGCCGCTCCCCCGGCGTGCGGCGGGTGGCGACGGTCCTGGGATCTGCTGCGTGTCCGGGAGGCCGTGCAGGTTCGCCTCGCTCCGGCTGGAGTCAGCCTGCTCCAAGGCCGTCACGCACACGAGGAGCGGGAGTTCGGCGCGGTACTGCGACCGTGCGCAGGGTCCGAAACCGCCATGGTCGGGCCCGCGCGCCGCTCGGCTTCGGCCGGACGGACCGAGCGGGTCCGCGGACACCATCGGGCAGGTGAGGGAACACCTCATGGGGGCCTGATGGCTCGCGTCAGACGCTGGACCGGCTGCCGGAGGCTCAGATCCTGCCGAGTCGCCCGGTGTTGCCCCGTCCTTGGACAGCTCGCCACTCCGGTCGGCCGCCGCCCGGTCGCTTCGGGTGGCGGCCCCTGAGCTGTGACGATCCGGGCCTTGCGATGCTCAGGCCGCCCGCAAGCGCCTCCAGACCGCCTTCGCCGCGTGGTGACCGGACATGCCGTGCACTCCCGGGCCGGGCGGAGTGGCCGAGGAGCACAGGAACACCGCCGGGTGCGCGGTCGCGTACGGCACGCGTGCGAGCTTCGGCCGGATCACCGTCTGGAGCCCGGCGAACGCTCCGCACGCGATGTCGCCGCCGACGTAATTGGCGTTGCGCAGGGCCAGTTGGGGTGGCCCCGCGACCGCTCGGGCGAGCACCAGGTCACGGAAGCCGGGGGCGAAGCGCTCCAGCTGCCGCTCGATGACGTCGGTGGCATCGCCTTCCCAGCCCGCCGGAACATGTCCGTAGGCCCAGAAGACATGACGGCCCTCGGGTGCGCGGGACGGATCGACCAGGCTGGGCTGAGCGGTGATCAGGAACGGGACGCTGGGGTCGCGGCCGGCCACCGCGGCGCTCAGCGCGGCGTCGATCTCACCGGCCGTGGGGCCGATGTGGACCGTTCCGGCCCGGCGGGCCTCCTCCGCGGTCCAGGGGACGGGGCCCGAGAGCGCGTAGTCGATCTTGAAACAGGACGCGCCGTACCGATACCCGCGATAGGCGTTGCCCAGCCCCGCGATACGGGCGAGAGCGGTCGGCGAGGTGTCGAAGATGTAGGCGCGGGCGGGCGGGAGCTCGTCGAGGCGCTTGACCTCCGTACCGGTTCGGATCGTGCCGCCCTGTTCGCGTATGTACGAGGCGAGGGCGTCGGAGATGGCCTGCGATCCGCCGCGCGGCACCGGCCAGCCCTTCTCGTGCGCGGCGAGGGCGAACAGCAGGGCGATCCCTCCGGTGGCCACGCCGCTGACGGGGGCTATGGCATGGGCGCCGAGCCCGGCGATCAGACCGCGTGCCCTCGCACCGCGGAAGCGGCGCGAGAGCAGCGTCGCGGGCTGGAGCGCGTCGAGACCGAAGCGCACCCAGCGGTACGGGTCACGGGGCAGCCCGTCCCACGGAGTGCGCAGAAAGTCCTCGGCGAGGGTGTCCCAGTGACCGAGGAACGGGGCGACGAGCCTGCGGTAGGCCCCCGCGTCCTGAGCACCCAGCGACATGGCGCTCTCCCCCACCGACCCGGTGAGCACGGCGGCCGAGCCGTCCGGAAAGGGGTGGGCGAGCGCCAGCTCGGGCTGCAACCACTCCAGTCCGTGCCGGGCCAGCGGCATCGCGGTGAACGCGGGCGAGCCGACGCCCAGCGGATGGACCGCGGAACAGGGGTCGTGACGGAAGCCGGGGAGGGTGAGCTCTTCGGTGCGGGCACCGCCCCCGACGGTCCCAGCCGCTTCGAAGACCTCCACGGCGAAGCCACGGCGGGCCAGTTCGGCCGCGGCGGTCAGTCCGTTGGGCCCCGCCCCCACGACGACGGCATCAAGCATCGACGGCACCTTCGGACTCCTTCGTCAGCCGACGGCCAGGACACCCAGGATATTCCGAGGGACCGACAGCGACATCGCGGGTAGGGTCGCCGCTCGATGGACACACCGAACTCTTCCTCGCCGCCCCGCCGTCCGCTCTGCCCGCACCGCGCGTCGCGCGACCAGGATCCGGGGGTCCGGCCGTGATCGCCGAACTGCAGTGCGTGGTGCTCGACTGCCCCGATCCCGCACGCCTCGCCGAGTTCTACCACCACCTGCTCGGCGGAGAGGTCGATCGGCCGGACCCGCGGTGGGCAGTGGGTGAGGGATGGGCGACGCTCCACACGACCGCCGGGCTGGTCCTCGCCTTCCAGCGGGTGGCGGACCACCGTCCGCCCCGATGGCCGGACCCGGCACACCCTCAGCAGTTCCATCTGGACTTCGGCGTCCCGGATCTGGACGCGGCACAGACGCAGGCCGTGGCGGCGGGAGCGACGGTCCTCGACGACGGTGCCGGGTCGGGGCGGCCGTGGCGGATCTGCGCAGACCCGGCGGGGCATCCGTTCTGCCTGGTCAGGCACGGCAACGGCGCGGTGTGACCGTCCCCCGGGCGCTCAGTTCCGCTGGATGGCCGTGAGGCAGCGGGCCAGCAGACCCCGCAGGGCTTCCCGTTCCTGCGGCGTGAACTCGTCGGCCAGGCGGCGTTCGATCCGTACCGCCTGCCCGTCGGCGAGCCGGAGCGTTTCACGGCCCGCTTCGGTGAGACGGGTCTCCAGCATCTTCTGGTGCCACGGGTGTGCCGAGCGGACCACCAGACCGCGTTCTTCCAGGTGTTTCAGCACCGCCGCCATGGCCTGCGGGGTGACCAGGCAGGTACGCGCCAACGCGGCACCCGAGATACCGGGGTTGTCGGCGAGCGCGAACAGCGCCGCGTACTGCGCGACGGTGAGTCCCGTGCCCTTGAGCGCTGCGCTCTTGGCCGTCATGAGGGCCTGCTCCGCGCGCTTGATGTCCGCACCCAGGCGCTCGTCGGCGGTCATTCCCATGACGGCGAGCGTACAGCCACCGGGATTCATCAGGCCCGCACACATATCAAGCTCTTGATATAACTCAAGGCATGGATACTCAATCGGCTTCCATGTCCCACGAGACCGCGTTCCACCAGGACGCGTGCCATCGGGAGGTATTCCGCAAGACCGTCCTGATCACCGGATCCACTCAGGGGCTGGGCCGGCACATCGCACTCGACCTGGCCCGCCGGGGTGCGACGCTGCTGCTGCACGGCAGGGACCGCGCACGGCTGGACGAGACCGCCGCCGAGGTGCGTGCGGCGGGGGCCGGGCCCGGGGCCGTCGTACGCACGTATCTCGCCGATCTGGCCGACCTGGACCAGGTCCGGATCATGGCTGCCCGGATCCGTGACGCCGAGCCCCGGCTCGACGTCCTCGTCAACAACGCCGCACTCGGCGGCGGCACCACTCCGCTCCGCCGCGAAGTGACCCGCCAGGGCCATGAACTCCGGTTCGCGGTGAATTTTCTGACGCCCCGGCTGCTGACGCGTGAGCTGTTGCCCCTGCTCACCGCGTCCGCGCCCGCACGTGTCGTCGATGTGGCCTCGATGGGCCAGGCACCCGTCGACTTCGACGACGTCATGATGGAGCGTGGCTACGAGGGCCTTGAGGCCTACTGCCGCAGCAAGCTCGCGATGATCATGTCGACGTTCGATCTCGCAGCCGAGACGGCGGGCAGTGCGGTCACGGTCAACGCCCTGCACCCGGCCCACCTGATGGACACGCGGGCCGTGCGCGAGTACGGGCTGACGCCGGCCGTCCCCGTCGAGGAGGGTGTACGGCCCACCGTGCGGCTGATCACCGACCCGGCCCTGTCCGAGGTCACCGGCAGATACTTCGACCGGTTCACGGAGAAGTCCGCCCACGAGCAGGCGTACGACCCGCAGGCCCGCGCCCGGCTCAGGGCGTTGGCACAGGAACTCCTCGCATCGTGACTCCGCCGGATCGGCGCGGCGGCCGACCGGACAGCGGCTGAACAGGACAGCGGCTGGCAGGACGGCGATCGGGTGTCACGCCGGTCGGGCAGCGCACGCGCCGGACAGCGCCACGGCCGGACAGCGCCGCGGTCGGGCAGCGTTCCGGTCAGCCTTCGCCGCGCAGTGCCTGAAGGATGCGTTCGACGGTCGCCGCGTCGCGGGCCGCCGTGAACGGCAAGGTGTTGCCGCCGGTGATGCTGAACGGGGCGCCGGAGAGCGTGGCCTGGGCACCACCCGCCTCGGTGACCAGGAGCAGCCCCGCCGCGTGGTCCCAGGCGTACTCCCAGTTGAAGGCGACCGCGTCCTGGTCGCCGCGCGCGACGGCGAGGTATTCGAGACCGGCCGAGCCGCAGGGGCGGGCGTCGATGCCCTCGGCGCGCAGGCCGAGCAGGGCACGCTTCTGGGCATCCGTGGTGTAGTCGGGGTGCGACATGGCCACGCGCAGCACGGCGCCGGGCGCGGGCGAGCCGGAACGGATCGGCTTGCCGTTGAGCGTGGCGCCGCGGCCTCGGACCGCGACCGCCATGTCGTCGAGCGCCGCCGCGTACGTCCAGGAGGCGAGGAGCTCGCCACGGTGGGCGAGCGCGACCAGGGTGCAGAAGCCCGGTTCGCCCCGGACGAACTGGCGGGTGCCGTCGACCGGGTCGACGATCCACACCGGTGCGTCACCGCCCAGGGCGTCGTACACCTTCGGATCTGCGTGGACCGCCTCCTCGCCGACGACCACCGAGCCGGGCAGGAGCCGGGTCAGGGACACGGTGAGGCGTTCCTCGGCGAGGCGGTCGGCAGTGGTGACGAGGTCGTGCGGGCCGCTCTTCTCGATGATCTCGTGCGCGGCGAGCTGTCGGTAGCGCGGCATGATCTCGGCGGCGGCCGCTGCGCGGACCGCCGCCTCGACCTCGGTCGGGCGCCCGGCGTCCCCGGTGTTCTCAGCGAGAAAGTCATCGATCATGACCCCAGCTAAGCACGGCCCTCCGCGAGGCCGACGACCTGGTCATTGCGGGAAGGTGACCGGTCAGCGTCCGACGGCGTACCCCTGCATGCCGCGCGGGTTCGCGGCCGCGGAGAGCACCCCCGTCTCCGGGTCGCGGGCCACGGCACACATCCGGCCCTCGGACCAGGGGTCGCCCACCGTGACGTCGTGGCCGCGGCGGCGCAGCTCCGCGACGACCTCCGGGTCCATGCCCTCCTCGACGGTGACGCTGCCGGGCCGCAGTTCGCGCGGGAAGAAGGAGCCGGGGAAGCTGTCGTTGTGCCAGTTCGGGGCGTCGATGGCGCCCTGGAGGTCGAGGCCGCCGCGGACCTCGGCGCGCAGGGCGACCGCCAGGAAGAAGTGGACCTGCCACTGGTCCTGCTGGTCGCCGCCGGGGGTGCCGAACGCCATGACCGGGATGCCGTCGCGCAGGGCGAGGGACGGGGTGAGGGTGGTGCGGGGGCGACGTCCGGGGGTGAGGGAGTTCGGCAGGCCCTCGTCGAGCCAGGCCATCTGGAGCCGGGTGCCGAGCGGGAACCCGAGCTCCGGCACGACCGGATTGGACTGCAGCCAGCCGCCGCTGGGGGTGGCGGAGACCATGTTGCCCCAGCGGTCGACCACGTCGACATGGCAGGTGTCGCCACGGGTCGTACCGTCTGCGTCGACGATCGGCTCCCCGATTCCCGCGCGGATCTTCGTCACGGTCGCCCCGTCGGCTCCGGCGCGGCTCTTCGCCACCGTCGGTTCCTCGAAGCCGGAACCGCCCTTCGCCACCGTCGGCTCCTCGAACCCGGAACCGCCCTTCGCCACCACCGGATCGGTTCCGACGTCGTTCTTCGCCACCGTCGGTTCACCGACGCCCGCCGCCGGGATGCCCAGGGCGTCGAAACCGGCTGCGCCGGCGGCGACGACGTGGGCGTGTCCGCTGAGAACGGGGGTGCGGCCGTCCGGGCTGCCGGGCCGCAGTTCGCGCGAGGCCCGGTCGGTGATGAGGGCGCGGCGCTCGGCGTTGTAGGGCTCCGAGAGCAGCGTGTCGAGGGGTACGTCGGCCGCGTCGCCGTACCAGGCCTCACGGTCGGCCATCGCGAGCTTGCAGCCCTCGATGAGCAGGTGGACGTATTCGGCGGAGCCGTACCGCGGCAGTTCGGCGGGGAGCAGCGCGAGCTGCTGGAGGAAGACGGGGCCCTGGCTCCAGCCGCCCGCCTTGGCGAGCGTCCAGCCGTTCCAGTCGTACGTGGCGGGCGCCTCGTAGGACGCGGACCAGTCGGCCAGGTCGGTGGCGGCGAGGGTGCCGGTGTGGCGGGAGCCGCTGGTGTCCATGGTGGGGCGGGCGGCCTGGCGGACCAGGGCCTCGGCGACGAAGCCCTCGCTCCAGATCTTGCGCGCGGCGTCGATCTGGGCGATGCGGTCCTCGCCGCCGGTCTCCTCCGCCTCGGCGATCAGCCGGCGCCAGGTGGCGGCGAGGGCGGGGTTGCGGAACAGCTCACCCGGCTGCGGCGATCTGCCGCCGGGCAGATAGACGTCGGCGGAGGACTGCCACTCGGTCTCGAAGAGTTCACGCACGGTCTCGACGGTCTGGCCGATCCGCTCGACGGGGGCGTGGCCGTCCTCGGCGTACCCGATCGCGTACCGCAGCACTTCGGCGACGGTCTTCGTGCCGTGGTCGCGCAGCAGCATCATCCAGGCGTCGAAGGCGCCCGGCACGGCCGCGGCGAGCGGTCCGGTACCGGGGACCAGGTCGAGGCCGAGGGAGCGGTAGTGCGCGACGGTGGCGCCGGCGGGGGCCGGCCCCTGGCCGCACAACACCCGTACCGCGCCGTCCTTCGGCGCCAGGATCATCGGCACTTCGCCGGCCGGCCCGTTGAGGTGGGGCTCGACGACATGCAGGACGAATCCGGCGGCGACGGCCGCGTCGTACGCGTTGCCGCCGTCCTCCAGGACGGCCATCGCGGACTGCGAGGCGAGCCAGTGGGTGGAGGACACCATGCCGAAGGTGCCCTGGAGAGTGGGACGAGTGGTGAACATGCCCTGAATCCTTGTCACTTGGACACGCGCAGACACGTGGACGCACAGATGGCGCTCACGGCCTGGCCTGGGGAGAATCTGGGGAGTTTGGAACCATGTCTCCGTTGACCTGACCATCGAGCAGACTATCGATCGCCCGACGCCCCTTCCGGCCTGCCTCCGGCCTGAAATGGGCATAGTGATGCAGCGTGATGGTGGGAGACGAGTGCGCCGGCCACCCGGCCGGTGTCACCACTGACGCTCCAGCCTCCGCGCACGCGCGGGGCCGTACCGGTCAAGCACATGTGCCCTCTCGGCAGGACAAAGACTCGTCGAGGAGCAAGTGGCTGGACCACGACGTCGAGCGGCAACCTGTCCGGGCCTCCTGCGGACTCGAACGCGCTCCAGGCCGCACCGAGCCGGTCCACGGCGGCGCGGAGCTCCGCGGGCTCGGCCACGAACGCGACACGAAGGTGATCCGCGAAGCTCCGGTCGGGCGACGTTTTCGCACCCGGGATCACCTGCACCCCGTGCCACAGGGCGAGCTGGGCAAAGGAAGCGCCGTCGCCGAACGGGAGCCGGACCCACAGGAATGGCCCGCCTGATGGGCGGGTCCACGACCAGCTGGGCAACCGTGACCGCAGCAGTTCGCCGAGCAGGTCCAGACGTGCGGTCAGTTGCCGCCGCCGAACTGCGGCCATGTGGTCGAACGAACTGACCGAGGAAGAGCTCGCAGAGGCAGGAGTCGCCGGCGGCCTGCTCCGGTTCGCAGTCGGACTTGAGCACGAACGCGACCTGATCGCGGATCTCGGTCAGGCGCTCGCCGGGCTTGCACAGGAGTCACCGGGAGCAGAGGCGAGCGACCTCATTTCGAACGACACTCCATGGGCGCACACGGAGCTTGATACTCCCGCCGGACTGACCAGCACCCGGTCTGCGGCGGCGTCGGCCGGCACGCCGAGGTCGCGGGTGACCAGGTCGGACGATCGGACAACGGCCCACCGGAAAGCGGCTGTTCGGGGCACCCGCGCGCCGACGGACGCCGGCGCCGCGGCAGTACACGACCGTGGTGCCCCGCGGGCCGGACGAGCAGAGGCTCAGAACCAGTCGTCGCACCGGGGTGGTTCGCAGAGCTCGAAGACGACCTCTCCCGCCTCCGGATCATCACCGGCGACCGGGCGCACCCGCGCGCCGACCGACACCAGATGCGGTGCGGCGCCGACGACTCTGCAGCGGAACACAAAGCCCTCGGGGAGCCGGACGAGGGACTCGTTGCGTGCCGCCTCCGTGTAGCGGTGCACGACACCGGACCTCACCACGACACCCACTCCGGCGCTGTGTTCGGGCTGCAGATCACTTGACGCGCACACCGGACACAGCAGCCTCCGGAAGGAGGCCGTGCCGCACCAGCGGCAGCGGTGGTAGTTCAGGCCGGCCTTCTCATGCACCGTCTGCACGGTGCCACTTGATGACTGGGACACGTTTCGACCCCCTGCGCTCGGCTCGGATGCGCCGCGGCTGCGCGTCGACGCGTCCGCACCATAGGGCACTGAGTGTCGAAACGTAAAGGCACTCAGTGCCAGAGCATGGTCCGCTCAGGCATCAGTCCTGGCCGATGGCGGACTCGATCTGCTGCACGACGCGCCACATCGGAGTGCCCTTCGTGGCAACCATGACGACCACGTCATCGTCGGACGGCGGCATGGACACGCCTGCGGCAGCCGCGCTCCCCCACACCTGGCGGACCAGCCCGAGGGCATGGTCCACCGCGGCCTCGGCATCCCCCTCGCCGCCCGAACGCAGCCAGGTCCGCAGCCCGTTGTTGTGCGCGGCGACCACGGAGGCGGCTATCACCTCGGCCCGGAGCGCACCGTCCCCCGACTCGCCGTACCGGCCGCGGAGATGACCGGCCAGCGTCTGCTCGTACCGGCGCACCACGGACAGTTCGTAGGTGCGCAGCCCGGGCACTTCCCGGGTGAGCCGGTAGCGCTGAACGGAGAACTCCGAGTTGGCGGAGTACATCCGCAGCACGAGCCGGGCCGCGTCGCACACCGCGTCGACCGGATCCATGTCACCGACCGTCGCGAGGAACGCGGTCATGTCGGCGAGGCAGCGCTCGTGATCCGGGAAGACCGCGTCCTCCTTGGAGGGGAAGTACCGGAAGAACGACCGGCGCCCGACCCCGGCCCGCGCCACGATGTCGTCCACCGTGGTCTGCTCGAAGCCCCGCTCCAGGAAGAGCTGGAAGGCCGCCTCGGCGAGCACCTCCCGCATGGGGGCCTTCCTGGGTGGTCTGCGTGCGTCAGTCATGCGGGGAACGTAGCACCGGAGAGCCCTTTTTGGCACCAGGTTCCTTTACAGAGGGTACTGAGTGCCATATGGTCGTTCCTACGAACCACACCCAGGTAGGAGAGCCGGCGTGAGCTTGAGGATCGTTGTCTGTGTGAAGTACGTGCCCGACGCCACTGGTGACCGGCATTTCGCCGATGATCTGACGCTGGACCGTGAGGATGTCGATGGTCTGTTGTCGGAGCTGGACGAGTATGCGGTGGAGCAGGCGCTGCAGATCGCGGACGAGGCGGACGGTGCGGAGGTCACTGTGCTGACGGTGGGTCCGCAGGACGCGAAGGACGCGTTGCGCAAGGCGTTGTCGATGGGTGCGGACAAGGCTGTTCACGTCGAGGACGACGATCTGCACGGCAGTGATGTGATGGGCACGTCGCTGGTGCTGGCGAAGGCGATCGAGAAGACGGGTTACGACCTGGTGGTCTGTGGGATGGCGTCGACGGACGGCACGATGGGTGTGCTGCCGGCGGTGCTGGCGGAGCGTCTGGGTGTCCCGCAGGTCACGTTGTTGTCGGAGGTGTCGGTCGAGGGCGGTACGGTGACGGGCCGCCGGGACGGTGACACGGCCTCGGAGTGGCTGGAGGCGTCGTTGCCGGCGGTG